>CP075528.1:4277288-4582808 GCA_025808875.1 Enhydrobacter sp. | reverse complement strand
TCGTCGTCGGCGCCGGCCTGACGCTGCCGCCCAGGGATGCCGGCGCGTCCGAACCGCTGCCCCCGTCGAAGCCTGCCGTGGTGTTCCCGCTGGCGGACAAGCCCCTGCCCGCGCCGTCGGGTTCGGAGCGCGGCCCGGAGCCGCAGAAGCGCGAACCGGCCCGCCCGCCGAGCGGCCAAGGCCTGATGACGCCGCCGGCCGGCCGCCAGTGAGACCGCGGGCCTGGAGGTCCGCAGCCCCATGTCCGCGACATCGGTTTATGCTGCGTCGTGGAAGATGATGCCGAGCGTGAAGCGCTCGCCCGCGCGCAGGCTCGACACGCCGTGCCTCATGCCGACGCGGTGATAGCCGCGGGTTCCCCTCGCTGGTCGCTCGTTCACGGCGAAAATCACGGCGTCGCCCTGGCCGAGCGGAACGACCTCGCCGCGCGACTGCATGCGCGGCCGCTGCTCGACCAGTAGGAACTCACCACCGTCGAAGTCGCGGCCCGGGGCGCTCAGCAGGACGGTGGCCTGCAGCGGAAAGACCAAATCGCCATAGAGGTCGCGATGCAGGCAGTTGTAGTCGCCGGTACGATAGCGCAGCAGCAGAGGCGTCGGCCGCTTTTGCCCACCCTGATGGCACTGCCGCAGCCAGGCTTTCAGAGTCGGCGGGAAGCGCCTGTCGTCGCCGAGCGCCGCGTTCCAGCCGTTGGCGACCGCGGCGAGCGCGGGATAGAGCGCCTGGCGCAGACGTTCCACGAGGCCGGGCAGCGGATAGGTGAAGTATTGGTACTCGCCCTGCCCGTAGCCATGCCGCTGCATGACAACGCGCTTGCGAAATGCCTCCTCCTCCGGCCACAGGGTTGCCAGCGTGCGGCACTCGGCAGGCGAGATCAGCTCCCTGGCGACGGTGAAGCCCCGGTCGGCGAGTGAAGTATGGTCGATCATGTGGACATCCTGACGCGGCCCTCTTGCCGTGCGGACCGGCTTTCTTCTATCCGCGAGCCGCCTGATATATGATGCGAGCTTAAGCCCTCTCCCGGCCCGGAGAGGGCTTTTTCCGAGCAAGGGTGGAAACAAATGGCCGAGCCGGTCCAGACCGACAAGGAGCAAAAGCGGCTCATCCGCATGGCGGAGACCATCTCCAAGGCCCTGCCGTACATGCGTCGGCACAACGACGCCACCTTCGTCGTCAAGTACGGCGGCCATGCCATGACCGACCCCAAGCTCGGCGATCTCGTGGCGCGCGACGTGGTCCTCATGAAGCAGGTCGGCATGAACCCGATCGTCGTCCATGGCGGCGGCCCGCAGATCAACAAGATGCTGGAGCGGGTCGGCCTCAAGAGCCAGTTCGTCAACGGACTGCGCGTCACCGATGCCGCCACGATGGAGATCGTCGAAATGGTGCTGGCCGGATCGATCAACAAGGCGATCGTGGCCGACATCAACGAATGCGGCGGCATTGCCGTCGGCATCTGCGGCAAGGACGGCAACCTGATCCTCGCGCGCAAGGTTACCCAGATGCGCGACCCCAAGACAGGCGAGATGCTGAAGGTCGATCTCAAGCAGGTGGGCGAGCCGGCCAAGATCAACGTCATGGTGCTCGAGCAGCTGCGCCGCGCCGACGTCATTCCGGTGGTGGCGCCGATCGGCTTCGGCGTCGACGACGAGCTCACCTACAACATCAACGCCGACACCTCGGCCGGTGCCATCGCCGGCGCCATGAAGGCCAAGCGCCTGCTCTTCCTCACCGACGTTCCGGGCGTCCTGGACAAGAACGGCCAGCTCATTCCGGAGATGACCGTGGAGCGGGCGCGCGCCCTGATCGCCGACGGCACGATCTCGGGCGGCATGATTCCCAAGGTCGAGAACTGCATCGACGCGGTGAATTCGGGTGTCGAGGCCGCCACTATCATGGACGGCCGCGTGCCTCATGCACTGCTGCTCGAGGTATTCACCGAGTCGGGACTCGGGACGATGGTGACCCGAACCTGAATCGGCCTTGAAACGCCTGATTTCACTGCATATTTAGGCACGATGGCGAAGTTGCCCATCCTCACGGCGCCCGATCCGCGCCTGAAGAAGAAATCCAAGCCGGTCGAGACGGTCGATGCCGACGTGCGTCAACTCATGGACGACATGTTGGAGACGATGTACGCCGCCCCGGGCATCGGGCTGGCGGCGCCGCAGGTCGGCGTGCTGAAGCGCGTCATCGTGCTCGACATCGACCGCGAGGACGTCAAGACCGGGCCGCTGTTCATGGCCAACCCCGAAATCGTCGAGGCGTCGGACGAGGACGCCACCTACGAGGAAGGCTGTCTGTCGGTGCCCGAGCATTATTCCGACGTCGTGCGCCCGTCCAAGGTGACGGTGCGCTATCTCGACCGCGACGGCCAGCGTCAGGAGCTGGCGTGCGAAGGCCTGCTCGCGACCTGCATTCAGCACGAGATCGACCATCTCGACGGGATCCTGTTCATCGATCACATCTCCGCGCTCAAGCGCAACATGATCCTGCGCAAGCTCCTGAAGGCGCGGAAGGAGAAGGAACGCGACGATGCCGAGGGCAAGCCCTTGGCGGCCAAGGACAAGGAGCCGGCGCCGGCTCTCTAACCGCTCGCGGCCGCCTGCTGCGGCGGACACTGGTCATCGAGCCAGGCCTGCGCCTTCTCGGCCGAGTCGAAGAGTCGGACGGGCCGCGGGGCCGGCGCCAGGTTCAGGCAGCGCATCACGAGATCGTGGACCGCGGGCTTGGTGACGACGAAGGCAATCGGCCCGAATTCCATCACCGAGGCGTAGGCCTGCATGCGCGCGCCGAACATGAGGTAGTCCTGCTCGGTGGCCGCCTCCGGCCCGACCTCCGTGACGTCGAACAGACGCCCATAGGACAGCGCATTGGCCACGACGACGGCGTCGTAGTAGGCCTCCAGTTCCTGCAGGGAGACGAAGCCCTTGGCGGTGACGCTGATCAGGCGGTCGGGGTGGGAGATCGTCCAGGACAGCGGCATGGTAATGGGACGCTACCGTTCTTCGCGTCCTGGTTGAAGCGGATTCTGTCGAGCCTCGGTGGTGGACTCGATCGACTGTGGTAGGTGCACGATCTCGGCTGTCGTAGAATGGCTGTCGTGGGAGGAGCCTGTTCGATGGACGACTTCAAGCGCGCGGGACATGCACTCGAATGAGACGCCCCGTCCTCGTGGCCATCGCGACACTCGTATTCGGCTGCGCTGCCGTCTATCTCGGCTTCATCGCCTGGGACTCGGCACAGCCCCGACGGGAGTTTTCCGTCGTGGTGGCCAGCGCCCATATTCGCGGCAAGGTCGAGCCAGGCGATCGCACCCGCTTCGTTCAGGCCTTTGTGCAATTCGCCCGGAGCGAGGGCTTCGCGCCGCTGCCCGGGACCCCTGAGGTGCCCGAGGCGGACAAGAAGGACGTGGCTCTCGAGTACGCGAGGCGCGACTCCATGCGACTGTCCATGAAGCTGGCGCCTGCCAACGATTTCACGCTTCTCGCCTTCGACCAGGCCAATTCGGCGGCCGGCGGCCGGCTCGCGGAACGCCTTGTCAAGATGATCGAGAGCGACTTCGACGCCACCGTGCGCCTGGAGTAGCCCGAGCCTACTGGGCGGCGATCTTCGCCGCCACCGGTGCGAAGGTGCGCTCCATCTCGCGGCGCAACCTCACCGCGGTCAGGCTCTCGTCCATCGCCACGTCTGAATAGGTCAGCGACTGGCCGGCCTTGATGGGCTTCAGCAGCTTGACGTTGTGCGCCAACCCGAGCGGCAGGCTGCCGAGCGACGTCGATTTCTCCGACGGGAAGAGCTTGCCGTAGACCGTGTAGCCGCCCTCGCCGTCCAGCATCTCGCCAGGCTCGAGGTCGCGCTTGGCGGTGGCGATCACGTCGGCGTGGAAGCCGATCGGGCAACCGGTCGGTTCCTGGCGCAGCCCGACCGAGGCGACCGACATGCCGACCTCGAGCCCGATCAGATGCCAGCGCTTGTACATGACCGAGTAGCGGCCCGACGGATCGGTGCAGAGCATGTACTCCTCGAAGCAGTTCTTCTGGTACTCCGTCGCCGCCTCGAACACGACCCACACGCCCTTGCGGATCTCGTAGGGGATGGCGCGGCCGTCGCGCTCCAGCGAACTCGCGACCTCGACCTGGCCCTTGTGATGCAGCTGGCCACCCTCAGACGCCGGACGCATCACGAACGGCAGGTCCTCGACCGAGCAGGGCGGGAAGGCGAGCCCGTCCGGTGCCGGCGTAAGGCCGGTTGCGTTGGCGACTGCGGTGCTTTCGATGGCGGGCTTGGAGCCGTCGAGGAAGGAGTTGAACATCTTCGGATTGAGTCCGCCGCGCCTGGCCTGCTCCTCGTTGAGGCCCCAGTATTTCCACACCGTCTCGGGCGTCGACTGCGCGAAGTGCGGCAGCCACTTGTGGCCGCGACCGGCGGCCGTGACCTCGAAGCCCGACGTGCGCGCCCAGTCGACCAGTTCGCAGATCAGCGCCGGCTGGTCGCCGTAGGCAAGGCTGTAGACCACACCCGCCTCGGCCGCGCGCTTGGCGAGCAGCGGACCGCAGAAAGCGTCGGCCTCGACCGTCACCATGACCACGCTCTTGCCGTTGCGGAAGGCTTCGAGCGCGTGCTCCACGGCCGCGATCGGATCGCCTGTCGCCTCGACCACGATGTCGATCTCCGGGTTGGTCACCAGGGCGCGCCAGTCGTCGGTCAGATGGGTGTTGCCGTGCCTGCGCGCTTCGGCGAACGAAAGGGCCGCCGTCACACCGGGCTTCCAGCCGAGACGCGCCAGGTTCTCCCGGGCGCGCGTGGGCGAGAGATCGGCGATGCCGACCAGATGGATGCCCGGTGTCGTCGGGATCTGGCTGAGATACATGGCGCCGAACTTGCCGGCGCCGATCAGGCCGATGCGCAGCGGCTTTCCGCCCGCCGCGCGCTCCAGCAGCATGCGATGCAGGTTCATGGACTCCTCCCGTTATTCGGCGGCGGCCTTGTGGCGCGCGGCGCGCAGGACCGCGTCGTCGCTCCACGCATCGATCGGCGTGAAATCACGATGGGCGATGTAGGCCGGCCGCTTGAAGCGGCGGATGGCGTTGGAGACGGCGTTGTAGGTCACGTAGATGATCTGGCGGTCCCACGGCGACATGTTGGGCGGGCTGCCGTGCACCAGCGTACCGTGGAAGAAGATCGCCGAGCCCGGTCCGCCCTTGGGCGCCACGATGCCGCCCTGGTCGACCAGCTTGGCGATGGTGTCGTTGTCGATCACCCACAATGGATAGGACGTCGTGGTGAGGTCGTGTTTGGCCTCGATGGCGCCCTTCTTGTGGCTCTTGGGGATGAACCACAGCGGGCCGTTGAATTCGTTCACCTCGTCGACGAACACCGCGAGGTTCATGGCGCGCGCCTCGGGCATGTCGTCGTCGGCCCTCCAGGTGCCGTAGTCCTGGTGCCACTGCCAGACGTCGCCGTCGAAGGCGGCCTTTCCGTTGATCTTGAACTGGTGGATGTAGGTCTTGTCGCCCAGCAGTTGCTCGGCCGGTTCGACGAAGCGCGGGTGATGGATCAGCGCCTCGAACACCGGATGATAGGTGTGCACGGCAAACGCGGTGCGCACCACGTCGCCTGTCTTCTCGCGCACGTTCTCCTCGCGGCGCTGCGCGAAGACCTCGGGGATCGAGCCCTTCAGGAGGGCCGTTTCTTCGGCTGAGAAATAGTCGGGGAAGAAGAGGTAGCCTTCCTCGTCGAACTGCGCGAACTGCTCCTTGGTGAGCTTCATGGCGGTTCCTCCGTTGTCGTTGTCTCTAGGCGGCGCGCGAGATCGCGACGCGCAGCCGCCCGGTGAGAATGTCGGCCATTTGCTCCGCATGGCCGCGGGCGAGCGCCTCTGCGTCGGCGACGTGGCCGGCCTCCAGGGCGCGCAGGATGCCTTCGTGCTCGTCCCACACGCTGATGCGCAGGTCGCCTTCGCTCAGGGCGGCTGCCATGACGCGACGCAGGTGTTGCCAATGCGGCTGCGCCGTCTCGCCGATCAGGGGATTGCCCGAGGCCTCGTAAACGAAGAGGTGGAAGTCGATGTCCGCCTCGATGATCGATGGCACGCTGCCGCTGGCGGCCGCGCGCCGGCCGACATCGAGCAGGAGCCGGCCGCGATGGGCGAGTTCGGGCGTGTAACGTGCCGCCGCGAGCCGCGCCGCCGCACCGTCGAGCGCACCGCGCACGACGTAGAGGTTATGTGCCTTCTCGACGTCGAGCGGTGCCACGCACACGCCCTTTCGGCCGGTTTCGATCAGGAATCCCTCGCGGCGCAGGATCATCATCGCCTGCAGGACGGGCTGTCGGCTGACGCCGAATTTCTGGGCGAGCTCTTCCTGGGTGACGCGGGCGCCGGCCTTCAATCGGCCGGCGCAGATGGCGTCGAGAATGGCGTCGTGGATGCGCTCGGAGAGATCTGGCTCTGGCTGGATCGGTCGTACGGGCATGGCTTCTGTATACAGAACACAGATGCCCTGGAGTCAACCGACTAGCGAATTTTCACCCCTTTCTGGGCCAGTACGACGACGGCGCGGTCGGGATAGTCCGTGATCAGGCCGTCAACTTTGAGATCGATCAGGCGAGCCATCTCGGCGGGAGCATTCACGGTCCAGGGAATGACCTTGAGGCCCAGCGCCTGCGCCTCCGCGACCAGTTCCGCGGTCACGTTGCGCCAGAACGGCGACCAGGTCGCGCATCCCGCCGCCTTGACCAGCTTGGGAACGGAGCCGCCGTGCTGGGAGAGGTCGAGGCCGCCAAGCCACGGCGAAGGCGCACCGGCATTGCGCCTGACGGTGTCGAAATTCGACGATTCGATCGTGAGGCAGGCGGTCTCGATCTCAGGTGCCAGCTTCCGCAGCGTGATCAATGGACGCCAGTCGAAGGACTGTACCGTGGTCCGGTCTTCCGCCCGGGCCAATCGCACGGCCTCGACGGTGCGTCGCACGAAGGTCTCCGGGTCGACGGTCTCGTCGGGGCGGTTGGGATCGATCTTGATTTCGATGTTCAGCCGCACGGTCGGCCCGGCAAGTGCGTAAAGCTCGGCCAGGGTGGGAATTCGCTCGCCGTCGGCGGGCTTTTGCTCGCGATACTGCTGGGCGTAGCGGCTGTCGGGCTTCAGCCGACCGATGTCGTAGCGTTTGAGTTCGTCGAGCGTGAGCGAGCGGATGGTCGGGCCGGGCCCCTCCAGCCACTTGCCCTCGGGATCGCGCGTCAGATCGGCATTGAGGCGGCGATCGTGATAGAGCACGACGACGTCGTCCTTGGTGATGCCGAGGTCGGTCTCGAGCGTGCTGACGCCGAACGACAAGGCGGTGCGGAAGCCGTTCAATGTGTTCTCCGGGGCGAGACCGCGCGCCCCGCGATGGCCCTGCAGATCGAAGGCCGCCGCCGCGCCGGCGCTAAGCGCCCAGATTGCGCAGGCGAGCCACGCGAGCCTCGATCTCGGGATGGGTCGCCATGAGCGCCGACGTCTTGGGCGTGACACGCTGCACGGGGTTGACGATGAAGAGGTGCTGCGTGGCATGGCTCACTCCGGGAAACGGCTGCGCCGCCGCCTCGAGCTTCCTGAGAGCCGAAATGAGGCCCTCGGGGTTGCGCGTGAACTGGACGGACGTCGCATCGGCAAGATACTCGCGCTGGCGCGACACTGCCATCTGCACCGCCTTGGCGGCCAGCGGTGCCAGTACGGCGACGACCAGCAGGATGACGATCAGGATCGCATTGCCGCCGCCCTTGCGGCCGCCGCTGCTGCGCCGGCCGCGGTAGCTGCCCCATTGCAGCGAGCGCAGGATCATCTGGGCGACGAGAGCGATCAGGCCCACGGTGACGCCGACCACCGTCATGTAGCGCGTGTCGAGGTTGGCGATGTGGCCCATTTCGTGGCCGACCACGCCCTGCAGCTCGTCGCGATTGAGGGTGTCCAGGAGGCCGCGCGTCACGGCGATGGCGGCATTGGAGGTCGAGGTGCCAGTGGCGAAGGCATTGGGCACCTCGGTTTCCATGACCATGACCTTGGGCATCGGCACGCCCGAGGCGATCGCCATCTCCTCGACCACGTTGTAGAGCTGCGGTGCGTCTTCCTTGGCGATCTCCTTCGCCTCCGCCATCGACAACACCAGGCGGTTGCCGAAGGCGAGCGACATCGCGCTCCAGCCGACGCTGGCGGTCGCCATCGCGCCGGCGGCGACAACGCCGAAGCCGCTGACCGCCGGCACGGCACCTGTACCTTCGCTCTCGACGACCCAGCCGACCAGATAGCCGAACAGTGCCGCCAGCGTCGTCAACACCGCGAGCAGAACGAGCGTATTACGCCGGTTGGCCGCCTGCGCCGCGACGAAGTCGGTGGTGGCCGTGGCCATGCGCCGTCACCGCAACGCCACCTTGGGTACCTCTCGTTCGGCGTCCGGCATGTTGAACAGCTCGATCGGCCCGAAGCCCAGCGACGATGCCGCCAGCACTGCCGGGAAGCTCTGGCGGCGGACGTTATAGGCGTTGACCGAGTCGTTGTAGAATTGGCGCGCGAAGGCGACCTTGTTCTCGGTCGTGGTCAGCTCTTCCTGCAGCTGGCGGATGTTGTCGTTGGCCTTGAGCTGCGGATAGCTCTCGACCAGGGCCAGGAGCCCGCGTGTTGCCTGCGTCAGCGCCGCTTCGGCGGGCCCCGCTTGCGCCGGGCCCGACGCAGCCGCGGCCGCGTTGCGTGCCTGGATCACCTTGGCGAGCGTCTCCTGCTCGTAGCCCATGGCGTCCTTCACGACCTGCACCAGGTTGGGGATGAGATCGTGGCGGCGCTTGAGCTGCACGTCGATCTGGCTCCACGCCGTCTGTGCCTGGTTGCGGCCGCTGACCAGCCCATTGTAGACGGCGATCAGCCACAGCCCGATCGCCACGATGACGCCCAAGACGATCCAAGTGCTCATGCGGGCCGCTCCTGTCGCTCCCTTGCCGAGCCGTCGAGTTTAGTGATGATTGGGTCAACCCGGGAGGACCAAGGATGGATATCTCAGCGCTTCTGAAGGCATTCTGTTCGGCCGTCGAGCATCGCGACGGCAAGGCCTTCGCCGAGCTGTTCACCGAGGACGGCGTCTACCACGACGTGTTCTACGGCGATTTCAAGGGCCGCGCGAAGATCGCCGAGATGATCGACGACTGGTTTCATCGCACCGCCCGCGAGTTCCGCTGGGACATGCATCGGCCGGTGAGCGACGGCGAGATGCTCTACGCCTATTACACCTTCAGTTACGTCTCGACCCTGCCCGAGGCCAAGGGCAAGCGTGTCGGCTTCGAGGGTGTATCGATGATGACCTTGCGCGACGGCAAGATCGCCGACTATCGCGAGGTCGCCAATGTAGGGCCGGCCTTCGTCGATCTCGGCTTCGCGCCCGAGCGCACTGCCAAGATCCTGGCCAAGGAAGGCGCCCATCTGAAGACGCAGCCGGAATGGAAGCGGCACGCAGTCTGACTTGGCCGCCCTTAGCCGTTGTAGGTGCGGCTGCCGCTGTCGCGCAGCCATAGCCGCACCAGCAGGCGTTTGCGTTCAGGCTCTGGCCAGTCGCGGAATCCCGTGCGCTTGTGGCCGAGCGCGCGGTTGTCGATGATCTGCATCTGGCCCGGCTCGAAGTGGAAGCGCGCCGCCATGCCGGGCTCGTTGAGGATCGCCTCGAAGGCTTCCAGCGCCGCTTCGCCCTCGGCGTCGAGTGCCTGACCGGCGAGGTTGTAGCCGTTCCGCACCTGGAAGCGCGACAGGCGCGCGATCAGGCGGCCGCCATGATCTTCCAGCATCGGATGGAAGGTCGTCATCGTGTCGCCGGGCGCGTGCTCACGCTGGCGATCGAAGTAGAACGGCTCGAAGAGCCGCGGCAGCAGATCGGGATGGCGTCGCTTCATCTCCTCGCACGCGGCAGCGAAGCTCACGATGCCGCTCACGCCGCCTTCCATGGCCGTGCGCACGCACAGCAGGCCGACATAGTGCGGCGGCATGTTGTTGTAGCTGTTGTCGGTGTGGAAGTTCTGCTCGTGGTTCGTGACATCGGGCCGCACGCCATTGCCGGGCGGCCGGCCGAGATCGGTGACGTCGTAGATCGACGTGCCGTCCCACTTCTGCGCCACCGGCCGCGCCACCAGCGATGCCAGCAGCCACCAGGCTGCGCGCGCTCCATCGATCGGCCAGCGCTCGACCGGCAGGCGATCGACGATGGCGAAACCCACGCCCTCGTCGAGTTCGCGCTTGACCTCGCGCATGAAGGTGCGCGCGGCGTCGAGCCGGAAGTCCTCCGGACGCAGCAGCAACAGCGGCAACGGGTCGCGCTCGAGGGACGCGACGACTTCGTCGAGTTCGCCCAGCACCCGGGCCGGCAGCGCGATCCGCCCGGCATCCGCCGGCAGGGTGTCGCCGCGCCAGAGCAGGCGGTCGCCCACGTCAGTCGCGCAGCAGCTCGTTGATCGAGGTCTTCGAGCGCGTGCGCTCGTCGACCGTCTTGACGATGACCGCGCAGTACGTCGACGGCCGATCCGGTCCGCCGCCGATGTTGCCCGGCACCACCACCGAGTAGGGCGGCACCTTGCCGACATGGATCTGGCCCGACGCACGATCGACCACCTTGGTGGTCGCCGAGATGAACACGCCCATCGACAGCACCGCGCCGGTGCCGACGATCACGCCCTCCACGACTTCGGAACGCGCGCCGATGAAGCAGTTGTCCTCGATGATCACCGGGTTGGCCTGCAGCGGCTCCAGCACGCCGCCGATGCCGACGCCTCCCGAGAGATGGCAGTTCTTGCCGATCTGTGCGCACGAGCCGACGGTCGCCCAGGTGTCGACCATGGTCCCGGAGTCGACGTATGCGCCGAGATTGACGAAGGACGGCATCAGCACGACCGATGGCGCGATGTAGGAGCCGCGGCGCACCACCGAGCCCGGCACGGCGCGGAAGCCTGCCTTGGCGAAGCGCTTGGCGTCCCAACCCGTGGTCTTCAGCGGCACCTTGTCGAACCACGGCGCCCCACCCAGGCCGGGGAACGATGCGCCGCCGTCCATCGGCACGGAATCGTAGAGCCGGAAGGAAAGAAGCACGGCTTTCTTCAGCCATTGGTTGACGACCCATTCGTCACCGAATTTTTGGGCGGTGCGGAAGGAGCCGTCGTCCAGACCGGCGATCGCCGCCTCGACCGCGTCGCGCACCGGGCCCCTGGTCGCGCTGTTGATGCCGTCGCGCTGCTCCCACGCCGCGTCGATGGTGGCCTGAAGTTCCTTGCTCATTGTCCCCTCGGAAAACTGACGCCGGACCTTATATGCTGGCAGCAATGGCCTTCAAGCTTCCCGAATCGGTGCTGGTGGTGGTTCATACGCCCGCCCTCGACGTACTTCTGCTGGAGCGCACCGACCGGGGATCGTTCGGCAATTGGGGCGCCTGGCAGTGCGTGACCGGTTCGCGCGAGCCGGACGATCCCGATCTCGAAGCCACGGCACGACGCGAACTCCTGGAGGAGACCGGCCTGTCCGTCGGGACCCTGACCGACTGGAAGCTCACCAACCGCTACGAGATCTGGCCGCAGTGGCGCGCCCGTTATGCGCCCGACGTAACGCACAACGTCGAGCATGTGTTCGGCTTCCTGGTGCCGCGGATGACGGTGGCGACTCTGGATCCGGCCGAGCACGTCGCCCAGCTCTGGTTGCCGTGGCAGGAGGCCATGAACAAGACCTTCTCGCCGACGAATCGCGACGCGATCCGGCAACTGGCGCGTAATATGAAATCGACATGACCAAGGAAGCTTCCCGACTCGGCCAGTTCAGCTGGGCTATGTTCGACTGGGCGAACCAGCCGTTCTTCACCGTCGTCACCACGTTCATCTTCGCGCCCTACTTCGCCAATGTGATGATCGGCGATGCGGTGAAGGGCCAGGCCGCCTGGGCCTTCACGCAATCCACGGCGGCCATCTTCGTGGCGTTGCTCAGCCCCTTCCTCGGCGCCATGGCCGACGCGGGCGGGCGGCGCAAACCCTATATCTTCTTCTTCCAGCTCATGGTCGCGCTGGGCTGCGCCGCGCTCTGGTGGGCGCTGCCCGGGCGGCCCGATCTGGTGGGCATGATCGCCTGGGCGGTCGTGATCGCCACGATCGGCGCCGAAATGTCGATCGTGTTCAACAATGCCCTGCTGCCGACCATCGTGCGGCGCGAGCGCATGGGCCGGTTGAGCGGCTTCGCCTGGGGCTTGGGTTATTGCGGCGGGCTGCTCGCCCTTTTCGTCGTCCTCGCCGCCAGCATGCCGGCGATGTTTGGCCTCGCGCCCAACAACGATCGCCCGCTGTTCGGCCTCGATCCCGCCACCAGGGAACTGGAGCGGATGGTCGGCCCCGCCTCGGCGGTGTGGCTGGTCGTCTTCGTGCTGCCGATGTTCCTGTTCACGCCCGACACGACGGCGCCGCGGCGCCTGTCGCTGCTCGAGGCGGCACGGCAGGGCGCGCGCTCGCTGCTGCAGACACTGCGGCGGGTGCGCCACTACAGGAACTCGGCGACCTATCTCCTTGCCTTCATGCTCTACAACGATGGCCTGGCCGCCATCATCGCCTTCGGCGGCATCTATGCCTCTGCGACCTTCGGCTGGAGCACGGTCACGCTTGGCATCTTCGGGATCATCATCACGGTGTTCGCCATTCCCGGCGCCTTCCTCGGCGGCAGGTTCGACGACGCCATCGGCAGCAAGCGGACGGCGCAGATCGCCATCGGCGGTGTCATCCTCGCCACCATCGGCATCGTCGGCGTGACCGGGGACCGCGTCTTCTACGTCGTGCCGACCGAGCCGCTCGACCCGGCGCGCGGTCTGTTCGGCTCCCTGCAGGAGAAGGTCTTCATGGGCTGCGCCCTGCTGCTCGGCTTTTGCATGGGGCCGATGCAGGCGGCGAGCCGCACCCTGATCGGCCGCCTCGCCCCGCCCGGCATGACGGGCGAGTTCTACGGCCTGTTCGCCTTCTCCGGGCGCGCGACGGCCTGGATGGCGCCGCTCGCCATCGGCGTCATCACCACGGCCACCCAGTCGACGCGGCTGGGCGTGATTTGCGTGCTTGTATTCCTGATCGGCGGCTTCCTGTTGCTGTGGCGAGTACACGAAAAGGGGGCTTGATCGGCCATCCTGTATAGTGGATTAATATTCTATTAAAATGGATATTAATCAATTGCTCGCGGCGCGTATCCGACAGATCCGGATTGCGCGCGGTCTGTCGCTCGAAGCGCTGGCCGAGGTCGCCGGGGTCAGCCGTTCGATGATCTCGCTGATCGAGCGCAGCGAGAGTAGCCCGACCGCGGTGGTGCTGGACAAGCTCGCGACCGGGCTCGGCGTGCCGTTGGCGTCGCTGTTCGACGTGCCGGCGGCGGCGTCCGATCCGGTATCGCGTCGCGCCGATCAGGTCGAATGGCGCGACCCCGCGTCGGGGTATGTCAGGCGCAATCTGTCGCCGCCCGGCTTTCCCTCGCCGATCCAGCTGGTCGAGGTTTCCTTCCCAGCGGGGGCGCGCGTGGCCTACGAGACGGCGGCGCGGCCGGGTGTCGTGCATCAGCAGATCTGGGTGCAACAGGGCACGCTCGAGGTGTCGCTGGGCGACGTGCGGCATGAGCTGCGGGCGGGCGATTGCCTTGCCATGGTGCTCGATCGGCCGGTCACCTTCCACAATCCCACATCGAAACCCGCCCGCTACCTCGTCGTGATCGTGGCCCTGCCGGCGCACGGCTGAACGATGGATCTCGTTCACGTCGCTGCTGCGCTGCTCAGCGCTTTGCTGCATGCCGGCTGGAACGCGGCCGTGAAGCGGCACCGCGATCCCGCCGGTGCCATGACGGCGCAGATGCTGATCGGCGCCGTGTTGTCCGTCCCGGCGCTGTTGCTCACCGGCCTGCCCGATCCGGCGTCCTGGGTCTGGATTGCCGTCTCGACGCTCACCAACGTCGTCACCGTACTGGCGTTGCTGCGGGCCTACGAGCTCGGCGGCTTTGGCGTCGTCTATCCGATCGTGCGCGCGGTGGCGGTATTGCTGGTCGTGCCATTGGCCGCGCTCGTCGCCGGCGATCGCCTGGGTGTCGCCACACTGGCGGGTATCGCCATCATGGCGCTGTCGCTCATGGTGCTGTCCTACGATGCCGGCAGTGGACAGGGGATGGCGCTTCGTGCGCTTGGCTGGGCACTGTTGGCCGGGCTCGGCACCGCAATCTACGTGATGTGCGATGCGCAGGGCGTGCGGGCTTCGGGCTCGCCGTGGGCCTACGGCTTTGCCGTGTCGATCGCCAACGCCGCGGCCATGTGGCTGCGCCAGCGTCGTGCCGGCTCGCCATGGCGCCAGATGGTCGATCACGCCGCGGTCGCGGTGCCGGCGGCCTTCGCATCCATGGCGTCCTACCTGCTGATCCTCTGGGTGTGGAGTGTGGCGCCCATCGCTCCGGCGGCCGCGCTGCGCGACACCAGTGCGGCCTTCGCCATCCTGATCGCCGTCCTTTGGCTACGCGAGCCCTTCACGCGCCGGCGCATCGCCGCTGTCCTCCTGGCGGCGGCGGCGGTGCCACTGTTGCGTCTGGGTTAGAGCGCCGTCGTCTTGCCCTTGAACCGGCAGAGATCGTTCACGACGCAGCGCGGGCATTCGGGCTTGCGCGCCTTGCAGGTGTAGCGGCCGTGCAGGATCAGCCAGTGATGGGCGTGCAGGCGATAGGCCTCGGGCACGCGCTTCAGCAGATTGAGCTCGACCTGCAGCGGGCTCTTGCCGGGGGCGAGCCCGGTGCGGTTGCCGACACGGAAGATGTGGGTGTCGACTGCAATGGTCGCCTCGCCGAAGGCGACGTTCATCACGACGTTCGCGGTCTTGCGCCCGACGCCGGGCAGGGCCTGAAGTTCCTCGTGCGTGTGCGGCACGTCGCCGCCGTGCCGCTCGATCAGCAACCTCGACAGCGCGATCACGTTCCTGGCCTTTGTGCGGAACAGCCCGATGGTCTTGATGAAGGCAATCAGCCTGCGCTCCCCCAGCGCCACCATTTGCGCCGGCGTCTTGACGACCTCGAACAGCGGTTTGGTAGCCTTGTTGACGCCTGCATCGGTGGCCTGAGCCGACAGCACGACGGCGACCAGCAGCTGATAGACGTTGTCGTACTCGAGTTCGGTTTCCGGTTCGGGGATGGCATGCCGCAGCCGCTCGAAAAACTCGGGGATGACGGCTGGTTTCATCAGGACCATAACAAGCTCATAGCATGACCGGGACCGTTCACTTTTCCACTTCCCTGCGGCCGCATCGCAGTCTGTCGCCCGAGGGCTTCCGCTGGCTGATCGGCGCGGCCGTGCTGGCCAGCCTCGCGATCGGCGTGCCGATGCTGGCGGTCGGGGCCTGGCCGGTGTTCGGCTTCATGGGGCTCGACGTCCTGCTGCTCTACCTGTTGTTCCGGCACAGCTATCTCGACCTGCGCCGGCGCGAGACGGTGGTGCTCACCGACCGGGAGCTGATCGTCGAGCGCGTGGCGCCGGATGGCGAGCGCGAGGAGCATCGGCTCGATGCCTATTGGATGCGCCTGGAAATGGACGCGGACGCCGAGCGGCTGGCGGCGGTATCGCGCGGCAGCCGGCTCGTGCTCGGACGCTTCCTGTCGCCAGGCGAGCGCCGCCAGCTCGCCGAGGAGCTCGAGACGGCGCATGCCCGGCTGCGCGGCCGCTAGAGTCCCAGCACGTCCTTCATGCCGTAGAGGCCGGGCTTCCGGCCCTTGAGCCACTGCGCCGCCAGCACCGCGCCGGCGGTATAGCCCTCCCGGCTGAACGAGCGGTGGGTCAGCTCCAGCCGCTCGCCGGCCGAGGCGAACATGACCGTGTGCACGCCGACCTCCTCGCCGCCCCGCAAGGCGGCGAAGCCGATCTCGCCGGTCGGCCGCGCGCCGGTATGGCCGTCGCGGCTCTTGCGCCAGACCTTGTCGAGTTCGACCTTGCGGCCGGCCGCCGCCGCGCGACCGAGCGCCAGCGCCGTGCCGGAGGGGGCGTCGATCTTGTGGCGATGGTGCATCTCCAGAATCTCGATGTCGTAGGCGGGATCGAGCATCGCCGCCGTCTTCTCGACCAGCGCCATCAGGATGTTGACGCCCAACGCCATGTTGGCCGCCCACACGATGGGGACCTTCTTCGCGGCGTCGTGGATGGCCTTGCTCTGCTCGGGACTGAGGCCGGTCGTGCCGATCACCATGGCAACGCCCTTGTCGGCGGCGATCCGGGCGTGCGCCACGGTCGCGGCCGGCACGGTGAAATCGATCAGCACGTCGGCCCCGCTTATTGCAGCCGCAGCGTCCGCGATGGCTTTGATCCCGCCGACGTCCGAGCCGATGGCATTGCTGGTCGGCGACTCGATGGCGCCGACCAGGCTGCAGCCCTCGGTGGCGGCGATGCGGCGGATCAGCATCTGGCCCATGCGCCCGGCGGCGCCGGCGATCGCGATCTTCATGTCATTTCCCCTTGGATCGGCTGACGTCGAGCCTATGCTCTTTATGGTCGTCGAGAAATTCAAGAATCAGGACGGTAAGGCCGTCTATCGCAAGCTGCGCGATTCGAGTCGCTGTCTATGGAGATCGCTGACGTCACCCCGCTCCGGCGCCGGATCGCCGAAGGGCAGGACCTCGTGGAGTTCGAGGTCGTGCCGGCGGTCGACGACAAGACCACGTGCGAGGCGCTCGAGCCACCGCTGTAGCCCTCATTTCCAGGGATCGGAGACCTTCGGCCAGAACGGCGTCTTGCGCTTGGTGTAGGGCAGGCGCGTCACGTCGGGGTCGGCGGCGCCGGGCGAGGCGACGTAGAGGATCTCCTTCGCGATGCCCACGAAGCCGTTGTAGAAGTGCTGCGCCGATTTCACCACGACGACGCGGTAGTCGGAGGGCTCGGCGCCGACCGCTCGGAAGGCATCGGCATGGAAGGTCTGGTTGCGCCGGGTGCAGATCGCCACGTCGACATGCTCGGATGACAGCAGCGCCATGTCGCCGAGCGGCGACATCACGGGACCGTAGGGCTGGAAGACGTCGCGCGCGATCTTCTTGACCGTGACGTCGAGGTCGATCGGATCGCCGCTCACCGTGCCTGACTTGCCGCCGAGCCGCATGCGCAGGCGCGCGCCCTCGCCCGCCTCCTCGGCGACGCGGAAGGCCATCGGGTCCCACATCACGCCGAACAGCGCCGGGCCGATCTTGCGCTCGACCAGCGCCTTCAGGAGGAACGTCGAATCGCCCGGCGCGCCCGAGCCCGGATTGTCGGCCCGGTCGGCCAGCACCAGCGGGCCCTGCCCCTTCTGGATGGTGTTGGGCGAGGCGGCGCGGTCCATCGCCTCGGCGATCGACAGATACTTCGTGGCGTAGCGATCGCGGTTGGCCCATAGCTCCACGCCGAGCTGGCGGGCGAGCTTCTCGGCCTTCGTCTTGTCGCGGTCGGCGACGACCAGGGTGCGGGTGCCGACATCCTCGACATCGGCGAAAGAAAAGCCGTGGCTCAACGATACCGAGAGGATGCCGTCCCTGCCTTCGAGCGACTTCATGCGGGTGACGAACTCGCTGATCGGCGGCACCGAGGTGCGGTACTGGGCGATCATGCGGCAGTCGTGGCGCGCCATCACCGGCTTCACCTTGCCATCGACGGTATCGGCAATGATGGCGAACAGCTCGGCGGCGCGCTCCATGGTGTCGGTGTGCGGGTATTCCTTGTAGCCCACCAGCACGTCGGCGCTGTCGAGCATGAGCTGGCTGAGATGGCAGTGCAGATCGAACTCGGCGCCGATCGCCACCGTCGGGCCGACGACCGCGCGCACTTTCGAGAGCAGGTCGCCCTCGCAGTCGTCGTAGCCGCCGGCGACCATGGCGCCGTGCACGTTGATCAGCACCGCATCGAGCGGCAGCGCCGCCCTGACGCCGGCCAGGATCTCGTCCCGGAAGCCTTCATAGACCGAACGCACCGTGGTGCCGGACGGCGCGGCGAAGGTCGCCAGCCCCTCGATCACCGTCCAGCCACGCGCCTCGGCTTTCTTGCGCCAGGTGTGCAGCGGCGCGGTGAAGTTGGTCGGCTCGTGCCTCGTCGCATCGCCGCGCCAGATGCCGTGCTCCTCGTAGCCGCGCAGGCCGGTCGGGAACGGCACGAACTGGTTGGTCTCGGTGCCCAGGGCGGCGATGTAGACGCGCTTGCTCAATGGGTTACTCCCGATGGCGGTGGCAGCCCACGACATGGTCGTCGACCATGCCGGCGGCCTGCATGAAGGCATAGCAGATGGTCGAGCCGACGAACTTGAAGCCGGCCTTCTGCAGCGCCTTGGACATGGCGTCCGATTCGGGCGTGCGGGCCGGCACGTCCTTGAGGCTCCTGGGCCGGCGGCGGATCGGCTTGCCGCCGACGAAGCTCCACAGGAACTTCGCGAACGAGCCTTCGCGCTCGACCAGCGCCAGATACGCCCGGGCGTTGCTCACACTCGCCTCGATCTTGCCCTTGTGGCGGATGATGCCCGGATCGGCGAGCAGCTTCGCAAGTTTCGCCGGCGTGTAGCGTGCGATCTTCTGCGGAACGAACCCGTCATAGACCTTGCGGTAGTGCTCGCGCTTGCGCAGCACGGTGATCCACGACAGGCCGGCCTGGCAGCCTTCGAGCGTCAGGAGTTCGAACAGCGCGCGGTCGTCCCGGAGCGGCCGCCCCCACTCCTTGTCATGATATTTCTGGTAGAGCGGGTCTTCCGAAACCCAGCCGCATCTCGGCTTGCCGTCCGCCCCGGCAACCTTATCGTGCTTCCAAACCATATGGGGAAACTAATGCCCAAGGATCTTTCGGACCTCAAGGTCTGCATTTTCGACGTGTTCGGTACGGTGGTCGACTGGCGCGGCAGCCTGATCGAGGACCTGCCCGGTCTCGGTAGAAAACATGGACTGGAGACCGACTGGACGAGCTTCGCCGACGACTGGCGCGGCCTCTACCAGCCGCAGATGGCGCGCGTCCGGAAGGGCGAGTTGCCGTGGACGCGCATCGATGACCTGCACAAGGAAGCCTTCGAGATGCTCCTGAAGAAGCGTGGGCTGAGGCATCCCGGCGAGGAAGGGTCGTGGGAATTCACGCGGCTCTGGCACAAGCTCCGGCCGTGGCCCGATTCGGTGGAAGGCATCGGCATGATGAAGAAGAAATTCGTCGTCGCCACCTTGAGCAACGGCAACGTCGCGTTGCTCATCAATATGGCCAAGCACGCGGGCATTCCCTGGGACCACTGCTTCTCCGGCGAGACCTACCGGCATTACAAGCCCGATCCGCAGTCCTACCTCGGCGTGGTCGACACCATGTACCTGAAGCCGCATCAGGTCATGCTGGTGGCGGCCCACAACGGTGACCTTCGGGCGGCGCAGAAATGTGGCCTGGCGACCGGGTTCGTCCATCGCCCCGAGGAGCACGGCCCGAACCAGAAGACGGACCTGAAAGCCGACGGCGACTGGGACGTCGTCGGAGGCTCGATGGTGGAAGTGGCGAGGAAGCTCGGCTGCTGAGCTTGCTCCCTGACGGGACACCCAATGAGCCGCCCAACGAATTCTACCGGTCTCCGTCGGGGCTTTGGGGGCCGTCGAGACGGGCGACCGGTGCAAGGACCTGACGCCTGGTCGAGGCAACTCCGACAGCAAGCGTCGTGACGATCATGAGCCCGGTGACGACGATCAACGCCGTGCCGAGAGAAACCGCGGTCAACAGCGCGCTCGCGACGATGACACCGCAAGCGTTCGCGGTGCGCAGCAGGGCAAACACTTCCGGTCGTCGCTGCGGCGGGGTGAGTGTGTCGACGATGAGCGAGTAGTAGGTGGCCAAGGGCGCCAGCACGGCGCCGATGAGAACGGCTCCGACAACGGTCGCCGCGAGGGATAGATCGAGTGCCGCGAGGGCCGATCCGAGCGTCATGACGCACAGTTGGGTGAGGACGGCTCTCCGAGATGCCATGCGGTTGCGCACGCTCACCCATATCCCGCCAGCGACCGAAGCAAGGCACAGCGGCACGGTGAACACGATCGCCAGGGCCGGCTCGTAGCCGAAGTTCAGGGCCAGCGCGACCGCTCCGATCTCGATGGATGCAACGGCGGCGCCTCCGGCTGCCGCACACAGCAGCCAGAGCAGGATGGACGGTGTGAGAAGCGCGCTTCCGGCGCCGTGCACAGGGCCGATGTGGGTCGAACCCGCATGTGGGACCAGCAGCGCCGGAACGGCACCGATGGCGGCGAGCGCCAGCACGGCGAAGACCGGCGAAAGGCCGCCCAGGCCGGAGGCTGCCACCGGCGCCAGCACGAAGGTCACTTCGTTCAGTGTGGCGGCGATTCCGAGCGCGCGTGGAAACCCCGACGCGGGTGTCAGCCGGTTGAGCAGCGCGCGCAGATAGCCGAACGCCGCGCCGTTCACCAGTCCGGCGAGCGCTGCAAGCACGATGAGCCAGGTGAACGGTGCTTCGTAGGCGGCGCACACGGCAATCGACGCGAGGGCCACGGTGCGAAGGGCGACCAGCCACCTCAGGTAGGTCGCCAAAGGCAGTGTCCTGCCGAAGCGCGCCACAGGAATGGCGCCTGCCACCTGGGCAAGCGTCATGGCGAGGATCATTGCGGCGCCGCCACTGGTGTCGCCGGTAAGGCTCAAGGCGACGAACGCGAACGCAATGGGCCCGGCGGCTTGCGGGAAGTTCAACGTGGCCGACGAGATGAACCAGCGAAGCAGTGGCCACCGGCTCGACGGCCCGTCGGCCGGAGGAGCGTCAGTCGCCGCCGAACATCTCCTTCACCTTGCTGAAGAAGCCTTCGGATTCGGGGCTGGTCTTGCCGGCCTTCTCGAATTCCTTGAGCAGGTCCTTCTGCTTGGGCGTGAGGTTGACCGGCGTCTCGACGGCGATCTCGATGTACATGTCGCCGCGCTGCGCCGAGCGAACCACCGGCATGCCCTTGCCGCGCATGCGGAACTGGTGGCCGCTCTGCGCGCCGGCCGGGACGTTGATGCGCGCCATCTTGCCGTCGAGGGTCGGCACTTCAATGTTGCCGCCGAGGGCGGCCTGGATCATCGAGATCGGCACGCGGCAATGTACGTCGGCGCCCTCGCGTTCGAACAGGCCGTGACGGCGCACCGAGAGGAAGACGTAGAGATCGCCGGCGGGCCCGCCGCGCGTCCCCGCCTCGCCCTCGCCCGACAGGCGGATGCGCGTGCCGTCCTCGACACCGGCCGGGATATTGACCTTCAGCGTCTTGTCGCGCCGCACACGGCCCTGGCCGGCGCAGGAGCGGCATGGCTTGTCGATGACCTGACCGGCGCCATGGCAGACGTGGCACGTCCGCTCGACGGTGAAAAATCCCTGCTGGGCGCGCAGCCGGCCGCGGCCATGGCAGGTCGGACATTGCTGCGGCTTGGACCCGGCTTCCGCGCCGCTGCCGTCGCAGGCCTCGCACGACACCGAGCTCGGCACGCGGACCGTCGCCTCGGTGCCGCCATAGGCCTGCTCGAGGGTAATCTCGAGATTGAAGCGTAGATCCTGGCCGCGCGTGTCCACCCGGCCACTTCGGCCGCGCGGGCCGCCGAACATGTCTTCGAAGATGTCGCCGAACACCGAGCCGAAATCGAAGCCCTGGCCGCCAAACGGTCCGCCCGGGCCATTGGGACCGGCGCCGCCCTCGAAGGCCGCCGCCCCGTAGCGGTCGTAGGCGGCACGCTTCTCGGGATCCTTCAGGATGTCGTAGGCGTGATTGAGGTCCTTGAACTTCTTTTCGGCTTCCTTGTTGCCCTGATTGCGGTCCGGATGGTGCTGCATGGCGAGCTTGCGGAACGCCTTCTTGATGTCGTCCGCACTCGCCGTGCGTCCGACGCCCAGCAACTCGTAATAGTCCTGCGACATGACCTCTTACGCAGCCCCCGCTTCCCCACCGACCCATTGGAGAACCGGCCTCCCGCGTTGGCGGGAGGCCGGTTCCTTCGTCCTCGTGCGCCGGCTCAGCCGGAGCCTGTCTTCTTGTTCTTGTCGGTGACGTCCTCGAACTCGGCATCGACCACTTTGTCGTCCTTGCCCGCCTCGTTCGCGGCGTCGCCGGTCCCGCCGGCCGCGGCACCCGCCTGGGCGTCGGCCTGCTGGGCCTTGTACATCGCCTCGCCGAGCTTCATCGCGGCCTGGGCGAGCTCGTTGGTCTTGCCCTTGATGGCCTCGGCGTCCTCGCCCTTGAGCGATTCCTTCAGGCCCTCGAGTGCGCCCTCGATCTCGGCCTTCTCGGTCGGGCTCACCTTGTCGCCGAACTCCTTCAGGTGCTTGTCGGTCGAGTGCACCAGGGCCTCGCCCTGGTTGCGCGCGTCGATCAGCTCGCGCTTTTTCTTGTCCTCCTCGGCGTGCAGCTCGGCGTCCTTCACCATCTTCTGGATGTCGGCCTCGCTCAGCCCGCCCGAAGCCTGGATGCGGATCTGCTGCTCCTTGCTGGTGGCCTTGTCCTTGGCCGAGACCTGGACGATGCCGTTGGCGTCGATGTCGAACGTGACCTCGACCTGGGGCATGCCGCGCGGCGCCGGCGGGATGCCGACCAGATCGAACTGGCCGAGCAACTTGTTCTGGGCGGCGATCTCGCGCTCGCCCTGGAACACGCGGATGGTCACCGCCGTCTGGTTGTCCTCGGCGGTCGAGAAGACCTGGCTCTTCTTGGTCGGGATCGTCGTGTTGCGCTCGATCAGGCGGGTGAACACGCCGCCCAGCGTCTCGATGCCGAGCGACAGCGGCGTCACGTCGAGCAGCAGGACGTCCTTGACCTCGCCCTTCAGCACGGCCGCCTGGACCGCGGCGCCCACCGCGACGACCTCGTCGGGGTTGACGTTGCGCGCCGGCTCCTTGCCGAAGAACTGCTTCACCGTCTCGATCACCTTGGGCATGCGGGTCATGCCGCCGACCAGGATGACCTCGTCGATCTGGCCGGCCTGCAGGCCCGCGTCCTTGAGCGCCGCACGGCACGGCTCGAGCGTGCGCTGGACCAGGTCGTCGACCAGCGCCTCGAGCTTGGCGCGCGAGAGCTTGATGACGAGATGCTTGGGGCCGCTCGCGTCGGCCGTGATGAACGGCAGGTTGATCTCGGTCTCCTTGGAGTTGGAGAGCTCGATCTTCGCCTTCTCGGCCGCCTCCTTGAGGCGCTGCAAGGCGAGGCGGTCGTTGCGCAGGTCGATGCCCTGCTCCTTCTTGAACTCGTCGGCGAGGTAGCCGATGACGCGGCCGTCGAAATCCTCGCCACCCAGGAAGGTGTCGCCATTGGTCGCCTTGACCTCGAACACGCCGTCGCCGATCTCGAGGATCGACACGTCGAACGTGCCGCCACCCAGATCGTAGACCACGATGGTGCCGTTCTTGCGCTTGTCCATGCCGTAGGCCAGCGCCGCGGCGGTCGGCTCGTTGATGATGCGCAGCACGTCGAGGCCGGCGATGCGGCCGGCGTCCTTGGTGGCCTGGCGCTGGGCGTCGTTGAAGTAGGCCGGAACGGTGATGACCGCCTGCTCGACCTTCTCGCCGAGATAGGCCTCGGCCGTCTCCTTCATCTTGCCGAGGATGAAGGCCGAGATCTGGCTCGGACTGTATTGCTGGCCGTTGACCTCGACCCAGGCATCGCCGTTGCTCGCCTTCACGATCTTGAAGGGAACCAGCGCCATCTCCTTCTGGACCATCGGGTCCTCGAAGCGGCGGCCGATCAGGCGCTTGACCGAGTACAGCGTCTTCATCGGGTTGGTGACGGCCTGGCGCTTGGCCGACTGGCCGACCAGTCGCTCGCCGCTGTCGGCGAAGGCGACCATCGATGGCGTCGTGCGCGCGCCCTCGGAATTCTCGATGACCTTGGTGTCGCCGCCTTCCATGACCGCGACGCACGAATTGGTGGTACCCAGGTCGATGCCAATGACTTTCGCCATGATTCTACTCTCTCGCTAGGCGGATCGCGCCGACCCCATCACAGGCCCCGGACCGACCCCCGTTAAACGTTACCTGCCGGAAAACCCGGCTCAGGACAGGGGCTATATAGGTCCTGAGCCGCTGCCTGCAATGGCGCAGGAGGGTCGAAGTGGCGAAAATCACGTCATCGGACCGGAACCGCCCACCATGCGCCTGTTGCCCGGCTTTCTCGACCTCGACACCCAGCGCCGCCTGCTGGGAGATATCCGCCGCGCCGTGGCCGTTGCGCCCTTGTTCAGTCCGGTGATGCCGCGGTCGGGCAGCCCCTATTCGGTGCGCTTGTCCAACTGCGGTCCCTTGGGCTGGCTGTCTGACCGGACGGGCTATCGCTATGCCGCCGTCCATCCGGTGACCGGCGAGCCATGGCCCGCGATACCGGACTTGGCGCTCGGCGTGTGGCGCGCCGCGACAGGTGTTGGTTACGATCCCGAAGCTTGCCTCATCAACTACTACGGGTCGCACGCCAGGCTGGGGTTGCACCGGGATGAGGACGAGCAGGCACGCGACGCTCCGATCGTATCGATCTCGCTCGGCGACACGGCTCTCTTCAGGATCGGTGGTGCCGAGCGGCGCAGCCCGACCCGTTCACTCAGGCTGGCCAGTGGGGACGTGGTCGTCCTCGAAGGATCCTCGCGGCACTGGTTCCATGGTGTGGACCGCATCGTGGCCGGCACCAGCCGGCTGCTGCCGGAAGGAGGACGCTTCAACCTGACCCTGCGGCGGGTGACGCTTCCCTGAGAGTCAGCGTTCGTCGTTGGCGACTTCGCGCGCCGGGCCGCCCTTGGAAACCGACACCATCGCGGCGCGCAGCAGGCGACCGGCAATCAGATAACCGGGGATCAGTTCCTGGACGATGGTGCCGGTCGGCACGGTCGGATCCTCGACCTCCATCATCGCCTGATGGAACTCGGCGTTGAACGGCTTGCCCAGCGCCTCGATGCGCGCGACGCCGTGCCGCTCGAGGATGGCCAGCAGCTCGCGCTCGGTCGCGCGTACGCCCTGGATGACGTTGCGCAAGGCAGGGTCGGCCACGTCGGAGTCGCCGGGCAGCGCCGTCAGCGCCCGCCCGAAATTGTCGGCCACCGAAAGCACATCCCTGGCGAAGCGCTCGATGCCGAACTTGCGTTCCTTCTCGACATCCTGCTGGGCGCGTCGGCGGATGTTCTGGGCGTCGGCGGCGGCCCGCAGGTACTTGTCCTGCAGGTCGGCCTTTTCGGCCTGAAGCTGCTCGACGAGCTGCTCCAGCTCGCCCGGTGAACGACCGCCGTCCTGGCCGCCCGGCGGATCGACCGGCATGTCGGTCGGGACATCGCCCGCGGTCGAATCGCTGGCCATCGCAGAATCCCTAGTTCGAGTGGTTTCTTTTGCGGCCTTCACTTAGGGAGGCGGCTCGCCGGGGTCAACCCTCGGCGGCCAGCGGAGCGTGCAACCGTGTGCCGCGCACGATGATGCCGCCGCGGTCGCCGATCGCCACGCTGCCATAGCGCTGGGCGAAGACCTCGGGAAGGGGCCGCGCCCTGTCCGCCGCCAGCCACAGCCGCAGCAGATGCCGACGCCGCTCCGGCTCCGGCCAATCCTCGAACGCCGTGCGGTCATGCAGCATCGTGTGATTGTGCACCAGCTGCACGTCTCCCGGCCTGAACTCCATGAAGAGATTGAGAGTTGGATCGTTGGCCAGCGAATCGAACAAATCGAGCGCCTCGATCTGCACCGGCGAGAGGCGCGGCGCGTCGGCGAAGCGCTGGGCGGAGTCGATGTACTGGCGCTGGTAGATCGCGCTGAGGAAGCCTTCGTGCCAGTTGAACACCGGAATCTCGAAGTAGGGCTTCTGTCCTTCCGGAACCTCGCCTCGCCGGTCGGTGGCGAGTGGCTCGAACAGATGCTTCAGCAGATCGGGGCGCCGGCGGCGCATCTCGTTGAAGATCGTCGTCGAACTGACGAGCGCCGAGAGGCCCCCGCGCTTGGCCGTCTTGAGGCACAGCAGGCCGACGATGTCGCAGGAGTCGGTGTGGTAGGTCTGGCGCTCGTGCGTCTGATAGATGCGGACGTTCGGATTGCGCACGTCGAGGCCGAGATCCTGCACGTGTCCCAGCACGTGGCCTTGGCCGTTCTGCGATCGGGCGCTGCCGAGATGACAGCCGAGCCCGAAGAAGGCGGTCGCCGCCTCGCGGATCGACCAGCGCTCGACCGGCAGGCCGCGGATCAACAGGAAGCCGCGGCCATTCAGCACGTCGTTCTCGACCCGCGCCTTCAGCCTCTCCCCGAAGGTCGGCAACGGAAAGTCGCGGGGCCCGATGGCGGCGATGTCTGCCTCGCGCGCCGCCAGTGCTTTCGTCGCATCCTCGATCTCTGCGATGTCGGCCGCGCCGAGCGCCATCACCCAGTCGCTGCGCCCCGCCATGTCCGGCCCGTACCACGCGGCGGCATTGGTCTGTGCCGGCGGCAGTTCATCGACCATGGCGCTCAGGTCTCCCACGGGAAGCGGGGCGCGAAAAGGGTCTCGTCCGCAAGCGACAGGCGGACGCTCTCCGTCGCGTTGACCAGGGCGGCGCGAATGCCCGGCTCGAGCGCGCTGTGTCCGGCATCGGGCACTACGACATATCGCGCTTCGGGCCAGGCGCGTGACAGCGCCTCGGCGGTGATCGGCGGGCAGACGACGTCGTAGCGCCCTTGAACGATGGTGCAGGGCAGCGCGCGGATGCGGTCGAGATCCGGCCACGGCCATCCCTCGTGAACGAACGTCCCGTTCGCGAAATAGTGGGCTTCGATGCGCGACAGTGCCAGCGCGAAGCCGCCGTGGTCGGATTCGAACGGCGCGCGGGCGGTCGGATAGAGCGTCGAGCAGGCGGCTTCGTAGCGGCTCCACGCGCGAGCCGCCGGGCGATGGATGTCGGGATCGCGATCGGTCAGCCGGCGATAGTAGTTGCCGAGCAGGTCGCCGCGCTCTTGTTCGGGCAGGTGTTCGGCGAAATCGCGCCATGCCTCGGGAAAGATCGTGCGCATGCCGTGAAGGAACCAGTCGATCTCAGGCCGGGCACCGAGGAAGATGCCGCGCAGCACGAAGCCCGTCGTGCGCTCTGGATGTTTCAGTCCGTAGGCGAGGGCGAGCGTGCTGCCCCACGATCCGCCGAACAGCATCCAACGCGGGATGCCGAGATGGACGCGGAGCTTTTCCATGTCGCCGACCAGATGATCGGTGGTGTTGTCGTGCAGATCGCCGAGCGGCATGGAACGGCCGCAGCCGCGCTGATCGAACACGACGATGCGATAGAACTGCGGGTCGAAGAACCGGCGATGGACGGGGGCCGAGCCTGCGCCGGGGCCGCCGTGCAGGAAGACCACGGGCACGCCTTCGGGATTGCCGCTCTGCTCCCAGTAGATCGTGTGGCGCCCGTCCACGGCGAGCATGCCGCTGGAATAGGGCGAGATCTCCGGGAACAGGTCCGAACGAAGGGGGGTCTCTGAACGCGGCATGCGGCTATCCGCCTGCATCACTGCCATAGCGGCGGCCTTCGTGCCAGAGCCGTCGCGATTGCGGTGGCACCTCGGCAATGGCTAAGGTCTTCCGGCGTCGAGGAGGATCAGTGTTCATTCGCCGCACCCTGGCGCTGCTCGCGCTGCTTACCGTCGCGGCCTGTACGATGGGCGCGCCGCCGCCGCAAACGGCGTCGACGGGGCACAGCCCGCCCCTGCCGCGCGAGATCGAGCGCGACGTCGGCGGCGCCTACCCCTCGCCCGCGCTTCAATCGCTGGTCGAACGGGTCGGCCAGAAGCTGGCGACGGGTTCGGGCCTCGGCGACAGGTTCCGCTTCTACGTGCTTGACCAGCCGCTGGCCAACGCGCACGCCCTGTCGTCGGGCTACATTTTCGTCACCCGCGGCCTGCTGGCGCTGCTCGACGACGAGGATGAGCTCGCCGCCGCGATGGGCCACGAGATGGGGCATGTCATGCAGCGCCACGCCGCGCAGCGCGAACAGGCCCGACGCAAGGTGATCGACGCCGCTGTCGATGCGGCGCTGGTCAGCGGCTCGGTAACGGTGGGCCGCTCGGTGGCGCGATCGGGCCTGCTCGCCCTTCGGCGCTACTCGCGCGAGCAGGAGCTCGAGGCCGACCGGCTTGGCGTCAGCTACCTGGTCAGAGCCGGCTATCGCAGCGACGCCATGACGACGTTGATCGAGAAGCTGCAACGCCAATCCGCGCTCGAGGAGCGGATCTGGGGCCAGCAGGATCCGTCGGACCCGGCCGATCAACGCAGCGCGCTGTCGACGCATCCCGGCCCCGAGGAGCGGCTGGCGGCGCTGCCGCGCGCCGTGTCGGCGCGCCGGCCGGGAGGCGCCGGCGATCGCGCCGGCTATCTCGAGCAGCTCGATGGAATGTCGGTCGACGATGCACCGCAGGAGGGCTTCGTGCGCGGCCCCGCTTTTCGGCACCCGATCCTGCGCCTGGCCTTCGATGCGCCGCCGGATTTCCGCCTGCTGAATGATCGCGATGGCATCCTCGGCGTTGGCCGGGACCGGTCGCTCCTCTATTTTTCCTGCGGCGCGGATCGCATCGAAGGACCGCTCGCGACCTGGATGCGCGATCAGATGAAGCCGACGCCGACGGACATTCAGGCCGTCACGATCGGCGGGGCCGAGGCGGCGATCGGCGCGCGGGCGCGAGGTGCCGACGCCGGGTTGGGACAGGTCCGCTATGTCGTGGTCCGCCACGGCGATGGCGTCTGCTACTTCAACTTGCTGGCGGATGGGCCGGACCGTGACAGGCGGATCGAACTCCTGGTGTCCTCGGCTCGCACCTTGCGGCCGCTGTCGGAGTCCGAGGCCGCGGCGCTGCGTCCTTATCGCCTGCGGATCGTGTCGGGCGGCCCCGCGCCGGCGCAGCTCGCCGCGCGCCTGCCGTATCCCGAACTGAAGATGGAGCGTCTGTTGACCCTGAACGGCGTGGCCAGTCCCGCCGAGCTGGCGCGCCTGCCTCAGGTCAAGATCGTCGAACCCTGAAACGCCGCTCGACGAAGCCCCGCAAAGAAAAAGGGCGGCATGACGTCATCGTCCGGCCGCCCCTCGATCTCGAACTGGTACAGAGCGCCTACGCGACCTTTTGCAGGACGCTGTTCAGCTTCTGGGTCGCCACGTCCTTGTCGATACGCTCGACCGCCGCCAGCTCGCGTGCCAGCCGGTCCAGAGCCGCTTCGTAGATTTGCCGTTCGCTGTAGGATTGATCGGGCTGACCCGCGTTGCGATGCAGGTCGCGCACGACCTCGGCGATCGACACGGGGTCGCCCGAGTTGATCTTGGCTTCGTATTCCTGGGCGCGGCGGTTCCACATCGCGCGGCTGATGCGGCTGCGGCCCTTGAGGGTGACCAGCGCGTTCTCCATGATCTTGCGGGAGCTGAGCTTGCGCAGGCCGGATATCTTGGCCTTGGCCACCGGCACGCGCAGCATCATCCGCTCCTGCTCGAACGAGATCACGAACAGGTCGAGCTTGTGGCCGGCGATCTCCTTGGCCTCGATGTCGATCACGCGCCCCACGCCGTGGGTCGGATAGACCACGAAATCGCCCTTCTCGAACGCAAATTCCTTCGCCTTGGCCGCGATCTTCTTCGGCTTGGCCATGTCCAGTCCCTTCACTCTGTGCCCCGCATTCAACGATACCGCGACGCGCCGCTCATGCTCCCCTGCACGATTGGCTCGGTGCCATATCGGTAAGTTTCTTTCGGATACCGACGTGGTGGCCGAGCCAGCGGCGAACCGAACCCGGATCGCTTCCAGCAGGAACTTCATAGCAGAAATTTACGAAAGAGTCGCGTCTGTTGTTGCATTTCGGCAACGGTCGCCCCATGCAACAATTGCATAGCTCGTTGCAAAGATGCGGAAAGAGACTTGGAAGGGATCGAATCTAACGCGCCGCGGGTTTGTCGCTGAAGTACTTGTTGAACTTGTCGGGCTCGTCCTTGTGCTCTTCGGCGTCGGCCGGGGCTTCGCCCTTGCGGGTGATGTTGGGCCATTGCGCCGAATAGGTCCTGTTGACCTCAAGCCACTGCTCCAGCCCCTTTTCAGTGTCCGGCAGAATCGCCTTGGGAGGACATTCGGGCTCGCAGACGCCGCAATCGATGCATTCGTCCGGATTGATGACGAGCATGTTCTCACCCTCGTAGAAGCAGTCCACGGGGCAGACTTCGACACAATCCATGTACTTGCACTTGATGCAAGCCTCGGTCACGACATACGTCATCAACGGCTCCAGGAACGAGCGGGCGCGTGCTTAACGTGCGGCGCGCATCGGCGCAAGGCTGCGCAATCACGCACCGTCGATTTCGTCATACAACGTTTGCGCTTCGGGAGCCGGCCCGCGACGCTCGCCGAGGGCGCGGATGCGCACGACGCGCACACGCGAGCCCAGCGCGAAGGTGAGGACCATGCCGGGCGCCACGGTAGCGTGCGGTTTGTCGGTCACGCGGCCGTCGAGCCGGAAACGGGATCTTTCGACGTGTCGCGCGGCCAGACCGCGGGTCTTGAAGAAGCGAGCATGCCAGAGCCACTTGTCGAGCCGCATCGCGCCGGCGCCGCGGGTCGCTACTTCTTTCCGCCGAGCTTGAGCTCGAGCAGCTTGGCAAACGGCGAATCGGCTGCTGCATCGCCTTTCTTCTCGGTCGTGGCGTAGAGGCGCAGCGCGGGGCCGCCCGCGTCGCGTCTCGGCAGACGCGAACCCCGCGGCCTGTCGCCATGCGGCCGATCCTCTCGCGCGCCTTCCGGCCGCGGACGGTCGCCTCGGTTCTCGCCACGCGGCCCGCTTCGTTGTTCGCCCTTGTGATCGGGACGCGGTGAATCGGCGAAGAATTGTCGTTCGTTGGGTCTCGCCGGGCGTTCGAGACGACGGCGCTCACGCTGCTCGCGCTGTTCCTGACGTTGACGCTCGCGCTGCTCCTCGCGCTCGCGCACGAAACGTGGCTTCACCGAAAAGGCATGCAGTGGGCCGCTCTCTTCGGTGGGCGGGTGAACGCGATAGCCAAGCCCGCGCAGGACGTCGGCCATCTCCGGCTCCGAACAGCCGACCAGCGACATCATCTGCGGCGTCGCCCGGAACCAGCCCGGCGGCAGAGGCCTGGGTTCGCTCCTCTTCGGCGCTTCCGTCTTCGGTGCCTCCGTCGGGGCTTGCTCGCTCTCCGGCGCGGCGGACGCCGTCTCTTCGGCCGACATGTCTTCGGCTGCGTCGGTCGTCGGGGCTGCCTCGATGTCGCCGGTGCTTTCCCGGGTCACGGTTGGTTCGTCGGCGGTCGGGGATTCCGACAACGCCGCCACCGTCTCGGCAGCGGGCTCGCTCTCGCCGAAGGCGGCCGCGACAATCGCCCATTCGCTGATCTCGTCGGTCGACGACGTTGCCCGCGCTTCACCCGTCGACTCGCGCGCGCGCTCGTCCGTCGATTCGCCGACAGGCTTCTTGGCCTGCTGGTCACGGCGGCGCGCGGCCTCGCGGCTGTCGCGCACGGCGTGCCGGGCCATCGCCGCCAGACGCTCCACCATGTCGGCGCGAATCGCGTGGCTGCCGAGCGGCAGGTAGCCGATCGCCGCGTAGAATTCGCGCTCGGCGTTCGGTGGCAGATCCATCGACGTCCGGCCCTCGATGGGCAGCGGGGGAATGGTCTCGCGATTCCTGGCCACCATCCAGAGGCCGGCCCGCAGCCTGATCGGCACCGGCTTCAGCATGCTCGGGAAGTAAAGCGAAAAGACGCCGACGCGCACGCCGAGTCGCGCCAGGGCCTTGCGGTCCTCCTCGCCGAGCTCGCCGAGCTGGTGTTCGATCGGGCGTCTCGGCAAGACTCCCAGCCCTTCGCAGAGCTGGAAGACGATGCCGCGGGCGCCAGCCGGCAATTCGGCCGTCGCCCGCGCGTCCATCAACTCGCTCAATCCCAATCGGATGCGCGTTTCGACCCAGGTCGCGGCGCGCTTGCGCACTTCCTCGCGCGACGGTCCGTCCAGCAGGTCGGACGGCAGGGCTTCGACCTTGGGAGCGAGGATGTCGCCGCTCGGCAGCAGCCGCGCGACGGGACCGCCGCCCCAGCAGACTCGGAGCTGCGAATCGAAGACGATCTCGCCATCGGCCGAGTTGACGAACGCCTGCAGGCGTGTCGGCAGATCCTGGCGCAACGCCTTCAGCGCGGCGCTGAGAACGGCCTTCTGGTCGGCGTGGTTCTCGGTCGTGTCGGGCACGAATCGAAAGCCCTCGATGCGTCCGAGGTGTTCGCCTTCGACCGTGACCTCGCCCGCGGTGGCGACCGACGTCGTCATTTCACCCTCATCGCGCAATCTTCTTACAAGCAGGGCCGCGCGTCTATCGACAAACCTTTGCGTGAGCCGTTGGTGCAACACGTCCGACAGTTTGTCCTCGATGGCGCGCGCGCGTTCCTGCCAGTGCATGGCGCGCTGGATCCAGTCGGCGCGATGCGAAATGTAGGTCCACGTCCGAACGTGCGCGATGCGTGCCATCAGCGTATCGATATCGCCATCGTAGCGATCGAGTCGCTTGACGTGACCCTCGATCCAGTCCTCCGGCAGGCGTTCGCCGCCCTGGGTCAGATGGGTGAAGAGCTGCCCCAGCAGTTGCGTGTGCTCTTCCGTCATCGTCTTGCGGAAATCGGGAACCTGGCAGACGTCCCACAGCAACCGCACGCGCGCCGGCGCGTGCAGCCGCGGCAGGAACTCGGATTGCTGCGACAGGGTCTGCAGGGCGAGCTGGTCGTCCTGCTCCCGCACGCGCTGCAGCGCGGCATGCGGCGGCGTGCGATTGAGCGACGCGACCAGCGCCGGCACCGAGCGGAAGTCGAGCTCGCCGTTGCGCCATTGAACCTCGCGCAGCGGATCGAAGCGATGGTTCTCGATCGCCTCCACCACCTCCGGATCGAGGCCGCCGACGTCCGTCGTCGTGCCGAAGGTGCCGTCGTTCATGTGGCGCCCGGCACGGCCGGCAATCTGCGCGAGCTCGACGGCGCGCAGCGGGCGCAGGGTGCGGCCGTCGTACTTGCGCAACGACGCGAACCACACGTGGTTCACGTCCATGTTGAGGCCCATGCCGATCGCGTCGGTCGCCACGAGATAGTCGACCTCGCCCGACTGGAACATGTCGACCTGGGCGTTGCGCGTGCGCGGGCTGAGCGCGCCCATCACGATCGCCGTGCCGCCGCGCTGGCGGCGGATCAGCTCGGCGATGGCATAGACCTCGTTGGCCGAGAAGCCGACCACCGCCGAGCGGGGCGGCAGGCGCGTCGCCTTCTTCGGTCCGACATAGGCGAGCTTGGAGAAGCGCGGCCGGGCGACGATGTCGATGTCGGGCAGCAGGCGGTTGAGCACCGGGCGCACGGTGTCGGCGCCGAGCAGCATGGTCTCGTTGGTGCCGCGCGCGTGAAGAAGCCGATCGGTGAAGAAGTGGCCGCGCTCGGGGTCGGCCGCCATCTGCACCTCGTCGACGGCGAGGAACGACACCGGGCGGTCGACCGGCATCGATTCGACGGTGCAGACGAAGTAGCGCGCGCCCGGCGGCGCGATCCGTTCCTCGCCGGTGATCAGCGCGACTTGCGAGGCACCCTTGAGCGCGACGACGCGATCGTAGTTCTCGCGCGCCAGCAGGCGCAGCGGGAACCCGATCATGCCGGATTCGTGCCCGAGCATGCGTTCGATCGCGAGATAGGTCTTGCCCGTGTTGGTCGGACCGAGGACGGCGGTCAGGCGGCCGGAGGCGCCGGAAAGCGACATTGGCGCACCTAAGCGCGCGGTCGTGGCCGAAGCAAGCCGCTAGCCTGTGATCATCGGTTCCAGCTTGTTGCAGCCCAGCATCGGCCCACACCCGCGCTCCTGCACCAGGACGGCCATTCCCTGGCCGGGCTGGAAGCGGTCGGGCGGCACGGTCCAGCTCGCCTCCGCGCCGTTCCAGCGCCCGATGTCCTCGATGAGGCGCACGACGTTGAAATTCTCCAGCATGCGACCGCTGTTCTCGCCGCGCGGCACCGGGGTGCTGTGGCGCCGATCGTAGACGGCGAGGGTGACGTCGGCGGCCGCCTCGAGCTTGTAGGAGGCGAGCGCGATGGTGAGCGAACCGTCGCGGCCGCGGCTCAGATCCGGCGTCGCGCGATGCGCGAGGCGGCGACGCGCCTTGGCGAGCAGGGCGTCGATGGGGCCGCGTTCGACGCCGGCGTTGTGGCCGATGCCGTCGACCACCATTTCCGGTGTGTACACATAGCGCTGCTTCAGGGCCCGCGCATATTCACGCTGCCGCGTCGTCGACTCGGGCGAGGCGAACGGGTCCTTCCAGCCGATATAGTCCCAGTAGGTCACGTGGAACGACAAGGCCACGATGTCGCTGCGCCGCGCCAGCTTGCCCAGCAGGGCATCGGCCGGCGGACAGGAGCTGCAACCTTGCGAGGTGAACAGTTCGACCGCCAGCGGACCCTCGGCGGGGGAACGCGCGGCGGCTGGCCGCGCGGCCGCGAAGGCGGCGGCGGCGAGCAACACGGATCGCCTGCGCGAGATCGACCGCTCGGACATGAGCCGAAAGTGACTGCCCGCCCGCCCGCCCGCCAATCAAGAAACGGTTAGCGCGAGGTAACGCGCCGATCTCGCGTTCGCTGGACAGGATCAATGCAACATTATAACAATGTTGCGTTCCGTCCCATGCATGACCCTGTCTCGCCCGGCACGCTGTTGCTCGCCATGAGTGCTTCCGCCCGCGTCGCGGCGGCGCTCGCCGTGTCGGCGCTGCTGTGGCTCGGGGTGTGGTGGGCGCTGTGAACTCCGCGCTGCGCCTGGTCGATCTCACCGTGAGCTACGACCGCCATCCGGCGGTGCATCACCTCACCGTCGACATTCCCGAGGCCGAGATGACGGCGATCGTCGGACCCAACGGCGCCGGCAAGAGCACGCTGCTGAAGGCCCTGCTCGGATTGGCGCCGCGGATCGAGGGCCGCATCGAATGTACGGCCCGCCGCATCGCCTACCTGCCGCAGCAGGCGGAGGTCGATCGCTCCTTCCCGATCTCGGTGTTCGACACCGTGCTGCTCGGCCGCTGGTCGCGCTTCGGCGGTTTCGGCGCGGCCGGCCGGGCCGACATCCACGACGCCCGGCACGCCATCGAGGCGGTCGGGCTCGCGGGCTTCGAACGCCGGCCGATCGACACGCTTTCGGTCGGCCAGTTCCAGCGCGTGCTGTTCGCGCGCCTGCTCCTGCAGGACGCCGACCTCGTGCTGCTCGACGAGCCGTTCGCCGCCATCGATTCCAAGACCGTCGCCGACCTGATGGCCGTGATCCAGCGCTGGCGCGAGGAGAAGCGCACGGTGATCTGCGTGCTGCACGACCTCGACCAGGTGCGGCGCGACTTCCCGCATGCGCTGCTGCTGGCGCGCGAACTCGTGGCCGCCGGTCCGACGGCGCGCGTGCTGTCGGCGGAGAACCTGCTGCGCGCCCGCGCCATGGCCGAGGCCTGGGACGAGCACGCCGACGCCTGCGAAGTGCCGGCCCGGCTGAGCGCCTGAGCGGGCAGGGCGGGCCGTGCTGCACGAGCTGCTGATCGCGCCGTTCGCCGATTTCGGCTTCATGCGCCGCGCGCTGGTCGCCTGCCTTGCCCTGTCGACCGGCGGCGCCATGATCGGCGTGTTCCTGATCCTGCGGCGCATGAGCCTGATGGGCGATGCGCTGGCCCATGCCCTGCTGCCGGGCGCCGCGCTCGGCTTCCTGCTGGGCGGGTTGTCGCTGCCGGCGATGAGCCTGGGCGGCTTTCTCGCCGGCATCACCACCGCGCTCGTCTCGGGCATCGTCGCGCGCTTCAGCTCGATGCGCGAGGATGCGAGCTTTGCCGCCGCCTATCTCACGGCGATGGCGGTCGGCGTGCTGATCGTCTCGCTCCGGGGCTCGGTGGTCGATCTCATGAACATCCTGTTCGGCGCCATCCTGGCGGTCGACGACACGGCGCTGGTCCTCATCGTGTCGACCACCACGCTGACGCTCGCCGGACTGGCCGCGATCTACCGGCCGCTGGTCGTCGAATGCTTCAATCCCGGCTTCCTCGCCTCGATGGGCGTGCGCGGCGCGCTCTACCACTATCTCTTCCTCGCGCTCGCCGTCCTCAACATGGTGGCGGCCTTCCAGGCGCTCGGCACCCTGATGGCGCTCGGCCTGATGCTGCTGCCGGCCGTGGCGGCGTCCTTCTGGGCGCGCGAGGTCTGGTCGATGACCCTGATCGCCGCCCCCATGGCCTTCCTGTCGGGCCTGATCGGGCTGCTGCTGTCGTTCCATGCCGGCCTGCCCTCGGGACCGACCATCGTGCTGATCGCCAGCCTGTTCTTCCTGGGCTCGCTGCTGTTGGGCACGCGGGCGTCGGTGCGTGCGCGGCTGTCGCATCCGGTACACCTTCGCGGGTAAACTCCCGGGATGTCCGACATTGCCTCGCCCACGCCGTCACCCGTCCCGGGCGTCGCGCTCAAGACCGTCACCGCCAACGGCATCCATATGCGCTATGCCGAGATCGGCAGCGGGCCGCTGGTGTTGTTCTGCCACGGCTGGCCTGAGAGCTGGTATTCGTGGCGCCATCAGCTCACGGCGGTGGCCAAGGCGGGTTTTCGCTGCGTGGCGCCCGACATGCGCGGCTATGGCGGCACCGAGGCGCCCGAGCCGATCGACCGGTACACGCTGCACCATCTGGTGGGCGACATGGCCGAGCTGGTGAAGTCCCTCGGCGACAAGAACGCGGGCGAGACGCGCGCCGTCATCGTCGGGCACGATTGGGGGGCACCGGTCGCCTGGCATGCCGCGCTGTGGCGCCCCGACCTCTTCCATGCGGTTTGCGGCATGAGCGTGCCCTACGCGCCGCCCGGCCATGTCGACATCCTGACCGCGCTCGAGAAGCTCGGCATCAACGACTTCTACCTGCAGTATTTCCAGAAACCCGGTGTCGCCGAGGCCGAGCTGCAGGCCGACATCCGCGCCGCGCTGCGCCGGCTCTATTTCACCGCCGGCGGCGACCTCGACGAGAAGGGCAAGGGCTTCGCCCGGCTCACCACGGGCACCTTGCTCGGCAATACCGTCGACCCATCGAAGCTGCCGGCCTGGCTCGCCGAAGCCGACCTCGACTACTACGTCCGGGAGTTCAGTCGCACCGGCTTTCGCGGCGGGCTCAACTGGTATCGCAACCTCAGGCGCAACTGGGAGCTGGGCGGCCCATGGCGCGGCCAGCCGATCCGCCAGCCCTCGCTGTTCATCGCCGGCAGCAAGGACGGCGTGCTGCGCTTTCCGGCGGCGCAATCGCAGCTCGACGCATTTCCCAGGAATCTCCCGGGGTTGCGCGGCAGCCACATCCTGGAGGGCGCCGGGCACTGGGTGCAGCAGGAACGTCCCGAAGATGTGAACCGCCTGCTGGTCGATTTCCTGAAGGGTCTGTGATCTACTGCGGCCAATCCAAGGAGGTTCGGATGATCCGACTTCTCAGCCTCGTCGTCGTCGCTCTCCTGTCACTGTCGGCACCCGCCCTGTCGCAGAGCTGCGACGACGCTCCGCCGCCACCGGCCCGGCCGACCACCTGACACGGTACGGCCGGATCACTTCTCCTCTTCGAACTTGAGCGCGGCGCCGTTCATGCAGTAGCGCGCGCCGGTCGGCTGCGGCCCGTCGGGAAAGACGTGGCCGAGATGGCCGCCGCACTTGGCGCAGTGCACCTCGGTGCGGGTCATGAAGAAGCTGCGGTCGGTCGAGGTGCCGACCGACTCGGGCAGCGGTTGCCAGAAGGACGGCCAGCCCGAGCCGCTCTCGTACTTGGTCGACGAATCGAACAATGGCGCGCCGCAGCCGGCGCAATGGAACCTGCCGGCGCGTTTCTCGAAGTTGAGCGGGCTGGTGCCGGCGCGCTCCGTGCCGTGCTTGCGCAGCACGTTGTACTGCTGCGGGTCGAGCTGGCGGCGCCACTCCTCGTCGCTCTTCTGCACGGGATAGGATTCGTTCTTGTCAGCCATCGTTCGCTCCTCAAACCAGGGTACGTAGCTCGCCGGTCGCCACCGACAGCATGGCGAGATCGAGCGTCCCCGCCGTCGCCAGTTCCTCGCGCAGCCGGTCGACGCGCGCAAGCGCGAGCCGGCGGCCGTCGCTCCAGCGCGCGAGCGCCGCATCCGGGTCGGCGATCTCGTCCGGTCGCGCCGCGCGCAGCGCGGAGCCGAGCAGGTCGGCGTGCAGCGCCGCGATGTCGTCGAGCGTCGACAGCGCGGCCTGCGACGCCCATTGCCCCTCGCGCGGCAGCCTGTGCGCGCCGTTGGCGAGCGTCGCCAGCGACAGCCGTTCGCCCAGCCGGAAGTAGAGGCGCGCCGCATCCTCGATGGCGCAGCCATTGGCGCGCGCGGCGAGCATGAGGTCGCCGGCCGCCGCCAGCGTGTCGAGCATGGCGGCTTCGTGCGCGATGCCGGTTGGCGCGCCGATCGCCTCGAGCGCGGCGGCACGCTCGCCGACGGCCTCGTTCTCGGCGCTGCCCATCGATTCTTCCGGCAGGTCGCGCAAGGCGGCGATGGCCGAGCCGAGCTCCGCCGTCGCGCCGACCGTGTCGAGCGGCTGCGGCAGCCGGCGCAGGATCCATTGCACGGTGCGCGTCAGGAAGCGCTGCGTCGCCGCCAGCATGCGGAGCTGGGCCTGCGCCTTGAGGGTCGAATCGAGGGCCTCGACGCGCTCCCAAAGCTCGCGCAGGCGCCAGGCATCGCGCGCAACGATGAAGGCGCGCGCGATCTCGGCCGCCGAGGCGCCGGTGCGCAGTCCGACGTCGCGCACGAACGTCGGGCCGCAGCGGTTGACGAGCGAGTTCACCACCTGCAGCGCGACGATCTCGCGGCGCAGCCGGTGGCCGCGCAGCGCCGGCTCGAACCTCTCCCGCATCGGCGCCGGGAAGTAGCGCAGCAGCTCGCCTTCGAGCAGCGGATCGTCCGGCAGATCCGAATCGAGAATCTCCTCGTTGAGGTCGATCTTGGCGTAGGCGAGCAGCACGCAGAGCTCGGGCCGGCTGAGCGCGAGGCGGCCCTCGCGCTTCATCGCCGCCGTGTCGGGCAGGAACTCGACGGCGCGATCGAGCCGGCCGCGCCGCTCCAGCATGCGCATCAGCCGCTCGTGACGGTCGTAGTCCTCGGCGGCGCCCGCCTCGGCGACGCTGATCGCCTGGCTCTGCTGGTAGTTGTGGCGCAGCACCAGGGCGGCGACCTCGTCGGTCATCGAGAACAGCAGCTCATCGCGCGCCGTCGCGGCGAGCAGGCCCCGCCGGATCGCCTCGCCGGTGGCGATCTTGATGTTGACCTCGTGGTCGGAGGTGTCGACACCGGCCGAATTGTCGAGGGCGTCGGTGTTGAGCCTGCGGCCGGCCAGCGCCGCCTCGACGCGGCCGCGCTGGGTGAGGGCGAGGTTGGCGCCCTCGCCGATCACGCGCGCGCGCAGGTCCGCGGCGTTGACCCGCAGCGGGTCGTTGGCGCGGTCGCCTGCGTCGGCGTGGCTCTCCGACGAGGCCTTCACGTAGGTGCCGATGCCGCCGAAATAGAGCAGGTCGGCCGGCGCCTTCAGGATGGCGTGGATCAGGTCGATCGGCGTCAGGGTCGAGGCCTCGACCCCCAGCACCTGGCGCGCCTCGGCGGACAGGACGATCGACTTGGCCGAACGCTTGTAGATTCCGCCGCCCGCCGACAGCTTCGCCGTATCGTAGTCCGACCATGCCGAGCGCGGCAGGTCGAACAAGCGCTTGCGTTCCTGCCAACTCGCCTCGGGGTCGGGCGAGGGATCGATGAAGATGTGGCGATGGTCGAAGGCGGCCAGCAATCGCGTCCGGCGCGACAGCAGCATGCCGTTGCCGAACACGTCACCCGACATGTCGCCGACGCCGACCGCGGTGAAGGGCGTCGTCTGGATGTCGATGCCGAGCTCGCGGAAGTGCCGCTTCACCGATTCCCAGGCGCCGCGCGCGGTGATGCCCATCTTCTTGTGGTCGTAGCCCGCCGAGCCGCCCGAGGCGAAGGCGTCGTCGAGCCAGAAGCCGTAGTCGCGCGCCAGCGCGTTGGCGATGTCGGAGAAGGTCGCGGTGCCCTTGTCCGCGGCGACCACGAGATAGGGGTCGTCGCCGTCGTGGCGCACCACATCGGCCGGCGGCACGACGGCGCCATCGACATAGTTGTCCGTCAGGTCGAGCAGGCCGCGGATCAGTGTCCGGTAGCAGGCGATGCCTTCGGCCTGGACCTCCTCGCGCGAGCCTCCCGCCGGCGGGCGCTTGACGTGGAAGCCGCCCTTCGAGCCGACCGGCACGATCACCGCGTTCTTCACCATCTGGGTCTTCATCAGGCCGAGGATCTCGGTGCGGAAATCCTCGCGCCGGTCGGACCAGCGGATGCCGCCGCGCGCCACGCGACCGCCGCGCAGGTGGATGCCCTCGGTGCGCGGGCTGTAGACGAAGATCTCGACCAGAGGCCGCGGCGCCGGCAGTTCGTCGATGGCGCGGCTGTCGATCTTGATCGCGATCCAGTCCCTGCCCCGCTGCCAGTAGTTGGTGCGCAAGGTGCAGCGCACGGCGTCGAGGAAGCGCCGCAGGATGCGGTCCTCGTCGAGCGTCGTGACCGCATCGAGCGCCTCCGCCATCGCCGCCTCGACCGCCGCGATGCGGCTCTTGCGTGCCGGCGAATCGTGATTGCCGAGCACGGGATCGAAGCGCGCTTCGAACAGCTCGACGATGCCGCGCGCGATGGCGGGATAGGCGATCAACGCGCCTTCCATGTAGCCCAGGCTGAAGGCGAGGCCGGCCTGCCGCAGGTACTTGGCGTAGCTGCGCACTGCCGCCACCTGCCGCCAGTCGAGGCCGGCGCGCAGCACCAGCCGGTTCAGCCCGTCGTTCTCCAGCTCCTGCGCCCACAGCCGGTCGAGCGCCGCGCCGAAGCGGCCGGCGACGGAATCGAGGTCGACCGGCGATCCGTCGGCGGTCTCGACGGTCAGCACCTGCAGCGCGATCGCGTCCGCCTCCCGGGCCTGGTCTGGCTCGGGGTCCGGCGCCTGCAGCAGGAAGGGCACCTCGCTCAAGACGCGCAGGCCGAGATTCTCGGCCCGCGGCAGGATGTCGGACAGCGCGATCGGCTGGCGCGGATGGAACAGGCGCAAGTCGAAGCGGTGTGCCGGCTGGCCGGCGGCCCGCGCCAGCCGGGTGGCGAAGTCCGCCCCTCCGAGCACGCGCTCGATCGACTCGATGTCGGCGATGGCCTGACCCGCATCGAAGGCGTCGCGGTAGGGCGACGGAAAGCGGTCGCGCCAGCGGCGCGCGGCGGCGCGACCCTCGGCCTCGCCCAGGCGCTGCTGCAGCAGGGCGCGCAACCGGTCGCTCCACGACGTCGCCGCCTCCGCCAGCGCCTGCTCGAGCCGGGCGAGGTCGGGCATCGCCGGCTCGCCGTCGCCGTCGAGCCGCAGCGTGTAGAGCGATTGCGCGAGCGCCGAATCGTTGCCGATGGTCGAGGCCGTCGCGGTCACCTTGCCGCGCCACGCCCGCTCGAGCAGCGCGCCGTAGCGCTCCGACAGGGCGGCGTCGAAGCGCTCGCGCGGCGTGAACACCAGGCAGCTGGCGAAGCGGCCGACGGCGTCGATGCGGGCGAACAGCGCGACCCGCCGGCGCTCCTGCAGCTCGAGGATGCCGAGCGCGTGGTCGTAGAGCGTCTCCTCCTCGATCTGAAAGAGTTCGTCGCGCGGATAGGAATCGAGGATCGCCATCAGCGCCTTGCCGTCGTGGCTCGAAACGTCGAGGCCGGAACGACGCAGGATGCCCTCCACCCGTCCGCGCAGCAGCGGCACGTCGCGCGCCGAGGCGTGGTAGGCGGTCGAGGTGAACAGGCCGGCGAAGCGGCGCTCGCCGGTGACGCGGCCGTCGGCGTCGTAGGTCTTGACGATCACGCAGTCCATCGGCCCGCTGCGATGGACCAGCGCTTGGCGGTCCGTCTTGACGATCATGATGTTGTGGCCGCCGCGGGCAAAGCGGGCCATCGCCTCGCCGCCGCCGAGGCCCGGCGCGAACAGGCGCACCTCGTCGGGCCGCAGGATGCCGAGCGCCGATCCGGGAACGAGGTCGTAGCGCAGGCCGCCCGGCTGTTCGGCGTCGTCGGCATAGCGGTAGCGGCGATGGCCGAGGAAGGTGAAGTGCTGCGCCTCGAGCCAGCGCAGGAAGTCGTCGTACTCGGCGAGGTTGGGCGAGCGGCCGGGAACCAGGTCGTCGATGGCGTCGAGGCAGGCCTGGCGCATCGGCCGCCAATCCTCGACCGCGACGCGCACCTCGGCGAGGATGCGCGTCAGCGCGGCGGCCAGATCGTCGAGCGCCAGCGGGTCGACCAGGCGGTCGATCTCGATGTGCATCATCGATTCGGGCCGCGCCCGTTCGCCCGCCTCGACCGCGAAGCCCTGCCGGTCGCCGTCGAGGTCGCGGCGCACGGCGAGCACGGGATGGGCCAGCAGATGGACGCCGATCTCGCGGCGATTGAACTCGTTGGCGATCGAATCGACCAGGAACGGCATGTCGTCGTTGACGACCTGCACGACCGTGTGCCGGCTGTCGAAGCCGTGGTCGGGCTCGGTCGGGTTGAAGACGCGGACCTTGGCGACCCCCGGCAGGCGGCGGCGCGCGAACGACAGCAGCGCCACGGCGGCGCCCGCGCGCTGCTCGGCCGGCGCGGCGGCGAGGTCGCGCTCGGCCACGCGCTCGAACAGGCGCCGCGCGAATTGCCGGGCCTCCTCGCCGCCGGCGAGGCGTTGCGCGATCGCGCTGATGGCGTCCAGTCCGTATGCCCTTGGCGCCAACGCGTTGGCCATGCGCTCGTCCTCGTCGATGGGGGCGGTGATGGTAGCCAGTGATGTGACAATCTGACGACGAACTTGGCGAGGCCAAAAACGGCTATCGCATCGATGCTTTCGGCCCCCTGCCCGACGCCGGAGCGCCCTTTGGTTGGCGTTTCTGTTTCAGGCCCCGGATTTCCGCGGCAAAGCGCGTTTTGTTCTCAATTTTTGCTGCAACTGCGAAGGTTCGCACCCACTCCGGATCGGGAATTCTTCGGAACTATTTTTTCATTATTTATCTGATAGTTAAGTCGCCATTCTTCAGATTCACAAGCCATGGACAAGAATCGAAATGACAGCCTGAGAGGCTGAGTTATCATCAATGGATAGTGGAGGTAGCCAAAACCCTCCCAAGATGTAGGTGTCTCTCCACAGAGTGTTCCATCCACAGCTGTGGACAAAATGAAAATGGGGGCCGTAAGTGTTTGATGTCGTTCAAGTTCGAAGCGGTGCGCGCGTTGTGACCGACTCCGGGCGGGACGCCCGCCTGACGGCCTTCGGCAAAGCCACCCTGTCCGACCGCTATCTCCTGCCGGGCGAGTCCTACCAGGACATGTTCGCCAGGGTCGCCTCGGCCTATGCCGACGACGACGCGCATGCCCAGCGGCTCTACGACTACATCTCGAACCTCTGGTTCATGCCCGCCACGCCCGTTCTCTCCAATGGGGGGACCAGCCGCGGCCTGCCGATCTCCTGCTTCCTGAACGAGGCGAACGACAGCCTCGAAGGGATCGTCGGGCTGTGGAACGAGAACGTGTGGCTGGCGGCGCGCGGCGGCGGCATCGGCTCCTACTGGGGCAACCTGCGCTCGATCGGCGAGAAGGTCGGTATGAACGGCAAGACCTCCGGCGTCGTGCCCTTCATCCGCGTCATGGATTCGCTGACGCTGGCCATCAGTCAGGGCTCGCTGCGCCGCGGCTCGGCGGCCGTCTACCTGCCGGTCAGCCATCCCGAGATCGAGGAGTTCGTCGAGATCCGCCGGCCGACCGGCGGCGACCCCAATCGCAAGGCGCTCAACCTGCATCACGGCCTCCTGGTCTCCGACGCCTTCATGCGCGCCGTCGAGGCCGACGAGGAATGGGCGCTGACCTCGCCGAAGGACGGCGCGGTGCTGCGCAAGATCTCGGCCCGGCATCTGTGGATCCGCATCCTGACGGCGCGCATCGAGACCGGCGAGCCCTACCTCGTCTTCGTCGACCACGTGAACCGGGCGATGCCCGAGCACCACAAGCTCGCCGGCCTCGAGGTCAAGACCTCGAACCTGTGCAGCGAGATCACGCTGCCGACCGGCGTCGACCACCACGGCAAGCAGCGCACCGCGGTGTGCTGCCTCTCCTCGCTCAACGTCGAGAGCTATCTCGAGTGGCACGAGCATCCGACCTTCATCGAGGACGTGATGCGTTTCCTCGACAACGTGCTGCAGGGCTTCATCGACAACGCCGGCTCCGACTTCGCCCGTGCCACCTACGCCGCCATGCGCGAGCGCTCGGTCGGGCTCGGCATCATGGGCTTCCACTCCTTCCTGCAGCAGAACAACATCCCGCTCGAATCGGTGATGGCCAAGGTGTGGAACAAGAAGATGTTCAAGCACATCCGCGGCCAGTGCGACGAGGCCTCGCGCACGCTCGCCGCCGAGCGCGGCGCCTGCCCGGACGCCGCCGATTTCGGCGTCCAGGAGCGCTTCTCCAACAAGCTCGCGATCGCGCCCACCGCCTCGATCTCGATCATCTGCGGCGGCGCCTCGCCCGGCATCGAGCCGTCGGCGGCCAACGTCTACAACCACAAGACCCTGTCGGGCTCCTTCGTGGTGCGCAACCCGTACCTCGAGAAGGTGCTGGCCCAGAAGGGCCGGAACGACGAGGACACCTGGACCTCGATCACGACCAGCCAGGGCTCGGTCCAGCATCTCGACTGCCTCGACGACCACGAGAAGGCGGTGTTCAAGACCGCCTTCGAGATCGACCAGCGCTGGCTGGTCGAGCACGCCGCCGACCGCGCGCCCTTCATCTGCCAGAGCCAGTCGCTCAACATTTTCCTGCCGGCCGACGTGCACAAGCGCGACCTGCACCAGATCCACATGATGGCCTGGAAGCGCGGCGTGAAGAGCCTCTACTACTGCCGCTCGCTCTCGATCCAGCGCGCCGACATCGTCTCCAACGACGCCCTCGTCTCGCCGATCGGCGATCAGGCCCTTGCGGTTCCCGGAAGCGACGCTCCCTCGCCTCCGCCGGTCGGCGTCCCGCCGGCCGGCGAGGCCACCAACAACTACGAGGAATGCCTGAGCTGCCAGTAACCGCCTCACCCTGAGGAGGCCCGAAGGGCCGTCTCGAAGGGTGGACCGCAAACAAGGTGCTAGTGCCCACCCTTCGAGACGCGGTCCTTCGGACCGCTCCTCAGGGTGAGGATTTCTCTAAAGCCATTTGGTCAGATCCGATGTCCCTGCTCGACGCCAAGCCGATCTACAAGCCGTTCCACTATCCCTGGGCCTACGACGCCTGGCTGACGCAGCAGCGCATCCACTGGCTGCCCGAGGAGGTGCCGCTGGCCGACGACGTCAAGGACTGGCGCAACAAGCTCACCGAGAGCGAGCGCCACCTGCTGACGCAGATCTTCCGCTTCTTCACCCAGGCCGACGTCGAGGTGAACAACTGCTACATGAAGCACTATTCGCGGGTCTTCAAACCCACGGAAGTGCAGATGATGCTGTCGGCCTTCTCGGCCATGGAGACGGTGCACATCGCCGCCTACAGCCATCTGCTCGACACGATCGGCATGCCCGAGGCCGAGTACTCCGCCTTTCTCCGCGTCAAGGAGATGAAGGACAAGTACGACTACATGCAGGAGTTCAACGTCGACTCGAAGGCCGACATCGCCAAGACGCTGGCGGTGTTCGGCGCCTTCACCGAGGGCCTGCAGCTCTTCGCCTCCTTCGCCATGCTGATGAACTTCCCGCGCTTCAACAAGATGAAGGGCATGGGCCAGATCGTGTCGTGGTCGGTGCGCGACGAGACCCTGCACTGCAACTCGATCGTCAAGCTGTTCCGCACCTTCATCCAGGAGAACCCCGAGGTGTGGACCGAGGCGCTGCAGCGCGAGATCTATCTCGCCTGCTCGACCATCGTCGACCACGAGGACGCCTTCATCGACCTCGCCTTCGAGCTCGACGGCATCGAGGGCATGACGGCCAACGACGTGAAGCGCTACATCCGCTTCATCGCCGACCGCCGCCTCATCCAGCTCGGCCTGCAGCCGATCTACCGCAGCGACGCCAAGAACCCGCTGCCGTGGATGGACCAGATGCTCAACGCCATCGAGCACACCAACTTCTTCGAGAACCGCGCGACGGAGTATTCGAAGGCGTCGACCAAGGGCTCGTGGGACGAGGCGTTCAGTTAGGCGCGGCCGTCCAGTTCCGGCCGCCATAGTACACGCGCAGGATCAGAACTTCGTCGTCCGAAACCGTGAACGCGATTGCCACGCGTCGCTCGAAGCCGATGATACGAAGCCCAGGCCGTAGATCTTCGCGGAGTCGGCCTCGCTCTCCGGAATAGGCCAAGTCGTCGCAATAGGCTTCGATGCGCTCGATGTAATGCGAAGCAACGTCGACGCCGGCGCGCTCGGCGATCCAGTCGCCCAGTCGTCGAAGATCGTCCAATGCGGCCGGAGAGAATGAAACCGTCCGGCGCTTCAACGCCTGGCCTTGCGCCGATGGCGATAGCGTGAGCGCAACTCCGCAAAGACCGCCTTCGCTGGAAGCTTCCGTTCCGGGTGTGCCTTCATTTCGTCGTAGACCGGCACGACCTCATCTCTCAGCCAACGTTCAACGGCGGCGTCTCGCTCTTGCAACGCGCGCAGCCCGGCGCGGATCACCTCGGAGCCCGAGGCATAAGCACCTGACTCGACTTTGGCATCGATGTAGTCCGCCTGCTCCGGGGGGAGGCTGAAAGTGCGTTTGGAAACCTTGCTCATCATCCGCTCGTCGGTATGACTTGATCATACCGTGCTGTTGCCATTTCGAGAAAGGGGAGTTCGCCCCCCCGGGTTGACGACGTCCGCGTCGGCCGTCTTCGCTGTCATGCATGAGCGCCTTGCGTTGCCTCCAGATCGACGACGATCCGCGCACGATCGTCCGCCGTCACCTGGCCGGCCCGTCCAGCGGTTGGAGCGTCGGCGGCTACGGCGCGATCGGCGAGTTCCAGTATGACGCGGGCGAGGCGGGGCTGGCGCTCGATCTCGACTCGCTGTCGGTGCGGACGGCGCGCGGGGCGCTCGCCGTCCTCGATCTCGCGGGCGTGCAGGCCTTCGCGCTGGTCGATGACGCAGGCCGGCGGCGCGAGATCGCCTTCTGCACGACGCGCCGCGGCGCCGGGCGCGCCGTCGTCACCGCGCTCGACGAGCTGACCTTCGATCTCGGCGTCGGGCTGCCCCATGTCGACATGCTGGTGCGCCTGCGGCGGGGCGATACAGGGACGGCCGCCGCTCTGCGGGGCGCGGTCGGCCGGCCGCTGCTCGCGGCCGACAGCCCCGCCGCCGGCGTCCTCGCGCGCGCCAGCCCGACCCGCATCCTCGTCTCGGCGATCGCGCGACTCGAGGTGCACCAGCCCATCCCTGTCGCGGATGGCCGCTCGCCGGAGGGGCCGCACACCCATTTGCTGCCGCACCTGCTCGCCGAGCGCCGGGCCCATCCACCGGGATCGCCGCTGCCGGCCGGCCTCTTCTGCGGCCTCAGCCTCCATCTCTAAGTGCCTGACGTGCCGCATAGCGAAAATACCCTAATAGATTCCCGTTATTTGACGGCGGGGCCGCCCATCGCCCCGCCCCAGGATGAGTGGACACCGAGGCTTCGAGTGGACGGCGTGGATTCGTGGACGAATCGGGTCGGATGTCGATGCCATCGGTATCGGAGCTGTCCACGGTAGGGTGGACGCGCCGAGCACACCGGGCGACGGCGGCTTCGGTCGGGGCGGATTTCTACGCCCAGCCGCCGGCGTGCGGCAGGACGTGGCCGGTGATGAAGCCCGCCCCGTCGGAGCAGAGGAAGCAGATGGCGGCGCCCAGTTCTTCGGACTTGCCGAGCCTGCCCAGGGGGATCTGGGCCGTCATCTTGGCCATCGCTTCCTTGTTGGCCAGCAGGGCGGGCGGAAAGTAGTCGGGGTTCTCGACGTAGTTCGAGCCGACGGCATTCACCGTGATGCCGTCCCGTCCGAGTTCCTTGGCGAGCGACGAGACGAGGCCGTTGGCGGCGGCGCGCGCGGAGACGTAGGGCGCGTAGTTGGCGATGCCGCGCAACGGCGCTGCCGACGACACGAACACGATGCGCCCGTGCCTGCGCTTGCGCATCGACGGTGCCACGAGCTGGGTCAGGTGGAAGGGCGCGACCGCCATCGTCTCGAGCGCGTCGCGGAAGTCCTGGAGCCGTGCCTCGCCGAGCGGCGCGCGCAGGGCGGGAAAGGCGTCGTTGTTGACCAGCGCGTCGATGCGGCCATGCCGCCTCAGCGCCAGCTCGACCAGGGTGGCGGGCTCGGTGGCGGCGAGCGCGTGCGCGCCGGGGAACTGGGCCTCGTACTTGCGCCGCGCGCTGGGCGCCTCGAACGACGGGTCGTGGGCGACGATCGTCGCTCCCTGGCCGATGGCGACCTGGGTCGTGCCGTGGCCGGCGAACTTCTCGACATTCGTGATCAGTATCACCCGGTCTTTCAGCAGCATGGCGATTCCTCTAGGTTGGCGGCCCCATGGAACCCGCCCCGTCCGACCCGGCCGATCCTAGCGCAAACCGGGCCTCCTTCGGCTATCGCGACGTTCCGGCCGTCGAGAAGGCGGGACTGGTGCGTCGCGTCTTCGAGTCGGTCGCGCCGCGCTACGACCTGATGAACGACCTGATGTCCGGTGGGGTCCATCGGCTCTGGAAGAACGCCCTGGTCGACGTCGCCCATCCCCGGCCCGGCGAGCGGCTGCTCGATGTCGCGGGTGGTACCGGCGACATCGCCTTGCGGCTCCTGGCGCGGCAGGGCGACCGGCCCGACGTGACGGTTTGCGACATCAATGCCGCCATGCTGAAGGTCGGGCGCGATCGTGCCATCGATCGCGGCGTGCTCAACGGCTTGACCTGGGCGACCGGCAACGCCGAAAACCTGCCGTTTCCGGACCGGTCGTTCGACGGCTACACGATCGCCTTCGGCCTGCGCAACGTCACCGACATCGACAAGGCGCTAGCGGAGGCCTGGCGGGTGCTGAGGCCCGGGGGGCGGTTCTTCTGCCTCGAGTTCAGCAAGGTGACGTCGGCGCCGATCGGCCGACTCTATGACGCCTACTCGGAACGCGCCTTGCCGCTGCTGGGGCGTCTGGTCGCGCGCGATGCCGACTCCTACCGCTATCTTCATGAAAGCATCCGTCGCTTTCCGTCCCAGCGTCAGCTGGCCGATCGCATGCGTCGTGCCGGCTTCGTCAACGTACGCTGGCGCAACATGACCCTGGGCGTCGTCGCGCTGCACAGCGGCTGGCGTGTCTAGATGTTCAGAGCCCTCCGCAACAGCTGGCGCCTCCTGCGGGTGGCGCGAAGCTTTGCCCGCCACGACGCGCTGTTTCCCCTCGAGACGCTGGGCATTGCGCCGGCTCTGATCGCATGGGCGCGGCTGTTCCGCGCGCGGCGCGACCGGCGGCGCCCAGGAGAGCGGCTCGCGGCCGCGCTGCAGGAGATGGGGCCGAGTTTCATCAAGCTCGGCCAGGCTCTCTCGACGCGCGCCGATCTTCTGAGCGAGGCCGTCGCCGCCGATCTCGCGCGGCTGCAGGATCACCTTCCGGCGTTCCCGGGTGCAGCCGCGCGCCACACCATCGAGAGCGAGCTTGGCCGTCCGATCGATGTGCTGTTTGCACGTTTCGAGGACGAGCCGGTGGCGGCCGCCTCGATCGCCCAGGTGCATTTCGCGACCACGACCGACGGCCGTGAGGTCGCGGTCAAGGTACTTCGGCCTGGCATCGAACGGGCCTTCGAGCGCGACCTCGATCTCTTCTACTGGGTGGCCGAGTTGGTCGAGCGCACGCAGCCGCGGTTTCGCCGGCTGAAGCCGGTGGAGGCGGTGCGTGCTTTCGCCGACATCGTGCGCATCGAGATGGATTTGCGCATGGAGGCCGCAGCGGCCGAGGAGCTCGGCGAAAACTTCGCCGACGACCCGGGCTATCGTGCGCCTGCCATCGATTGGGATCGCACGGCCGAACGCGTCATGACGCTCGAGCGCGTGGAGGGCATCCCGATCGGCGACCGCGACGCCATCGTGTCCGCCGGGCACGACCCCGACGCCATCATGAAAAAGTGCGCCGAAGCGTTCTTCTATCAGGTATTCCGGGATGGCTTCTTCCACGCCGACATGCATGGCGGCAACGCGTTCGTCGATCGCAACGGCAGCATCGTGCCGGTCGATTTCGGCATCATGGGCCGGGTCGACGAAGCCACGCGCGGCTATCTTGCCGAACTCCTCGTCGCCTTCCTGAGCCGCGACTATCGTGCCGTCGCCGAGGTGCAATTCCGCGCCGGCTATGTGCCGGCCGGCCAGTCGCTCGAGGTCTTCGCCCAGGCCTGCCGCTCGATCGGCGAGCCGATCTTCGGCAAGCCGAGCCACGAGATTTCGATCGCCCGCCTGCTGGCCCACCTGCTGCGTGTCACCGAACAGTTCGAGATGCCGGTGCAGCCTCAGCTCCTGTTGCTGCAGAAGACCATGCTGATGGCCGAAGGAATGGGCACGCGGCTCAATCCCGGCGTCAACATCTGGGAACTCGCGCGGCCGCTGATCGAGGAATGGATGCAGAGCCACTTCGGGCCGCGCGCGACCGCCGCGCGCGCTGCAGGCGAGCTCGCCGAGGCACTGCGCCGCCTGCCGCGCGCGCTCGACAATCTGGAGAGGGTGCTCGAGGCCGAGCGCCGTCGCGTCGATCGGCAGGCCGCCGAGCTGCCGCCCTCGATATCCCGTTACCGGTCGCGCATCGGCCTTGCTGAGGTCGTGGCTGTGGCCGCGCTGGCGGTCGCGGCGATCGCCCTGCTGGACTGATCGACTGTGCCGACCGGCGACATCGTCTTCGGCCTCGCGGTGTTCTTGCTGGCGGGCACGGTCAAGGGGCTGGTTGGGCTTGGCCTGCCGACCATCGTCATCGCGCTGACGACGCTCGTGCTGCCGCTCACCGAGGCGGTGGCGCTGATCGCGCTGCCGACCATCATCACCAATGTCTGGCAGGCCGCGGTCGGCGGGAACTTCACGCGGATCCTGCGTCGGCAGTGGCCACTCATCCTGTCACTCGCGCTGTCGCTCTATGCCACGATGTGGCTGGTCGGGCAGCGCGGACCGAATTGGGCGTTCCTGGTGCTGGCCATCGTGCTGATCGTCTATGGCGGCTTGGGTTTGCTGCGTATCCGCCTGCATATCCATGCCGATCTCGAAAAGCCCTTGGCCCCCGTGATCGGAACGGTGTCCGGCTTTGTTGCAGGACTCGTCGGCGTGCCCATCATTCCGCTCATGCCCTACCTGCAGGGTCTCGACGTCAAGCCGAGCGAGCTGGTTCAGACCCTGGGCGTGGTGCTGTGCGCGACTTCGCTCACCCTCACTGTGTCGCTGTTGACCTTTGGTTTGCTGGATGGTGCGCGCGCGATCGTTTCGGCCGGCGCCGTCGTTCCGGCTCTTGCCGGCATGTGGCTCGGCCAGTGGGTACGCCTCAGGCTCTCGGTCGAACAGTTCCGGCAGGCCGTGTTCTGGGCCCTGTTGCTGACCGGCGTCTACACTTTCGCCAGCCGGGTCTTGTGATACTCTAAACGTCATGTTGCACGGCAAGCGCATCCTGCTGGTCGTCGCGGGCGGCATCGCGGCTTTCAAGTCGCTCGAGCTGATCCGGCGGCTGCGTGAGCGCGGCGCGTCGGTCCGCTGCGTGCTCACCGAGGCGGGTGCTCGATTTGTGACGCCGCTGTCGCTACAGGCGCTCAGCGAGGACAGGGTGTACAGCGACATGTTCTCGCTCACCGACGAGAGCGAGATGGGCCACATCCAGTTGTCGCGCGATGCCGATCTGCTGGTCGTGGCGCCGGCGACCGCCAACATCCTCGCCCGCATGGCGGGGGGATTGGCCGACGACCTTGCTGCGACCGTCCTGCTTGCCACCGACAAGCCGGTGCTGGCGGCACCTGCTATGAACGTGCGCATGTGGACCCATGCGGCGACCGCCGCCAACGTCGAGACCCTCAGGAAGCGCGGCGTGCATTTCGTCGGACCCAACGACGGCGCAATGGCCTGCAACGAACACGGTCCAGGCCGCATGTCTGAGCCGCAAGAGATCGTTGCCGCCGCTGAAGCCATCCTCACGGCCGGGCGGCCGCTGGCCGGCCGTCGCGCCGTCGTCACTTCGGGTCCGACCCGCGAGGCGATCGATCCGGTGCGCTACATCTCCAACCATTCCTCCGGCAAGCAGGGGCATGCGATCGCGGCGGCGCTCGCTCGACTGGGCGCCGAAGTGACGTTGGTGAGCGGGCCGGTCGCGCTCGTCGATCCCGTCGGCATGACGACCGTTCATGTCGACTCGGCCGACCAGATGCTGTCGGCATGTCAGGCCGTGGGGACGATCGACATCGCCGTCTGCGCCGCCGCCGTGGCCGACTGGAAGGTGGCGCAGCCTGCGATGGGCAAGATCAAGAAGAAGCCGGGCGCCTCCCCACCCATGGTCACGTTGGCGCCCAACCCCGACATCCTGGCGACGTTGGCGAGGCCCGGCGTCGGTCGTCCGACGCTGGTCGTGGGCTTCGCGGCGGAGACGGAGAACCTGATCGCGAACGCCGTCGACAAGCGTAAGCGCAAGGGCTGCGACTGGATCATCGCCAACGACGTGTCGCCCATGACCGGTACGTTCGGCGGCGAGCGCAACACCGTGCATCTGATCTCCGCGCAAGGCGTGGAGGATTGGCCGACCTTGACCAAGGACGAGGTCGCGGCACGACTTGCAGAGCGCATTGCGCGGTACCTCTCCCGGCCCCGGCCGGCTCAGGCGGCGGAGTAGGGAATGAAGGGTGTCGTGAGCATAGAGATCGAGATCGTCCGCCTGCCGCACGCGCGAGACCTGGCGCTGCCCGACTACGCCACCCTTGCGGCGGCGGGTGCCGACCTCTTGGCGGCTATCGACCAGGATATCGAACTCAAGCCGCTGGAGCGACGCATCGTGCCGACGGGCATTTCGATCGCCCTGCCAGTGGGGTTTGAGGCGCAAGTCCGGCCGCGCTCGGGCCTCGCTGCCAAGCACGGCGTGACCGTCGCCAATGCGCCTGGCACCATCGACGCCGACTACCGAGGCGAGGTTGGCGCTATATTGATCAACCTGGGGCAGGAATCCTTCAGGATCAGTCGCGGCATGCGAATTGCACAGTTGGTGGTCGCACCGCATGCCCGGGCGGTCTGGCGCGAGGTCAGCCAACTGGACCAAACGGCGCGTGGCGCCGGTGGCTTCGGTTCGACAGGGGTCGCCGCCGGAGTGGTGCGGGGGGGCTAAGAGGGACCAGGGGATGCCTCGGCTCAGCAAGAAGACTATGTTCGCCATCGAGGCTGTCCTCGACGTGGCGTGTCATGTCGGCGAGCATCCAGTCCGCAGCGGCGACATCACCGAGCGCCAACGTATTCCCAAGCGATATCTCGAGCAGGTCCTGCAACACTTGGTCCGCGCCGGCATCCTGAGCGGCAAGCGCGGGCCGCGCGGCGGCTATCGCCTGGGCCGCGAACGTCGCCAGATCACGCTCGGCGAGGTGGTGCGAGTCGTGCGGACATTGGAGGCCGAATCGGAACCCAATGATCCATCGGTCGGTTCGCCGCTCGCTCACTTGGTCGTGTGGCCGATGTGGGAGAAGTTGCGTGACGACATGATGATGCAGCTCGACACCATAACCATCGAAGATCTCTGCCAGCAGGCTCAGGCCAAGGGCCTAGGCGCGGCCGCCGCTTCTGGTGCGGCCAAGGCAGCGGCGGGGCAGGCTGTCGCGTGATTGCCCGCGCCTGATTTTTCGCCAAATCGGCCTGCGCTATGCTCCGCCGCTTTCGCAACGGAGGAGCAGCACATGGCCAAGGCAACACCCAAGCCGCGCAACCAGGAACTCTATGACACCGGTATGAAGGTTCGCAAAGCCGTCCTCGGCTCGGACTATGTCGACAACTCGCTGGCCAATGCCGATGAGTTCATGATGGCATTCCAGGATGTCACCACGGAATATTGCTGGGGTTACGTTTGGACACGGCCCGGCCTGCCCAACAAGACGCGTTCGATGCTCAACCTTGCCATGCTGGCAGCACTCAATCGCGGTCCCGAGTTGAAGTTGCATGTCAACGGTGCGCTCAACAACGGCCTGACCAAGGACGAGATCAAGGAGGTATTCCTCCAGGTTGCGATCTATTGCGGCATTCCGGCGGGCCTCGACGCCTTCAAGACGGCGCGCGAAGTGTTCAAGGAGCGCGGACTCTGAACCATGCGCACTGTGCGTCCGACGATGGCGGGTGAGGCATTGGCCCTCACCGCACTCTGTACCAGGCCGAAGGCCCAAGCCGATCCCCGCACCGCCGCGTTCCATGGGCCTATGGGTGCGCGCTTCCTGCGGAATACCCCGTCGGATGCGATTCCCGACTGCACGTCGCCGCTCTATGAATACGACCTCACCTCGGGAGACCGCCGATGACGGCACTCGCACCCGGCAGCACCATCGCTTTCCTCGGCCTCGGCATGATGGGTCGACCGATGGCGGCGAATCTTGCACAAGCGGGCTTCAAGATCCGCGTTTTCGACTTGTCGCAGAAGGCGGTGTCGGATTTCGTCGGCGCTCATCCCTCGGTGCTGGCGACGGCCTCGGCCAAGGCTGCGGCGCAGGGAGCGTCGGCACTGATCACCATGCTGCCCGACGGCGAGGTGGTCCGGCAGGCCGTGATCGAGGGCAAGGACGCGGCGCGCGAGGGTCTGGATGCGGGGGCGCTGGTGATCGATATGAGCTCGTCCAATCCCGTCGATACTCAGAGGCTCGCGCGCGATCTTGCGGCATCAGGCGTGGCGTTGCTCGATGCGCCTGTATCCGGCGGTGTCAGGCGTGCGGTCGACGGCTCGCTTTCCATCATGGTGGGGGGCGCTGCGGCGGATCTCGACCGGGCGCGGCCGCTCCTGGCCGCCATGGGCAAGACCATCACGCTCTGCGGACCGACCGGGGCGGGTCACGCCATGAAGGCGCTCAACAACTATCTCTCCGCCGCAGGCCTGGTGGCGATGTGCGAGGCGCTGGTCGTCGGCGAGGCATTCGGCCTCGATCCAGGTACCATGGTCGATGTGTTCAACAGCTCGACCGGCAAGAGTAACGCTACCGAAGTGAAGGGCCGGCAGTTCGTCGTCTCGCGCACTTTCGCCGCCGGATTCACGACGGCCCTGATGGCGAAGGACCTACGCACCGCGGGCGACGTGGCCGAGCACCTGAAGCTCAACATGCCGATGCTCAGGGACGCTGTGACCTATTGGGCGGCCGCGCACGCGAAGCTCGGCTCCGCCGCCGACCATACCGAGATCTACCGCTACGCCGAGATGCTGGCGGAGCAGGAAGGTTGAGGGTTCCCGAACCAGCTTCGGAGCAGGCGCGAAGCCAACAAGACCAGCCTTTGACAGAAACCGGGCGGGCCCCTATATAGGCGTCGCCTCAGGGCCCTTGGCGCTGCCGCCCGGCGGTGATCGACGGGGTCCATCCAGTACGACACAGCGCTGTATTTTGATGGTTTGGCCGCCCCGGCCGCCGAGCGCGTGCGTCACTTCCCAACGACTGAAGCCACATGAATCTCGAAGATCTCAAGAAGAAGAAGCCGCCCGAACTCCTCGCGTTCGCTGAGGAGCAAGGCGTGGAAGGCGCCGCCCAGATGCGCCGCCAGGAGCTGATGTTTGCCATCCTCCAGAAGCTCGCCGCCAACGACCAGGCGATCTTCGGAAGTGGCACCATCGAAGTGCTACCCGACGGCTTCGGATACCTCCGCTCGATGGAAGCCAACTATCTGCCCGGAGCCGACGACATCTATGTCAGCCCTACCCAAGTCCGCCGCTTCGGCCTGCGCACCGGTGACACGGTCGAGGGCGAGATCCGCGCTCCCAAGGATGGCGAGCGCTACTTCGCCCTCGTGCAGATCAACAAGATCAACTTCGACGATCCCGAAGCGTTGCGTCACCGCATCGGCTTCGATTCGCTGACGCCGCTCTATCCCGACGAGAAGCTGAAGCTAGAAATGGAGGGTGCGGGCGTGATGGCGCCGACCATCTCCGAGGAGCAAAGCTCCGCGCGCGCCACCTCATCGGGCCGCGTCTCGACCGGCCGACGCACCACCGGTACCCTGACCAAGAAGGCCACCAGCACGCCGCAGCAGCAGCTCGACATCTCGACCCGCGTGATCGACCTGATTGCGCCGATCGGAAAGGGCCAGCGCGCGCTCATCGTCTCGCCGCCGCGCACGGGCAAGACCGTGCTGATGCAGAACATCGCGCATGCCATCACCGCCAATAATCCAGAGGTGTTCCTCATGGTGCTGCTCGTCGATGAGCGACCGGAGGAAGTCACCGACATGCAGCGGACGGTCAAGGGCGAGGTCGTGAGTTCGACCTTCGACGAGCCGGCGAGCCGTCACGTCGCCGTTGCCGAAATGGTGATCGAGAAGGCCAAGCGGCTGGTCGAGCACAAGCGCGACGTCGTGATCCTGCTCGATTCGATCACCCGCCTCGGCCGTGCCTACAACACCGTGGTGCCGAGTTCGGGAAAGGTGCTGACCGGCGGCGTCGATGCCAACGCGCTGCAGAGGCCCAAGCGCTTCTTCGGCGCAGCGCGCAACATCGAGGAGGGCGGCTCGCTCACCATCATCGCAACCGCGCTGATCGACACCGGCAGCCGCATGGACGAGGTGATCTTCGAGGAGTTCAAGGGCACCGGTAACTCCGAAATCATCCTCGACCGCAAGGTCGCCGACAAGCGCACCTTCCCGGCGATCGACATCACCAAGTCGGGCACCCGCAAGGAGGAGTTGCTGGTCGACCGCGCGACCTTGTCGAAGATGTGGGTGCTGCGCCGCATCCTCATGCCGATGGGTGCCGTCGATGCCATCGAGTTCCTGCTCGACAAGCTACGCACGGCGAAGACCAATCAGGACTTCTTCGGCTCTATGAACCAGTAGCGGCGGGGCGATCGCCGCTGCGGGCGAAGACGGCGGACGCGTGCACGATGCGTTCGCCATTGCACACCAGGTAGCAGTTGGCGAAGGCCAGTCGGCCGCCGACCTTGTGCACGTCGACATGGGCCTCCACCCAGTCGCCGACCTTGGCGCCGCCGGCGAAGTCGGTGGTGACGCTCGCCGTGGTTAGCATCGGAGAGGGTGTCTGACTCCTCGTCGTACGGTAGCCTAAAGCGATGTCGCACATCGTCATCAGCAGTCCGCCGTGCGCGCCGCCGCGGGCATTGGCGTGCTCGGGCCTGATGCGCAGTCCGATGACGAACGCGCCGTCGGCGTTGTCACGATAGAAGAACGGGCCGTTGTGGTCGAGGAACGGGCTAGTCCGGAACAGCGGTTTGAAGCCGTCCGGCGGATTGCCTGCCGTCATGCCGCCAAGACCTCCGCGCGCTGCTCGGCGCTGACGGTCACCTTCTGGCCGAACCAGGCTTCGAAGCCCATGCGGCCTTGGTGCAGCAGCATGCCGAGACCATCGACGGAGCGATGGTGGCGCGCGCGGGCGGCGGCGAGAAGCGGCGTCTCGAGTGGCACGGAGACGATGTCGTCCACCACAGCGCTCTGCGGCAGGCGCGCCAGGTCGATTTCGAGGGGCGGCTGGCCCGTCATGCCGAGGGAGGTCGTGTTGACGAGCAGCGTGGCGCCATCCAGCACCGCGCTGCGTTCGTCCCAGCGCTCGATGGCGATGCGCCGGCCGTCCTTGGGCGCGAAGGTGACGCCGAGATCGATGGCGGTCTGCTGCGTGCGGTTGACCAGCCGCAGCTCAGGCACCCCCGCCGCGACGAGGCCCGCCACCACGGCACGCGCCGCACCGCCGGCGCCCAGCACGACGGCCGGACCGGCCGTCGCGTTCCAGTCGGGCGCGCCTTCGGCAAGCGCCTGCAGGAAGCCGAAGCCGTCGGAATTACGACCTTCGAGACTGCCGTCGGCCCGCTTGATCACCGTATTGACGGCGCCGATATGAGTCGCCGTCGCGTGCAGATGGTCGAGCAGCGGCATGATCTGGATCTTGTGCGGCAGGGTGAGGTTGCAGCCGCGCGCATTGGGCGTGCGCTTGAGGAAGGCGACCAGCTCCTCGAGCGCCTCGCGCCTGGGCTCGACGGCGAGACGGCCGTAGTGGCCGTCGATGGCGTGCTTGCGCAGCCAATAGCCGTGCAGGGCGGGGGAACGCGAATGCTCGATCGGCCAGCCGACGACGCAGGCGAAGGGCCGGCCGCGCGCGTCGGCGAGCAGCTTGTCGTAGGAGCTCATGCCGCCTGCTCCAGGCCGATGCCGTGGCCCTGCAGGAACGACAGCAGCGGGAGCAGCGGCAGGCCGAGGATGGTGAAATAGTCGCCGTCGACCCGGCTGAACAGGTGCGCGCCCAGTCCCTCGAGCTGGTAGGCGCCGACTGAGTACAGGACCTGCTCGCCGGTGCGCGCGAGATAGGCGTTCAGAAAGGGTTCGGAGAAGGGGCGCATCGTGAGTCTCGCACGTTCATTCCAGTGCCACAGACGTGTGCCGCCGCGGGCGACGACGACCGATGAAAAAAGTTCATGCGTCAGGCCGCGCAACGCGAGGAGCTGCTTGCGCGCCGCGTCCAAGCCAAGAGGCTTGTCGAACATGCGCCCACCGCAAGCGAGAGTCGAATCGCCGCCTACCACCATGGCTTCGGGATGACGGCTGGAGACCCGCAGCGCCTTCATCTCGGCGAGCTCCTCCGCGATCTCCTGCGGCGAGGCGCGCTCGGCCAGAAGGCTGCGTTTCACCTCGTCCTCGTCTACACCCGACGGCTCGACCTCGAACTCGAGTCCGGCATTAGCGAGGAGCTGACGGCGCGAGGGACTGGCGGAAGCAAGGATGAGACGTGGGCCGGTCATTTCTTCAGACTTACGCGGGTTCGATGCGGTACAATCCGCTGTCTCCGCTCTGCGTGACAAGATACAGGAGTCCATCGGGCCCTTGGCGTACGTCGCGGATATACGGAAGTCGTTCGACGAGCAACCGTTCCTCGCTGACATAGCGCTCGCCGTCGAACTCGATGCGGAACAACGCGTCGTTCGACAGGGCGCCGGTGAACATCGATCCCTTCCACTCAGGGAAGGGATCGCCAGTGTAGAAGCAGAGGCCGCACGGCGAGATCGACGGCACCCAGGCGCGCACGGGATCCTCCATGCCGGGCAGGCTCTTGTTGGGGCTGATGATGGCGCCACTGTAGTCGACTCCATGTGTGGCTAGAGGCCAGCCGTAGTTGGCGCCCGGCTTCAGGATATTGATTTCATCGCCGCCCCTCGGCCCGTGTTCGCAAATCCAGATGCGGCCCGTGGCAGGATGGACGGCGATGCCCTGCGGATTGCGATGTCCATAGGTAAAAATCTCAGGTCGCATGCCGGCGCGCCCGACGAACGGATTGTCGTGGGGAATAGAGCCGTCGTCCCGCAGGCGCACTACCTTGCCGGCCAGGTCGTTGAGATCTTGCGCCCGTTTCATCTGGTAACGCTCGCCGGTGGTGACGTACATCAGGCCGGCACGGTCGAAGGCGATGCGTGAACCGAAGTGCAGGCTTCCCGAAGCGCGTGGCAGAGCCTCGAAAAGCGGCGTCAGGCTGCGCAGGCCGTCGCCACGGAACTCCGCGCGCGCCACGCGGGTCGCGGCGCCGCCCTCATCCTGTGCCGAGTAGGTCAGATAGAGCACGCCGTTGCGGGAAAAGTCGGGGTGCAGGCAAACGTCGAGCAGCCCGCCCTGGCCGGAAGCATAGACCTTGGGCGCGTTCAGTACAGGTCGAGGATCGAGCTTGCCGTTGGCGAACAGTCTCAGTCGTCCCGGCCGCTCCGTGATCAATATCCCGTCTCCGGGCAAGAAGGCCATGCTCCATGGTTGGACAAAGCCGGTTGCTAACGTCACCAGCCGATAGGAGGCTTTGGCGCTCCTTTGGACGGTCTGTCCGCGGACGATTCCCGGCGCAGTCAAGGCGACGGCAGTGGCGAAGAGCAGACGGCGGCGGCGCATCAAGTCCCTCCTGGAATCGGGGTTTGTCTCAGGCTGGCGGACGAGCAGGCCGCCATTATACTTGCTACTCTGGCAGGTGCCGAGCAGAGGGGGAGAAGAGATGTCGAAGTCGATCCTGATTCACGAAAATGGCGGACCTGAGAAGATGCAGCTCGCCGACGTCAACGTCGGCTCGCCCGGCCCAGGCCAGGTGAAGATCAGGCACACCGCAATCGGGCTCAATTTCATCGACGTCTACACACGCTCCGGCCTCTATCAAACGCCTCTGCCGAACGCCGTAGGCCGCGAGGCCGCAGGCGTCATCGTTGAGGTGGGCCCCAAGGTCCGCGGCTTCAAGAAGGGCGACCGGGTGGCCTATTGCGGTGTGCTCGGCGCGTACTGCCAGGAGCGCTTGATGGGCGTCGACCAGCTGGTTCATGTGCCCAAGGGCGTGAGCGACGAACAGGCCGCCGCGATCATGCTCAAGGGCATGACGACCGAGTATCTGGTCGATCACACGCCCAAGGCCTGGCTGAAGAAGGGCGATATCATCCTGTTCCACGCCGCTGCCGGCGGTGTCGGCCTGCTGTTCGGCCAGTGGGCCAAGGCGCGCGGTTACAAAGTGATCGGCACGACCTCGTCGCCCGAGAAAGCCGCCCTCGCCAGGAAGAACGGCTACAAGTGGGTGATCGACTACACCAAGGAGGACATCGTCGCCGAAGTGAAGAAGATCACCAAGGGCAAAGGCGTGCCGGTCGTCGTCGACGGTGTCGGCAAGGACACCTGGAATGCCTCGCTCGATTGCCTGCAGCCGCGCGGCCTGATGGTCTCCTTCGGCAACGCGTCGGGCGCGGTGCCGCCGGTCGCGCTCGGCATCCTCAACACCAAAGGCTCGCTCTACGTCACGCGGCCGAGTCTCGGCGCCTACACCGCCACGCGCAAGTCGCTGGAAGCCGCTGCCAAGGCCGTGTTCAAGATGGTCAAGAGCGGCAAGGTGAAGATCGCCATCGACCAGCGCTATCCGTTGGCCGAGGCTGCGCAGGCCCACATCGACCTTGAGAGCCGCAAGACAACCGGCCAGACGGTTCTGCTTCCGTAGTTCGAGTTCCTTCTCTCGGCGCCTGCCCTTGCCGGCCTCCGGGAAGGGGGAATTGTGCAATGGTTATCGTCGGCCTTACTGGCTCCATCGGCATGGGCAAGTCCACTGCGGCGAGGATGCTGCGGCAGATGGGCGTGCCCGTGTACGACGCCGACGCCAATGTCCACGCCCTTCAGGCTCCCGGGGGTACGGCATTGCCGGCTATCGAGGCTGCATTCCCAGGCGTGGTAAAAGGGGGTGTGCTCGACCGCCAGGCGCTCGGCACGCGTGTATTCGGCAACAAGGAGGCACTGCGGCGACTGGAAGCCATCGTTCATCCATTGGTAGGCCAGCGTCAGAAGGGGTTCCTCAAGCGCGCCGCCCAGCGTCGCGTGCCGCTCGTCGTGCTCGACATCCCCCTGCTGTTCGAGGGCCTGGGAGAGCGACGGGTCGACGCCACGCTGGTGGTTAGTGCACCGGCTTTCCTGCAACGCCGGCGGGTCATGGCGCGGCTTGGCATGACGACCGACCGGTTCGATGGCATCCTGCGTCAGCAGGTTCCCGATCCGGTGAAGCGGCGCAAGGCGACGATCGTCATACCCACCGGGTTGGGACTGGCTCCGACTCGCGCCGCGCTCAAGCAGGCAGTGGCGCGCCTCAAGCGGCGGCGAGGCTGCTGCTGGCCGCTCGATCCCTGGAAGGAGAAATTCACAGCCCGTCTGGCGCGCGCCCAACGAAAGTAGGCTAGAAGGTCGGGCGATGCGCGAAGTCGTCCTCGACACGGAAACCACCGGGCTCGATCCGCTCGCCGGGCACCGCGTCGTCGAGGTAGGCTGTATCGAGTTGATGAACATGGTCGCCACGGGGCGCACCTTCCAGCTCTATTTCAATCCTGAAATGCCGATGCCGAGCGCCGCCCAGGATGTGCATGGCATCACTGACGAATTCCTCGCTGACAAGCCGCTGTTCGCCGACAAGGTGGATCAGCTGTTGGGCTTCATCGGCGATTCGCGGCTGGTCATTCACAATGCCCAGTTCGATCTCGGGTTTCTCAACGCAGAGCTGGGGCGTTGCGGCCGCGCCAGTCTGGCCAACCCCTACGTCGATACCGTGTCGATGGCGCGCAGGAAGTATCCCGGCCAGCGCGCCAGCCTCGATGCGCTGTGCGTGCGGTTCGGGGTCGACAACTCGAATCGCACCAAACACGGCGCGTTGCTCGATGCAGAGCTATTGGCCGAGGTCTATCTTGAACTGAGCGGCGGCCGCCAGCGCGACCTCGGTCTTGCGTCGGCGATCTCGGCAGCGGTGAGCGTCGGCCTCATGACCGGACCGGTGCGCCCATCCCGGCTGCATGCAGCAAGCGAGGCAGAGCTCGCGGCCCATGCCGAGTTCCTGAAGCAGATCAGCGATCCCATCTGGCTGAAGACAGAATAGCGCCGTCAGATGCCAGCTAGGCGTGGCCGACCGGACCGCTGGGCACCGTGGAAATCTGCCCGCCACTCGCCTCGAGTTGCTGGCGGTAGAGCGCGACGAAATCCACAGGCGCGATGTTGAGAGGCGGAAAGCCGGCCTCGCGCGTGGCGTTGGCCACGATGGCGCGGGCGAAGGGGAAGAGCAGCCGTGGCGTCTCGATGAAGAGCAGCGGACCGACCGCTTCCTGCGGCACTTCGCCGAGCGACACCGTGCCGGCGTAGATCAGCTCGAGCATGAAGAGCGGTTCTTTCTCGGGCGTCTGTGCGCTCGCTTCGATGGTGAGCGCCACCTCGAAGGTGCGAGGATCGAACTGCTTGGTGTTGACCGTCACGTTCAGGCTGAGCTGAGGTTGCTTCTGCTCGATCAGGCTCTGCGGCGCGCGCGGATTCTCGAAGCTCAGGTCCTTGATGTACTGGCCGTGCATGGTGAGAGGCGCCGGAGGCGCCTGCGGCGGGGTCGGGCTGGAGGATGGCGGATTGGCGTTCGACATCGGCATGCTTTCGCTGGCTGGCTTGTTGGCGGCGGGCGGTACCACGCAAGCCAGCACTGCACAAGATGCGGGCGGGCCCGCCGGGGCGGCAATTGCCAAGAAACCGCGCTTTGGCGATGATAGCGTTCATGAGACGACGTTTATTGCGGCCTCTGGTAGGTATCACCGCCTGCCTGAAGGAGAATGGCCGCGGCGGCTGGCAGCACACCGTCAACGAAAAGTACGTCCAGGCGACGCTGGGCTCCATTGGCGCGCTGCCGGTCTTGATCCCGGCTATCGGACGCGAACTCGCCGAAGGCGGGACAATGACCGATGCGCTCGACCACCTGCTCGATTCGCTGGATGGCGTGGTCCTGACGGGCAGCCCGTCCAATGTCGAGCCGCGCCATTATGGCGGTGCGCCAAGCCGGGATGGCACCGTGCACGATGCAGCGCGCGACGCCATGACCTTGCCGCTGATTCGGCATGCCATCGATCGGGCGGTGCCACTGTTTGCGATATGCCGCGGCTTGCAGGAAGTCAACGTGGCGCTTGGGGGCACGCTGCACCAGTTCGTACACGAGGTCGACGGCCGGCGCGATCACCGCTCGCCCAGGACCACCGACGCCGATGTGAACTACGCGCCGGTGCACGATGTCGAGATTGTCGAAGGCGGCCTGTTGCACCGGCTGTTGGGCGAGCGGCGGGTGCGCGTGAACTCGCTGCATGCCCAAGGCGTCGACCGGCTGGCGCCGCGCGCGCGGCTCGAGGCGCTGGCGGACGATGGCCAGGTCGAGGCCTTCAGCGTGTCCGATGGACCGGGCTTCTGCCTGGCGGTGCAGTGGCACCCCGAGCACCGGGCACTCGAGAATCCCGTTTCGACGGTGCTGTTCGATGCCTTTGCCGAAGCATGCCGCGCGCGGGCGATGGCGCGCCTCGACTCATCCCTCAAGATCGCGGCGGAGTAGCAGGTGATGGCGGGCGGCGCCGTCCGCGGCAACACGCGGCGCGACTTCTACGAGCGCATTGGCGGGTTATCGATGGCTCCGCTCTGGGAGTCGCTGCACCAACTCGTGCCGCCGACTCCCCTGCCGAAGTACCAGCCAGCTCATTGGGACTACGAGAAAGTGAGGCCGTTCCTGATGGAAGCTGGTGCGCTCATCACTGCCCAGGAGGCGGTGCGACGCGTGCTGATTCTTGAGAATCCGGCGATGCGGGGCAGTACCTGCGTGACGCCGACACTCTATGCCGGCCTGCAGCTCATCTTGCCGGGCGAGATTGCGCCAGCCCATCGGCACACTCAGTCGGCGCTGCGCTTCATCGTGGAGGGCGAAGGCGCCTACACCACGGTCGACGGTGAGCGCACGATCATGCGTGAGGGCGATTTCGTCATCACGCCGAGCTGGACCTGGCACGATCACGGCAACGATTCATCGCAGCCCATGGTCTGGCTCGACGGACTCGACATACCGATGGTGGCGATCTTCAACGCGGGCTTCGCCGAAAACCTCGACACCGACGAGCAGCCAGTCACGGCGCCAACCGGCACGTCGGACGCCAGGTTCGCGTCGGGGCTGCTGCCGGTCGACTGGAAGCCGAGCAGGCAAACCTCGCCGATCTTCAACTATCCCTATGCGCGCACCCGAGAGGCGTTGGCGGGCCTCGCCAAGGCGGGTCCGGCCGACGCCTGCCACGGCTACAAGCTGCGCTATGTCAACCCGGCCAGCGGCGGCGCGCCGATGGCGACCATGGGCACCTTCATGCAGCTCCTCCCGGCGGGCTTCGTCACGGCGCCCTACCGCAGCACCGACGGCACAGTCTTCTCCGTTGTCGAAGGCGAAGGCGAGAGTCGGATCGGCGACCGGATCTTCCGCTGGAGGAAGCGCGACCAGTTCGTCGTACCGAGCTGGACGACGGTCGTACACGAGGCGGCAAGCGAGGCGGTGTTGTTCTCTTTCTCCGACAGGCCGGTGCAGGAGAAGCTCGATTTCTGGCGAGAGGACAGATCGGACACGCCTGGCTAGGCTAGGCGCTTCTTCTGCGTAGCCACCGACCCCGCGCATTGATCGACCGATGGGAGGGGCCGTAGCTGCGGGTCGTACGCTTCGGCGAAGGAAGCTCGCCACTCCGAGTTGCCACTACGGTATAGCGACACGAAGAGCGTGCAGGCATCGGACTGGAAGCGCAGGACGCGAGCCGGTTCATCCTTGCGGTCGAGCAAAGGCGCGCCGAAGGTCGCAATCACCTCGCGCTCGTCCATGCCTTTGATGCGGTCGAGGGGGATAGGTCGGCCGGCATTTGCCGACCTGAAGACGCCGACTTCACCGCCGGTCAACACATAGTCCGGGGCACCGGTGACGCATCCCCCGAGGCATACGGCCACGGCCAGCGTCGAGGGGGCGATCTTCATGGGAGCGATACTAGCGCCGCTCAACCGGTGGATTAAAGGGCCGACCGGTCCCGTTGGATGTACCGGCCGGCGATCTGAGCGTTCGGGCCACATGCACCATTGCCGCCATCCCTATGACCGGCACGATCAGGTTGAGCACCGGGATGGTGCCCAGGAAGGCGATGACGATGCCGGTCAGCCACAGTTGGCCGACATTGGCCTTTCGCCAAGCCTTGACCTCGGTGCGTTCGAGCCGGCGGAGTGCCACCTGCTCGTAGTACTCCCGGCCGGTCAGCCAACCGTTGATACCGTAGAACAGCACGACACCCAAGCCGGCAATGAACAGCGCCAAGAGGTAGAAAGGCAGCATGACGAGATTCAGGACGATCAGCGTGACCAGGAATACCAGGCCCGACCAGATTCCCGCCCAGAGCGGAATGCCGTGAGCCGGTCCGAGTTCGGGATAGTGCTCGCTTTCGACGATGTCGGCGATCCTCTCCATGAAGATCGAGACGATGATGCCGAAGCTCGCGGGGAACAGCAGCAACGCCACGAACACGACGGCACCGCCGCCCAACCAGCGGATCAGGTCGTTGACCCAGCTCCATTGGAACGTGGCGAACGACTGCAACGCCCACCACGCCAGCGCAGCGATCGCCGCTTGCAACACCAGCGACAGCAACAGCGATTGCCAGAGCACGCTCCGCAGTCGAGGGTCGCCGAGTTGGCGAACCGCCAATTCGAAGGCGCGTATCATGCGCTCATTACTGCGCGCCGACGATTCCCGCGGTCTTGAGCTCGGCGATCTCCTTAGCCGAGAAGCCCTTCTCGCCCAACACCTCGTCGGTGTGCTGACCTCGCTTCGCGGCCGGCCCGCGCACGCTTTCCCTGGTGCGCGAGAAGCGCGGCGCGGCGGCGGGCTGCGGGAAGCCCGAAACATCGACGTAGGCGCCGCGCGCCTTGGCGTGCGGATGGAGCGGTGCCTCCTTCATCGTCAGTACCGGCGCAAAGCAGATGTCGCTTCCTTCCATGATCGCGCACCATTCATCGCGGGTCTTCGTCTTGAAGATGGCGGTGAGGCGGCTCTTGAGCTGGGCCCAGGCCTTGCGGTCCATCTGTGGCGGCAGCGACTCCCCTTTCAGCCCCGTCTTGTCGAGCAGAAGCTCGTAGAATTGCGGTTCGATCGAACCGACGGACACGAACTTGCCGTCCCTGGTTTCGTAGGTTCCGTAAAAATGGGCGCCGCCATCGAGCAGATTGGCGCCGCGTTCCTGATCGTTCCAAAGACCGGCCCCGGTCATGCCGTAGAGCGCACCCAGCAGCAGGGCCGTACCATCTACCATGGCAGCATCGACGACCTGACCTTTGCCGGACCTCTGGGCTTCGAGAAGGCCGCACACCATGCCGAAAGCCAGCAACATGCCACCGCCACCGAAATCGCCCACCAGGTTGAGCGGCGGCGTCGGCTTGTCCTGCGGCCCGATCGCGTGCAGCGCGCCGGTCAGAGCGATGTAGTTGATGTCGTGACCGGCCGCCTTGGCCAGCGGTCCTTCCTGGCCCCAGCCGGTCATCCGTCCGTAGACCAGCTTGGGATTGCGTGCGAGACATACATCAGGGCCGACACCGAGGCGCTCGGCGACGCCGGGTCTGAACGGCTCGGTGACGCCGTCGGCCTTGTCGATGAGGCGCAGCACCACCTCGACGCCTTCCTTTTTCTGCAGGTCGACCGATACCGAACGACGACTGCGGTTGTGCACAGCGAACTTCGGATCGGCAAGACGGTCCATGACATGTGCCTTGGTGCGATCGATGCGGATCACGTCGGCACCCATGTCGCCCAGCATCATCGAGCACATGGGACCGGGGCCGATGCCCGCCAGTTCCACGATCGTCAGCCCCGAAAGCGGACCGGCCATGACTTCCTCCTGCGAAAGTGTCGTTTTTGCGATACCTGCCGATGGTAGCCGAAGGGTTCGGCGTTACAAAACCCATAGCCCGGTCTAAAGTCCGCGCCGCGAGAAAAGGGGTTGGAGGGAAGTTCGGATGGGTGTGCGCCGTCTCTTTGTGTCGGCAGTGTTCGCGCTCGCGATGGCCGGTGGCGCGTCCGGCCAGCAGGCCGCAACGACCTCGCCGCCCGCGGAGTATCGCCAGCAGATCCTGGTACCCGGCTCATGGTTTCACGGCATTCATGGCCTTGCCTTCAACAAGGACGACCAGCTCTTCGCTGGGTCCGTTATCGGTCAGACACTCTATCGTGTCCAAGTCGATTCGGGTGAAGTCGACCCTCTCGTCAATCCGCCGACCGGCATGGCCGACGACATTGCCTTCGCCGAAGACGGCACGATGGCGTGGACTGCATTTCTCCTCGGCAAGGTCTACGTCCGGCGCCCCAACGGGAAGACGGTCGAAGTCGCGCACGGTATGGCAGGACCGAACTCGCTCGCCTTTGCCAAGGATGGGCGGCTGTTCGTTTCCGAGGTGTTCATCGGCGATGCGCTGTACGAGATCGACCTCAGGAACGTCGACAAGCCCGAGTTCAAGTCGTTGCCGCGCACCGAACTGCGAAAGGTCGCGGATAAGCTCGGCGGCCTGAACGGCTTCGAAATTCATCGCGACAACGGCTTTCTCTACGGCCCACTCTGGTTCAAGGGTCAGGTGGTCAAGGTGAATCTCGCCAACGGCGCCATCGAGACTGTCGCGGAAGGTTTCACGACGCCGGCCGCGGTCAACTTCGATCCGCAGAATCAGGACAATCTCTACGTCATCGACACGGCTAATGGCTCGGTATGGAGCGTGAGCCTGACCAGCAAGGCCAAGAAACTGGTGGCGACGCTGAGGTCGGGCCTCGACAACCTGGCGTTCGACTCACGGGGGCGGCTGTTCGTGACGTCGATGACCGACAATGGGATTTATCTCGTCGACAAGGTGACCGGTGCGGCCAAGACCATCATTGAAGGACGGCTGGCCATTCCGACGGATCTCGCGGTGGTGAGCGACGGCACCAGGGAGACGCTGCACGTCGCCGATGTCTTCAGCTATCGCACAGTCGATGGGCAAAGCGGCGCCGTGCACGACGTGTTGCGCGTGCATGGCGATACCCATGCCTATCCGCTCGGCATTTCCGTCGGCCCCAAGCATGTGGTGCTGACCAGCTGGTTCTCCAACACGGTCGAGAAGGTCGATCGCAAGACCGGCAAGCTCGTGGTGAGCCTGGGCGACTTCGCGGCGCCGGTCGATGCGCTGGAGATGGCAGATGGCACGCTTTACGTCGCGGAGCTGGCCACCGGCAATCTCGTCAAGGTGAGTGCAGACGGCAAGTCGCGCACGATCGTCGCCCGGGATCTGCGGGGGCCGGTGTCGATGGCGCAAGGAACCGGCAGCTCGATCTACGTCACCGAGATCGCGGCGGGCGCGGTCACCCGCCTCGATCTCGCGTCCGGCGCCCGCACCGTCCTCGCAGATGGGTTGGCGGCGCCGGAAGGGATCGATGTCGGGCCGGATGGCCGCATTTATGTCGCGGAGGTCGGACAGCAGCGCATCGTCGCTATCGATCCGGCAACGGGCGCGAGGACGATAGTCGCCTCCAACCTCGACATCGGTCTCGCGCCGTTCCCCGGTGGGCCGCCCGGCCTGGTCCCCACGGGGGTCGCCGTGGGTAGGTCGGGCGCCGTCTATGTCAGTTCGGATCGTCGCAACGCCATCTACAAGCTCGTGCCGCCGGCGCGCTGAGGAGACCCATGCCTGGCATTCCTTTCATCAAGGACTTCAAGTTCGACTATGCCACGGCGATGGAGGTGACGCCCCTCGTCCGGCGTATCGTCGCCAGGAACCCCAGCCCGTTCACCTTCAAAGGCACCGGCACCTACGTCATCGGCCACGGCAAGGTGGCGATCGTCGACCCTGGCCCCGATCAGCAGGATCACATCGACGCCGTCCTGAACGCGGTGCGGGGCGAGACCGTGACGCACGTCTTCGTCACCCATACCCATATCGATCACGTGCCGGCGACGCCGGCGATCGCCAAGGCGACCGGCGCCAAGGTCTATAGCTACGGGCCGCATCCCCGGCCGCCGGCCGGCGAGAAGCCGGAGGAGGCGGGCGATCTTGCCTTCGCGCCCGACGTCAAGCTCGCCGACAGTGACGTGGTTCAGGGAGACGGCTGGAACGTCGAGGCGGTCTACACGCCCGGCCATATCTCCAACCATCTCTGCTTCGCGGTGAAGGAGGACAAGGCCCTGCTGTCTGGCGATCATGTCATGGGCTGGTCGACCGCGGTGATCTCGCCGCCCGACGGCAACATGGCCGACTATTTCGCCAGTCTGCGCAAGCTTCTTCCGCGCGAGGAGACGCTCTACATCCCGACGCACGGCGCCGAGATCCGCAACCCGCATCCTTTCGTGCAGGCGTATATTGAGCATCGGCTGGGGCGTGAGGCCCAGATCATGGCGCGTCTCAAGGAAGGGCCGCAAACCATCCCCCGGATGGTGGCCAAGAACTATGCCGACACGCCGGCGCACCTGCATGCGGCAGCTGGCCGCTCGATGCTGGCGCATCTGATCCAGATGGTGAAGGACGGTCGCGTGAAGACCGACGACGGCCGCGCCGCGGTCGACAGCGTCTACAGGCTCTAGGGGGACCCGGCGGATGGATCTCAAACTCACCGGCAAGACGGTTCTCATCAGCGGCGGCAGCCGTGGCATCGGTCTGGCATGCGCCATGGGATTCGCCGCGGAGGGATGCGCGGTCCACATCGCTTCGCGTTCGAAGGAGTCGCTCGAGGCGGCGCAGGACAAGATCCGCTCGCGCCACAATGTGCCGGTCGAGATCCATGTCGCCGACTTCTCGAAGGGCGATACCGTGCGGTCGGTGGTCGACGCGGTGGGTCATGCCGATATCCTGGTCAACAACGCCGGCGCCATCCCGCGCGGCGACGTCCTCGGCATGACCGAACCGAAATGGCGCGAGGCCTGGGATCTGAAGGTGTTCGGCTACGTCAACGCCACGCGCGCCATGCTGGACAAGATGTACGCCCGCAGGAAGGGCGTGATCGTGAACATCATCGGTCTCGCCGGCGAAGCCTATAACTACGACTATGTCGCCGGCACGATGGGCAATGCCGGCTTGATGGCTTTCACGCGCGCCGTGGGCTCGCGCAGCGTCGACCAGGGCGTGCGCGTGGTGGCGATCAATCCGCCCGCGACGCGCACCGACCGCATGCTCACCCTGCTGCGCGGCCAGGCCGAGCAAAAATGGGGCGACCCCGAACGGTGGCCCGAACTTACCAGTCACATGCCATTCGGCCGAGCCGCCGAGCCTGACGAGGTCGCCGACCTCGCGGTCTTCCTCGCCTCCGATCGGGCGAGCTACATCAGCGGCGTGGTGATGACCCTCGATGGCGGTCAAGCGGCGCGCCATTAGCCAGGGTCGTGCCGGCCGAGACACCAGCACTTCGCCGTCCTTGCGGCGTCCTCGACAGCGAGGACCGCTGCAACGCTGATGACATCGGCATCCAGGCCGATTCGTCCTCGAGTCCTCACAGTCCCCTGCAATCCTCGGAGTCCACTCATCCACAGGGTCCGTGTCGTCTCGTGGATGTCTCGTCCCGTGAGACACCGCAAGTCATTGATCCGAATGGACACCAGACCGAATGTTCCGCTGAGACCCGCGTCAGGAGTCCTAAGGCGGGGAAACCTGCGGACTGCCGGCCCGAAGGGCGGCGTAGCGGACCTCGTCGGCGCCGATCCGGATCGATGGATTGCCCGATATCCTGTCGCCGGTGCGCGCCCTGTCGCCGACAGCCGCGACCGTGACGGCGACCATCAGCAGGGCTGCCGCTACGCTCGGCCCATGGCCCCACTGCGCACTATGGCGCCAGCAGGGGTAGGCGGCGATTGCCGTCGAAGCCAGGATCACAGCCATGCAGAACGCGAGCATCGCACTCCCCCAATCGTCCGGGTGGACGGTTGGAGAGGGAACGACCGGGAGAGTGCCAAGGTTCCGCCACGATCCGTCGCGCTAGAATTTGTAGTTGACGCCGACGCGCACGAGGTTGCCGATCGAACGGTCGTTGATCGAGGTGGTTGCCGGCGACGACAGCGGCGTGTCGGGCGTGCCGATCCACAGATACTCGAGCTTCGCCGACCAGTGGTCGGTGAAGTGGCCTTCCACGCCGGCGCCGAACGTGTAGGTCCAGAAGTTGTTGGCGACGTTGAAGTAGCCGTTGGGCGTGTCTGTGCCCTCGAGCTTCTGGCGGCCCCACACGGCGCCGCCCGTCACGTAGGGCATCACCGAGCCCACCGGGTAGCCGATGCGGGCGCGCATTGTGCTGAACCACGGCATGGTGTGATTGGCGGTGTAGCCCGAGCTGCCCATCGTGGTGCTCGTCAGGGTCGATTGATAGGTCGAGCCCTGGAAGTCGAGCTCGGCGCCGAGCAGCACGGGGCCGACGAGATAGTTGTAGCCGACCTGGGCGCCGCCCGCGAAGCCCGAGCCGACTCCGTAGCGGCCGCCGGCATCGTTGCCGAGAGTGAGCGAGCTCGATGTCGTGCCCCACAGGCCGCCGGCATTGAGGCCGCCGTAGAATCCTTCCCAGTAGGGGTTCGCCGGCTGCGCGGCGAGCGGTGCCGCGACGAGCGTGGCAGCCGCCGCCACTGCGAGGCCGATCGACTTCTTCACGGTCATGACAAACTTCAAACGCTGATCGAGGGTTGAGATTGCTCTTGTGAGCGCGTCGGAGTGAGCCGGGAGAAAGCGGCCACGAAAGGGCGCGAGTTTGAACCTGAGAAGGCGATCTGGGCGTGTTGCAGCGCTGCATCACTTTCGCGAACCAATGGCGAATGATGTGCGGCGAAAACACGTCGCGCGTTCATCCACAGTGCGCGATTCATGCGTCGTCGCTAGTGTTGCGACAAGGCAATGTCCGCTTCGCTTTCGACTGCACGCACCCTGCTTCATTCCGTGTTCGGCTTCAGCGCGTTCCGCCCGGGCCAGGAGGAGATCGTGCGCGCCGTGCTCGAGGGCGAGAACGTGCTCGCCGTCATGCCGACCGGCAGCGGCAAGTCGCTGTGCTATCAGCTGCCCGCGATCGCGCGCCCGGGACTGACGCTCGTGGTGTCGCCGCTGATCGCCCTGATGCGCGATCAGGTGCGCGCGCTCGGCGCGGCCGGCGTTGCGGCGGGCAGCCTCAACTCGAGCAACGATCCGGCCGAGAACGCGCGCGTGCTCGATCTCCTGCGCCGCCGCGAGCTTCGTCTGCTCTATGTCGCGCCCGAAAGGCTGGCCCGCCCCGACACGATCGAGCTGCTCGCCGAGACCAACGTGGCGCTGATGGCGATCGACGAGGCGCACTGCGTCTCGCAGTGGGGCCACGACTTCCGGCCCGAGTATCTCGCGCTCGGCAGCCTGGCGCGCCAGATCGGCGGCCGACTGCAGACCATGGCGCTCACCGCGACGGCCGATGCGCCGACGCGCAGCGACATCGTCGACAAGCTGTTCACCGCTCCGCCGCGCACCTTCGTGCGCAGCTTCGATCGGCCGAACCTGCGGCTCGCCTTCAAGCCCAAGGACCGATCCTCGCGCCAGGTGCTGGCCTTCGTGCGGGAGCACGCGGGCGAAAGCGGCATCGTCTACTGCGCCTCGCGCCGCAAGGTCGAGGAGCTGGCCGGGACCCTCGTCGCCGCCGGCGTGCGCGCGCTGCCCTACCATGCCGGCCTCGACAAGGCGGTGCGCGACGCCAACCAGGATGCCTTCCAGCAGCAGGACGGCGTGGTGATGACGGCCACGGTGGCGTTCGGCATGGGCATCGACAAGCCCGACGTGCGTTTCGTCTGCCACGCCGACCTGCCCGCCAACGTCGAGGCCTACTACCAGGAGATCGGTCGCGCCGGACGCGACGGCCTGCCGGCCGACACGCTGACGCTCTACGGCATGGGCGACATGCAGCTGCGCCGGCTGCAGATCGAGCAGGGCGATTCGCCGGACGAGCGCAAGCGCATCGATCGCCAGCGCCTCGGCGCGCTGCTGGCGCTGGCCGAGGCGCCGCGCTGCCGGCGTCAGACGCTGCTCGCCTATTTCGGCGAACATTCGGAACCGTGCGGTAACTGCGACCTCTGCCTCGAGGGCGTCGACCGGTTCGACGGCACGATCGAGGCGCAGAAGGCGATGTCGGCGATCGTGCGCACCGGCGAGCGCTTCGGCATGGAGCACCTGATCGCCATCGTACGCGGCGACCGCACCGACAACGTGCAGAGGTTCGAGCACGACAAGCTGCCGACTTTCGGCGTCGGCGCCGAGCGCAAGGCGGCCGAGTGGCGCTCGATCTTCCGCCAGCTCTCGGCCATCGGACTGATCGCCCAGGATCTGGTCGAGCACGGCCGCTGGTGGGTCACCGACGAGGGCTGGCGCGTGCTGAGGGGCGAACAGAAGATCGAGCTGCGCAAGGATCTCGCGCGTCCGACCGCCGGCCGGTCGCGCGACAAGCGGGCGGCCGCGCTGGTCGGAGAGGCGGACGCGACGCTGCTCACGGCGCTCAAGGGCCTGCGCACCAGGCTCGCCCAGGCGCAGAAGGTGCCGGCCTATGTGGTCTTCTCGGATCGCACTCTCGCCGAGCTCGCCACGCACCGGCCCGGCACGATGGCGGCGATGCGCGAAATCCACGGCATCGGCGACGCCAAGCTCGAGCGCTACGGCGCCGCGTTCCTCGAGGCGATCCGCGGCACCGCCTGATCCGGACTACGCGGCCTTCGGCGTCGTGGCGATGGACCACAGCACGCCGAACGGATCGCGCAACTGGCCGTAGCGGTCGCCCCAGAACATGAGCTGGACCGGCAACACGGTCTCGGCGCCTGCATTTTGGGCGCGCTCGAACCAGGCGTCGACGTCGTCGACCTGGAGATGGAGCATGAACGACGCCGGCGGCTGCAGCGGATGGCCGTGGTCGGGGAAGGCATCGGCCAGCATCACCGAGCCGCCGTTGATGACGAGATGGATGTGCAGATAGCGCCCCTTGTCGTCGGGCGGCAGACGCCGGGCTTCGGTGGCGCCGAAAGCCTTGACGTAGAAGTCGGCCGCCTTGCCGGCATTGCTGACGGTCAGATAGGGCGCGACCCCGCCGAGGACCGGCGGATTCTCGTTGCTCATGTCGAACTCCAGGTTGGGATCATGTCCCAAGGACGAACGAGCCCGGTCGATTCCGACGTGCCCCGCGAGCTTTTTTGTCAGCCTCGTGCCAGATGATCGATGTGCTGGCGGATGTGGGCGGCCTCGGCGGGCGTGTTGGCGAGCGCAACGGCGCGGTCGAAGGCGGCGCGGGCCTCCTCGCGTCGGTCGAGCTGCTGCAACAGGGCGCCGCGCACGCCGTGGAAGTAGAAGTAGTTGGAGAGCCGGTCGCCGAGCGGCTCGACCAGCTCGAGCGCGGCTGCAGGCCCCTGCACCTTGCTGAGCGCCACCGCGCGGTTGAGGGTGACCACGGGCGAGGGCTGCAACCGCTCGAGGTTGGCGTAGAGCAAGTCGATCTGCGCCCAGTCGGTGTCCTCGGCCTTCCTGGCGCGGGCATGCAGGGCGGCGATGGCGGCCTGGATCTGATAGGGGCCGGGTCGGCGATGGCGCATCGCCTTGTCGATCAGCGCCAGCCCTTCGGCGATGCGCTTGTCGTCCCACAGCCGGCGATCCTGGTCCTCGAGCAGCACGATGGCGCCGTCGGCATCGAAGCGGGCGCTGGCGCGCGCCTGCTGCAGCAGCATCAGCGCCATCAGCCCCATCACTTCGGGTTCGGTCGGAAAGACGCGTAGCAGCAGGCGGCCGAGCCGGATCGCCTCCTCGGCAAGCGGCGTGCGTGCCTCGGCTTCGGTCGGCCCCGCCGAATAGCCCTCGTTGAAGGTCAGGTAGATCATGGCGGCGACGACGGCCAGCCGTTCGGATCGTTCCGCGGGGCCGGGGGTCTCGAACGGCACCTGCGACCGGGCGATGCGCGCCTTGGCTCGGGTGAGGCGCTGTTCCATCGCCGCTTCGCCGACCAGGAAGGCGCGGGCGATCTGCCTGACCGAGAGTCCGCATACCACGCGCAGCGCCAGCGCGATCTGCTGCGTCGCCGGCAGCTCGGGATGGCAGCACACGAACAGCAGCCGGAGGATGTCGTCGCGATAATGCTCGTCGTCCAGGCGCTCGACGAGAGGCGTTTCGACGTCGTCGAGATCGGAGATCTGGTCTTCCTCGGGCAAGGGTGCCTGGCGGGCGCGCCGGCGCACGTCGTCCATCGCGGCGTTGCGGCCGACCATGATCAGCCAGGCCGCGGCATCGCGCGGCGGGCCGTTCTGCGGCCAGTTCCTGAGCGCGCGCAGGCAGGCCTCCTGGAAGGCCTCCTCGGCGGTGTCGAGATCGCGGAAATAGCGCAGCAGGGCGCCCATCGCCTGCGGGCGGGCCGACGTCAGGAGCGCGTCGATCCAGCCGAGGTCGTTCATGCCGCCGGCTTCTTCGCAAGGCCGAGGCGATGGCCATTGAACTCGGCGACGGGCCGGATCTCGTAGCTGCCGGTGCCGGGATTGGCCTCGGCCAGATCCCTGGCGATGTCGATGGCGCCGTCGAGCGAGGCGCAGTCGACGATGTAGAAGCCGAGCAGCTGCTCCTTGGTCTCGGCGAACGGCCCGTCGATCACCAGCTCCTCGCGGCCCTTGCGCAAGGTGGTGGCGGCGGTGGTGGGCAGCAGGCGCGCGACCGGCCCGAGCCGGCCCTGCCTGTCGAGCTTGTCGCCGACCGCGCGCAGGCGGGTCATGGTGGCGTCGTGGTACTCCTTCGACCATGAGCCGACTGCGTCTTCGGAGTTGTAGCAGAGGATGGCGTACAGCATGGGGCTCCTCACCTGAACCTAGGACGGGTGAGGATGGCCGACGCCGACAGCCGGTCGAAGGATTTTTTCTAGCGCCGGCCCCTATCGGAACCTAGCGCGCGTCGTTGGAACGGATGAAGTCGCGCACGCGCGGCATGATCTGCTCGCGCCATTTGCGGCCGTTGAAGATGCCGTAGTGGCCGACCCTCGGCTGTTCCCAGTGGACGTGCCGGGCGCCCGGGATGTTGGGCGTCAGCGCGTGCGCCGCCCGGGTCTGGCCGATGCCGGAAATGTCGTCGAGCTCGCCCTCGACCGTCATCAGCGCCGTCTCGATGGCGTGCGGCTCGATCTTGCGGCCCCGGCTCTGCCACAGACCGCGCGGCAGCAGGTGCTCCTTGAACACGACCTCGACGGTCTGCAGATAGAACTCGGCCGTGAGATCCATCACCGCGAGATACTCGTCGTAGAACGTGCGGTGCGCCTCGGCGTTGTCGTCGTCGCCCTTGATGAGGTGCTCGAACTGGCGCATGTGGGCGTTCACGTGCCGGTCGAGATTCATGGTGATGAAGCTCGTCAGCTGCAGGAAGCCCGGATAGACCCGCCGCATCGCCCCCGGATAGGTGAAGGGCACGGTCGAGATCACGTTCTGGCGGAACCACATCATCGAATTGCGCATCGCCAGATCGTTGGGAACGGTCGGGCTCATGCGCGTGTCGATCGGGCCGCCCATCAGCGTGAGCGACCGGGGCTGGCGCGGATCGCCGGCCTGGGCCATCAGCGACGCGGCGGCCAGCACCGGCACCGACGGCTGGCAGACCGCGATGACGTGCAGGTCGGGCCCGAGATAGCGGCAGAACTCGATGACGTAGTCGATGTAGTCGTCGAGGTCGAAGTTGCCCTGGCTCAACGGGACGTCGCGGGCATCGAGCCAGTCGGTGATATGGACGTCGTGCTCGGGCAACAGCGCCTCGACGGTGCCGCGCAGCAGGGTGGCGAAGTGGCCGCTCATCGGCGCCACCACCAGCACCTTGGGGTCGCGCCTCGGCGTGTCGCGCTTGAAGCGCACGAGGTGGCAGAACGGCTTGCGCAGCAGGATCTCTTCGTTGACCGCGATCATCTCGTCCGCGATGCGGGTGGTGGCCAGGCCGAAGGCCGGCTTGCCGTAATTCTGCGTGAGCCGCGCCACGATCTCGGCGCTCGCCGCCACCGACTTGCCGAACCAGGTGTCGGCCAGCGGGTTGTAGGGACTCGAATAGGCCTGCTCCAGCGCATTGGCCCAGACGCGCACGGGCCGGGTGAGCTGACGATGGAGTTCGTAGGCGTGATAGAGCATCGGGGGCGCGGAGTTTACGCTACAGAGGGGGCTTGTCACTCCCTTTTCGCAATGCACAATTCATTGTTGTTCAAAGGCTTAGAGCAGCCGACCGACGGCAGCCGAGATCGCCTCGGCCTTGGCCTCGTGGGTGAAGTGGGTGACGAAGCGCCCGTTGCGATCGAGCAGATAGACGATCGAGGAATGGTCCATCAGGTAGGGACCTCCGTCCTTGCCGGGCACTTTCTGGAAATAGACGCGGAACGAACGGGCGGCCGCAGCCACCTGTTCCGGCGTGCCGGTGAGGCCAATGAATGTCGGCCCGAAATTGGTCACGTAGCCCTTCAGCAGCGCCGGCGTATCGCGCTCGGGATCGATGGTGATGAAAACGAGATTCACCTTCCCGGCGGCATCGGGCCCGAGCTTCTCGACCGCCGTCTCCATCAGGAGCAGCGAGGTCGGGCAGACGTCGGGACAGTAGGTGAAGCCGAAGTAGATCAGCGTCGGCTTGCCCTTGAACGACTCCTGGGTCACCGGCCGTCCTTCCTGGTCGACCAGCGAGAAGGCGCCCCCGATCGTCGTCTGTCCGCCGCGCAAGGCGTCCCACGCGATCCACCCCGCGGCGCCGATCAGGACGGCGATCCAGATGCCCAGCAGGGCCTTCATGGCTCGAGACATGGCGGCAACATGGTCCGGGACGGGTGCCTCGACAAGTCGGGCGCCGGGTCGCACAAGGGGAGCGATGAACCGGGACCTCGTCCAGCTCGCCCGCGCCGCCGACTTCGCGGCGCGCCGGCACGTCGCCCAGAAGCGCAAGGGCGAGAGCGCCGAGCCCTACGTCAACCATCTGACCGAGGTGGCGGCGCTGCTCGCCGAGGCGACGGGCGGCGGCGACGTCGTGCTTCTGTTGGGCGGGCTGCTGCACGACACGCTGGAGGACACCGACACCACCCGGGACGAGCTGGCCGAGCGCTTCGGTGCCGAGGTCGCCGCGCTGGTGGCCGAGGTGACCGACGACAAGTCGCTGCCCAGGCAGGAGCGCAAGCGCCTGCAGATCGAGAAGACGCCGGGCAAGTCGCGGCGCGCCAAGCTGCTCAAGCTCGCCGACAAGACCTCCAACCTGCGCAGCCTGGTCGACAATCCGCCGGCGGGATGGACCGGCGAACGGCTCGGCGACTACGTGCAATGGGCGGCCGACGTGGTGCGCTCCTGCCGCGGGCTCAACGCGGCGCTGGAGGCGGCATTCGACGAGGCGCACGCAAGGGCCAAGCGCCGCTACGGCTGACGGAGGCCGCCGCCTCTCCAGCCGGCCGCGTCTCGCACCGCGAGGCCGTCCCGCCGCGAGCCGCTCCCCCGTCGCGGAAACCGCAGAAACCGCAGAAACTGTACAAATGGTCCTTTCATGGAGCCAAACCCGGCTGCAGAAACTGCAGGAACTGCCGTAACCCCGCCGGCCGGCCGGCCGATCGTATGTGGACATACGGAAGGGGCGCGGCGGAAAGGCCGGGAAGTCCCCGGCCGACGCAGGCGGCGCCGCGGCTTGCGCCGGGCCCGCTGGATCAGATTCGCAGCGTGAACGAGGGAGTGCACGAACTCATTGGTGGCATTGTACGATCAGTGTACAGTCCTGTCCATGAGTAATTTCGCGTCCCCCGTGTGGACGACGCGGTGAGTCGTCCCGGTTGCACAACGACAATCTCGATAGCAGATACGATCCAGGGCCTTGAGAGGGAGAGTCGATGTTCTACGACGCACTGAAGCGCGATCACGGGCTGGCGCAGGATCCGTTGAAATCGCTGATCGTGCCGCGCCCGATCGGGTGGATTTCCACCGTTGACGCGCAGGGCCGCGTCAATCTCGCGCCCTACAGCTTCTACAACGCCGTCGGGGAGTTCCCGCCGATCGTGTATTTCGCCATCACCGGCACCTACGGCGACACGCCGACCAAGCACAGCCGCATGAACGCCGAGGCGACCGGAGAATTCGTTGTCAACATGGTGAGCGCCGCACTGTCGGAGCAGATGAACGTCACCACGTCGATGGTGGCCTTCGGCGTTGACGAGATGAAGCTGGCGGGCCTCACGCCCGCGCCGTGCAGGTTCGTCAAGCCGCCGCGGGTCGAGGAATCGCCGGTCGCGCTCGAGTGCAGGTACTGGCGGACGCTCGAGTTGCCCGTCGAGGAGGGCAACGAGGGAAAGCGCGGCTCGATCGTGTTCGGCCAGGTCGTCGGTATCCACATCGACGACGCCATCATCAAGGACGGCCGCGTCGACACCCTCGCCTTCAAGCCGGTCGCGCGGCTCGGCTACAGCGAATACACCACCACCGAGAACGTGTGGCGCATGCGCCGCCCCGACGATCCGCGCTATCAGTGATCAGTTTTTCTTCCTCCTCTCCCCCGCTAGGGGGAGAGGGCGGGTGAGGGGGAATCGAAAGCTCGTCCAACCCCCCCTCTCCTAACCTCTCCCCCTATCGGGGGAGAGGAACATGAGGCTACTGAGCCCTCACCACCGGCGCCACCGAGCGCGCCATCGCCAGCAGGCGCTTGTCGGCCATCGCCTCGCCCATCAGCATGAAGCCGACCGGCAGCTCGCCGGGGGCGTGGCAGGGCAGGCTGATGGCACAGCGGTCGAGGAAGTTGCCGACCGCGGTATTGCGCAGCAGCAGCAGGTTCTTCCGGGCAAAGACGTCGCTCGCCTCAACCTCGGCGATGGTCGGCGCCACGATGGCGCAGGTCGGCATGATCACGGCGTCGTAGTTCTGCGTCACGGCCGACACACGCTTCTGCAGGCTGGCGCGGTTGGCCAGCAGGGCGATGTAGTCGTGCGCCGTCATCCGGGCGGCGGCCTGGATGCGCGGCGCGACATTGGGGTCGTATTCGTTGCCGCGGCGGGCGATCAGATCCTTGTGCCAGGCATAGGCCTCGGCGGCCGCGAACGTGCCGCGCGCGTTGATCGTCGGCAGCTCGGTGAGCTGCGGCAGGTCGACAGGCTCGATCCGGGCACCCTTGGCGGCGAGCGCCGTGCAGGCGCGCTCGAAGGCCTTGCCCACCGTCGCGTCGACATCGTCGAGCACGTAGTGCCTGGGGATCGCGAGGCGCAGGCCGGCGAGCAGTGCCGCCTCGGGGATCGCGATGGGTTCGGCCGCGAACACCGCATCGACGATGGCGCAGCACTCGACCGAGTTGGCGAGCGGACCGATCGAATCGAGCGAGGTCGAGAGCGGAACGACGTTGTCGATCGGCACGCGCCGTGCCGTCGGCTTGAAGCCCACGATGCCGCAGAGGGCCGCCGGGATGCGCACCGAGCCGCCGGTATCCGTGCCCAGCGCGGCCACGGCCATGCGATCTCCGACCGACACCGCGGCGCCGGACGATGAGCCGCCCGGCACGCGCGCGCGATCCGCCGGATTGCCTGGCGTGCCGTAATGCGGGTTGGCGCCGACGCCGGTGAAGGCGAACTCGCTCATGTTAGTCGAGCCGACGATCACCGCGCCCGCCGCGCGCAGCCGTGCCACGACGGGGGCGTCTTCCCTGGCCGGCGGCGCATCGTCGAGCGCCCTCGAGCCCGAGAGCGTGGTCTCCCCCGCGACGTCGCAGAGATTCTTGATCGAGACGGGCAGGCCGGCGAGCGGGCCGGGCACGATGCCGGCCCTGCGCAGCGCGTCGCTCGCCTCGGCGGCGGCGAGCGCCTGTGTGCGGTAGACCTTGATGAACGCGCGTCCACCCTCGCCTTTGGGGTCCTCGATGCGGGCGAGGGCTTGCTCCGTCAGGGTACGCGAGGTGGTGCGGCCGGCCGCGAGGTCCGCCGCGAGCTTCAGGATGGTGTCGGTCATTTCGCCCGGTGCTTCACCAGATCGTCGACCACGGTGGGATCGGCGAGGGTCGACGTGTCGCCGAGGTTGCTGAAGTCGTTCTCGGCGATCTTGCGCAGGATGCGGCGCATGATCTTGCCCGAGCGCGTCTTGGGCAGGCCGGGCGCCCACTGGATGACGTCGGGCGAGGCGATGGGGCCGATCTCCTTGCGCACCCAGGCGACCAGTTCCTTGCGCAGCTCCTCGCTCGGCTGCTGGCCGACCTTGAGCGTCACGTAGGCGTAGATTCCCTGGCCCTTGATGTCGTGCGGGAAGCCGACCACGGCGGCCTCGGCCACCTTGGTGTTGCCGACCAGCGCGCTTTCGACCTCGGCGGTGCCGATGCGATGCCCCGAGACGTTGATCACGTCGTCGACCCGGCCGGTGATCCAGTAGTAGCCGTCCTCGTCGCGGCGCGCGCCATCGCCGGTAAAGTACTTGCCGGGATAGGTCTTGAAGTAGGTGTCGATGAAGCGCTGGTGGTCGCCATAGACCGTGCGCATCTGGCCGGGCCAGGAATCGACCAGACAGAGATTGCCCGAGCAGGCGCCCTGCAGCTCCTTGCCCTCGGCGTCGACCATCACCGGCGTGACACCGAAGAAGGGTCGCGTCGCCGAGCCGGGCTTGAGCGGGGTGGCGCCGGGCAGCGGCGTGATCAGGATGCCGCCGGTCTCGGTCTGCCACCAGGTGTCGACGATCGGGCAGCGCCCGTCGCCGACGGTGCGGTAGTACCACAGCCAGGCTTCGGGATTGATCGGCTCGCCGACCGAGCCGAGCAGCCGCAGGCTCTTGCGGGTCGCCTTCTTCACCGGGGCCTCGCCCTCGCGCATCAGGGCGCGGATGGCGGTCGGCGCGGTGTAGAAGATGTTGACCTGGTGCTTGTCGATCACCTGCCAGAAGCGGCTGGAGTCGGGATAGTTGGGCACGCCCTCGAACATCAGCGTCGTCGCGCCGTTGGCGAGCGGTCCGTAGACGATGTAGCTGTGGCCGGTCACCCAGCCGACGTCGGCGGTGCACCAGTAGACGTCGCCGTCGTGATAGTCGAAGACGTACTGGTGCGTCATCGAGGCGAAGACCAGGTAGCCGCCCGAGGTGTGCAGCACGCCTTTGGGTTTTCCGGTCGAGCCCGAGGTGTAGAGGATGAACATCGGATCCTCGGCGCCCATAGGCTCGGGCTTGCACTCGGCGGCGACCCTGGCCTTGATCTCGTGCCACCACACGTCGCGATTCGCGTCCCAGCCGACCTTGCCGGACGTGTGTCGGACCACGAGGACCTTCTTCACCATCGGGCACTTCTTCAGCGCCTCGTCGGTGTTCGCCTTGAGCGGCACCGGTTTGCCGCCGCGCAGGCCCTCGTCGGCGGTGATGACGACGTTGCTGTCGCAGTCGACGATGCGGTTGGCGAGGCTGTCCGGCGAGAAGCCACCGAACACGACGGAATGAATGGCGCCGATGCGCGCGCAGGCCAGCATGGCGTAGGCGGCCTCGGGAATCATCGGCAGGTAGATCGTCACGCGATCGCCCCTCTTGACGCCGATCTCCTTCAGCGCATTGGCCATGCGGCTCACTTCCGCATGCAGCTCGCGATAGGTGATCTTCCTGGACTTGGCCGGATCGTCGCCTTCCCAGATGATGGCGACCTGGTCGCCGCGTTTGGCAAGATGGCGGTCGACGCAGTTGACCGACACGTTCAGCACCCCGTCGTGAAACCAGCGGATGCGCACGTCGCCGGTGTAGTCGACGTCGCGCACGGCGTTGGCGGAGTAGGGCTTGATCCAGTCGATCCGCTTGCCGTGCTCGGCCCAGAACTTCGCGGGGTCCTTGATCGAGGCCTCGTACATGGCCTTGTACCTGGCATCGTCGACATAGGCCCGCTTGGCCCAGTCCGGTGTGACGGCGATCAGCTCATCGCTCATGAGTTCCTCCCGACTGGCTCTAGTCCAGCAATTGACCGGGTTTTAACGCGGCCCCGCCGTCATCGGCAATTCGACTTTGGGCACGGAGTTGAGGCGGACCAGGGCGATCGCGCCGAATGCCAGAACGACCAGCGGCGTCACCGGAATCTCGATCGTGTTCAACAGCGGGCAGAAGTGCGGGACGAGCCACGTGGCGAGATAGACCAGCCGTTCGCCGGGCCGATAGCCACGTGGGTCGGGGTGCAGGAACAGCAGTGCCACCGCGGGCATCAGCAGCAGCAGGTCGTAGTTCAGAGTGTAGGGCGAGACGAACACGGAGGCCGCAGCCAGCACGGCCGTTCGCTCGTCGCTCGCCGGACGACGGAAGAACGCCCAGCAGACGGCGGCAAGCGCCGCCAGCGATCCCGCGATCTGCGCGCCCATCGCGAGTCCATCCGGTGCGCCGACGATCTTCGCCGCCGCGACGATGGTCGTCATGTGGCCGCGCACCCGCTCGAACATCTCCGCGGCCGCCGTTCCCGAACCGACGTGACGCGCGGCCTGCAGGAAGTCGAACCAGAGATCGGCGCCGAACAGCAGCAACGTGGCGATCGACAGGGCGACGACGGTGACGGCCAGCGACAGCAAGGCGCGCCACTCCCTCGCGCAGAGCAGGGCCACGGGCACCAGCAGCCAGATCTGCGGCTTGTAGGCGAGACAGCCGAGCAGCACCCCGGCCAGCACGGGCCGGCGCTCGAGCAGCGTCAACCCGCCATAGAGCAGCGCCAGGCTGAGAAAGGTGTTTTGCCCGGCCAGCACGATCCACACCGCGGCCGGGGCGGTGAGGACGGCGGCGACCGCCGGCCAGCGCAGCCCGATGGCGCGCAGCGCGAGCAGCGCGGCCCCAGCGGTGAGAACGAGAAAGAGCGCGACGGCTGCCTTCAGCGGCAGCAGGCCGAACGGCAGCACGGCGAGCAGCCAGAGGGGCGGATAGAGGAACGGACGAAAGCCGAGCTCGAACGGGATGTGCGAGACGTACAGCGTGTTCTGGAGATGAGTGAGTGCGTCGATGTCGTAGACGATGTCGAGCCGGCCGTCGAAGAAAGCCCGGCTCGCCGCGTGGAACACCAGGAAATCGCTGTAAAGCAGATCGATGCGCATGCCGAGGACGGCGGCACGCGTCAGCTCTGCGGCGACGTAGGCGACGTCGTACAGACCGGCGACGCCGCAAATGAGCGCCGCCAGCCGAAGGTCGGTGCGGGGCGGTGCGGTCACTCGTTGAACCAGGTCGTGAAGTCCTGGATCGGTGCGCGGTCGGTGATCAGGTTGTTGGGCACTTCGTCGGCATCGGCGTAGCCCAGCGCGAGGCCGCAGATCACGACCTGATTGTCGGGAATCGCCAGCTCTCGCCGCACGACGTGCTGGAAGCGGCTGAACGCCGCCTGCGGGCAGGTGTGCAATCCCTTCTCGCGGGCCAGCAGCATGAGCTGGTCGAGGAAGATGCCGCAATCGATCCACTGGCCGTTGCCCATGCCGCGCTCGATGCACAGGATCATGCCGACCGGCGCGCCGAAGAATTCGTAGTTCTTGCGGAACTGCCGGAGCATGCCGGCGGCGTCGCCCCTGGGCACGTTCAGCAGCGTGTAGAGCTGCTTGCCGACCAGCTTGCGGCGGGTGTCGTAGACCGGCGCGAATTGCTTGGGATAGACGTCGTATTCGGCGCCCGGGCCGGTGTCGCCCTTGTCCATCGCCTCGAGGATCGCCTTCGACAGCCGCTCGCGCGCCTTGCCCATGGTCACGTAGAGCTTCCACGGCTGCAGGTTGCCGTTGGAGGCGGCGCGATTGGCGTTGGCGATGATCCATTCGATGTCCGCGCGCGGCACCGGGTCTGCCTTGAAGACCCGCATCGAGCGGCGCGAATTGACGGCTTCCGACACACGCATGGACGACTAGCTCCGATTGAGGTGGCGACGCAGGAAGTCGAACAGCTTACGCCGGGCCGCGGCGTTCTGCTGCTCCGAGAAGAAGTGCGTACCGCCTGGCACGATGAAGGTCTCGACCTCCTTGCCGTGGTCGGCGAGCGCGTCGGCCATCGCCGTGGTCTGTTCGGGCGGCACGTTCTCGTCGCGGTCGCCGTGGACGAGCAGGACCGGCACGTCGATCTGCGCCACCCGCAGGATCGGCGAGCGAACCGGCAGGCCCTCCGGTCCGCACAGGTCGTCGAGATAATCGCGGATGAAGGGATTGGCGGCGCGCCACCTGGCGAGATCCGCCGGCGCGAAGAACGAGGCGACGGCGCGGATCGGCGGCTTGTGCGCGGCGGCGAGCAACGCCACCTGTCCGCCCATCGAGGCGCCGACCAGGCCGATGCGCTCGCGGTCGACCAGCGGACGCTTGGCCAGCCAGTCGATCGCCGCCAGCACGTCGAGCGGCTGGCGCAGCCCCTGGTCGCTCTCGCCCTCCGAGCCGAGCCAACCGCGCAGCGACAGCGCCAGCGCGGCGTATCCGTTGGCCGAGGCGGCGCGCGCCAGCCCCGCCATGGTGTGGGCGTGGCCGGCGAAGCCGTGCAGCAGGATCACCGCCGGATGCGGTGGCTGGCCGGCCTGCGGCTTGAAGAAGTAGCCGCCCAGGGTGACGCCGTGGCCGGGCACGCGCACCTGCTCGGCGTCGGGCAGATCGGGCAGCTCGTCCCAGCGATGCGCCACCTCGATGGGCACGCCGTCGGGGTCGCGGAAGCCGACCGAGTAGTAGCCCGGCGCGAAATAGTCGAGCTCGCTCGGCGGCTGCAGGATCTCGGCCCCCGCCTCGCGCAGCTCGGCATAGACCTGGTCGACCTGCGCCCGGCTCTCGGCGGAGACGGCGAGCCACAGCGCGCCGGGGCCGTGCGTGACGCCGTCCCTGGCCTGGCGCATGACGAAGTGGTCGTAGCCGCGAGACCACATCACGCGGCCGGGACTGGTCCAGACGCGATGGAAGCCGAGCATCGGCAGCCACAGGCGATGGAAGGCGACCGAACGCGCGAGGTCGCTCACTTCGATGGCCGCACCGGCAAAGGACGAGCGCGGCCGCATCAGGTTGGCGGCAGGCCGAGAGCGATCAGCTCGTCGCGCCGCAGATGCTGCTCGCCGGCGAGAAAGAACTCGTCGAGCTGCGGCGGCTTGACGGGCGTGCCCGCCAGCATGGCATGCGCCTGGCCGCGGTGATGCGTCTGATGCTGGAAGAGATGCATCAGGATCGAGGCGACGCTGGTGGGCGGCGGCGTGCGGTTGGGCCGCGGCAGGACGAGGCCTTCGTCCAGTGAATCCTCGGTCTGCCGCTCGCAGAAGGCGATCAGTCGGCGGTCGCTGGCGCGCTGGGCGTCGCGAAGCGCCGCCGCCTCGGCGAAATCGGGCGGCGGGTCGTCGTAGCGCGCCAGCACCGTGGGGTCGCGTTCCAGCGCGTCGACATAATAGGCGTCGACCCACAGGATGTGATTGAGGGTGGCGCGCAGCGACGGGAAGAAGCCGACGCGCGGCGCGCCGAACTCATCCGCAGTCAGCGCCGTGCAGGCGCCGAGCAGCCGATGGTTGGCCCACGCGTTGTTGCACGCCATGGCGACGAAATGGCCGGCGCGCCCCGTCGCCATCGCGCGGCCGCGTCTCAGGCCGCCTGCGCCAGGTTGCGCAGCACGTAGTGCAGCACGCCGCCGTTCTTGAAGTACTCGACTTCCTCGGCGGTATCGATGCGGCAGGTCAGGACGACCTTCTCCGACGCGCCGTCGCGGCGATGGATGGTCATGGGCACGTCCATGCCGGGGCGCAGCCCGCCCTCGATGCCGCTGATGTCGAACGTCTCGTGGCCGGTCAGGTTGAGCGTCTTGCGGGTCATGCCGTCCTTGAACTGCAGCGGCAGCACGCCCATGCCGACCAGGTTCGAGCGGTGGATGCGCTCAAAGGTCTCGCAGACGACGGCCTTCACCCCCAGGAGGTTCACGCCCTTGGCGGCCCAGTCGCGCGAGCTGCCGGTGCCGTACTCCTTTCCGGCGATCAGGACCTGCGGCGTGTGCTCCTTCTTGTATCGCATCGCCACGTCGAAGATCGGCTCGGGCTGGTCGGTCTGATAGTGGTGCGTGAAGCCGCCCTCGATGCCCGGCACCATCTCGTTCTTGAGACGGATGTTGGCGAAGGTGCCGCGCATCATCACCTCGTGGTTGCCTCGCCGCGTGCCGTACTGGTTGAAGTCCTTGGGCTCGACGCCGTGGTCGAGCAGGTACGCGCCGGCCGGGCTGTCCTTGCGGATCGAGCCGGCGGGCGAGATGTGGTCGGTGGTGATCGAATCGCCGAACTGGCCGAGCGGGCGGGCGCCGGCGATGTCGGAGAGCCGGCCCGGCGTCTTGCCCATGCCCTCGAAGTAGGGCGGATTGCGCACGTAGGTCGACTGGTCGTCCCAGGCGTAGGTCAGCGTTGGCCTGGTCTTGATCGAACGCCAGAACCTGTCGCCCTTGAAGACGTCGGCGTAGCGCTTCTTGAACGCCTTGGCCGTGACGAACTTGTCGACGAACTTCTGGACCTCGGCGTTGGAGGGCCAGATGTCCTTGAGGTAGACCGGCTTGCCGCCCTTGCCGATGCCGATCGGATCCCGGGTGATGTCGATCTTCATCGACCCCGCGAGCGCGTAGCAGACGACCAGCATCGGCGAGGCGAGGTAGTTGGCGCGGGTCAGCGGATTGACCCGGCCCTCGAAGTTGCGATTGCCCGACAGCACGGAACTGACGACGAGGTCGCCGTCGCCGATCGCCTTGGTCACCGGATCGGGCAGCGGCCCGGAATTGCCGATGCACGAGGTGCAGCCGTAGCCCACCAGGTTGAAGCCGACCTTGTTCAGCTCCTTCTGCAGGCCGGAGGCCTCGAAATACTCCGTCACCACCTGCGATCCGGGCGCCAGCGAGGTCTTGACCCACGGCTTGACCTTGAGCCCGAGCTTGTTGGCGTTGCGCGCGATCAGGCCGGCGCCCAGCATGACGTAGGGGTTCGACGTGTTGGTGCACGAGGTGATCGCCGCCAGCACCACGTCGCCGTGGCCGAGATCGTAGTCCGTGCCCTCGCACCTGATCCGCTTGCCGTCGTCGCGCCGGTCGAATTCCTTCTCCATGTTGGCGACGAACTGCTGGCTCGCCTGGCTGAGCGGCACGCGGTCCTGCGGGCGCTTGGGACCGGCGAGGCTCGGCTCGACGTCGCCGAGATCGAGCGACAGCGTGTCGGTGAAGATCGGCTCGGGCGACTTCTTCGACCGCCACAGGCCCTGCTTCCTGGCGTAGGCCTCGACGATCTTGGCGGCGGCGCCGCGGTTGGTCGTCTTGAGATAGCCGAGCGTGATCTCGTCGACCGGGAAGAAGCCGCAGGTCGCGCCATATTCCGGCGCCATGTTGGCGATGGTGGCGCGGTTGGCGAGCGGCAGGTCGGCGAGGCCGTCGCCGTAGAACTCGACGAACTTGTTGACCACGCCCTTCCTGCGCAGCATCTGCGTCACGGTCAGCACCAGGTCGGTCGCCGTCGCGCCTTCCTTGAGCTTGCCGGTCAGCTTGAAGCCCACCACCTCGGGGATGACCATCGGCTGCGGCTGGCCGAGCATGGCGGCCTCGGCCTCGATGCCGCCGACGCCCCAGCCCAGCACGGCGAGGCCGTTCACCATGGTGGTGTGGCTGTCGGTGCCGACCAGGGTGTCGGGATAGAGCACCGTCTCCTTGCCCTGTTTCTGCTGGAACACGACCTGCGAGAGGAACTCGAGGTTGACCTGGTGGCAGATGCCGGTGCCCGGTGGCACGACGCGGAAATTGTCGAACGCCATCTGGCCCCAGCGCAGGAACTGGTAACGCTCGAGGTTGCGCTCGTACTCGAGCGCGACATTGGCCTTGAAAGCGCCGGTGTTGCCGAAATTGTCGACGATCACCGAATGGTCGATGACGAGGTCGACCGGCACCAGCGGATTGATCTTCTTGGGATCGCCGCCGAGCTTGCCCATCGCGTCGCGCATCGCCGCGAGATCGACGACGGCGGGCACGCCGGTGAAATCCTGCATCAGCACGCGCGCGCAGCGGAAGTTGATCTCCTTGGTCGACCGGCCGCCGTTCTTCAGCCAGTCGGCGAAGGCGGCGATATCCTCCTTCTTCACGGTGGCGCCGTCTTCATGCCGCACCAGGTTCTCCAGCAGGATGCGCAGCGAGAACGGCAGGCGGGAGAGGTCTCCGACCTGCTTCTCGACCGCCTTGAGGCTGAAATAGGTGTAGTTCTTGCTGCCCACCGCCAGGGTTTTCCGGGCCTTGAAGCTGTTGGGATGGGCGGCGGCCATGGCGAAACTCCTTGCGATCGGGCTTGTGCGGAACCGGTGGCAAAATAGGGGGAGGCCCCCGGACAGGCAATCGGCGGATGCGACCCTCGCCCCGGTGTGCCAGATTGCGGCCATGCGCCCACGGTTTCGGCGATTTTTCGGGGCTCTCGCGGCCCTTGTCGTGCTTCCCTCGGCGGCTTCCGCCCAGATGCAGGGCGGCCCGAACTGGGACCCCTCGGTGCAGCAATTCAACAGCGGCCAGGGCGGCTCGACCGGCGGTTCGATCGGCGGCGCGAGCGTGCCGCGCAACACCTCGCTCGACACCCTGAACAGGATCCTGTCGGCGTCGCAGCTGCCCGCGCTCGATCGCTCGTTCTATCTCTCCATCCGCGCCTTCCAGCTCAGCCGCATCGGGCGCGACGACGACAGCCGCAAGGACATCGCCGAGATGGGCAAGCTGCTGCCCAGCGGCTGGCAGGTCGTGATGTCGAGCACCGTGCCCGAGTTGGCCGGGGGCGGCGATCGTGCCGCCGCCCTGCGCACGCTGGACTACGGCCTGCAGCGCAAGCCGGGCGATCCGTGGCTGGTCGTGGCACAGGCCCAGGTGCACATGCAGCTCGCCGACTTCTCCCGCGCGCTCGCCCTGCTCGACGGCGTGCTGGCCTCGGCGGCCAACGCGGCCGAGCGGCGCAGCGCGCATCTCTACCGGGGCCACGCCAATTTCAATCTGGGCGCCTACCCGCAAGCGGCCGCCGATTTCACCGCCTCTCTCGAGGGCCGCACGACGACGAAGACGCGGCTGCCGCCGCTGCTGTGGCGGTACGCCGCCCAGGTCCATACGCGCGACGATGCCCGGGCCGGCCTCAATCGCGAGATCGGCAACGAGAATCTCTACGAATGGCCCGGGCCCGTCGCCAAGTTCCTGCTCGGCAGGATGACGGCGGGCGAGCTCCAGGTCGCCGCGGAATCCGATGCCACGGCCAAGCGCACCAACGGCAAGTGCCCGGCCGCCTTCTTCATGGCCATGGAGGCCCGGCGTCGCGGCGACAGGCAAAGGGCGCGCGAGCAGTTCCAGCTCGCCCAGGCGCGCTGCCCGACGGTGTCGGAGTTCAACTGGGCGGCGTCGAGCGAGCTCAAGCGGCTGTAGCGGCCATCGGCTTCAGCCGGTCAGGGCCAGCGGCGCCACGAAGCGCGTGATCTCGGAAACGACATGGGCGGGCTGCTGCAGGTGCGGGCTGTGGCCGCAGCCCGGCACCAGCCTGGTCTCGCAATAGCCGCCGACCTTGCCGGCGATGATGCCGAGCTGAAGCTCGCTGCCGTATTCGTCGTCCTCGCCCTGGATCGCCTGCACCGGGACGACCACGCCGGGCAGGCGGCCGTTCGCATCCATCGGCTCGAACCCCGGCGCCACCCAGGCATCGGACCACAGGCGGAAGGCATGATCGACGTTGTCGCCGTGATACCTCGCGAGGCGATCGCGCAGGTCGCCCGCTGCGTATGCCGCGCGCGCCCGCTGGATCGCCTCGATGCAGATCGGCTCGTTGACGGCATGGGCCGCGAGGGTCACGACGGCGCGCAGCGGCTCGGGGTCGGCGGCGGCATAGTTGAGGGCGATGGTGCCGCCGTCGCTGTGCCCGACCAGCACGCAATCCTCGATTTCGGCGGCCGTCAGGAGCTTCGGCAGGATCTCGTCCGCCTCGATCTCCATGTAGCGCACGCCGGGATCGCCCGGCCAGCGGCTCGACCGGCCATAGCCGGTGCGATCGTAGACCAGGCCCGGGCAGAGCGTGGCATCACAAACCTTTTGCGGGAAATCGCGCCACATCTCGATGCAACCCAGGCCCTCGTGCAGGAAGACCAGGGTCGTGCGTTCGAGCCCGTCGCCACGGGCCGGCATCAGCCGCTGCGCCCGCAATCGCCGGTCGCCGAGATCGATGAAGACGTCCGTCGCCACGGATCACATGTAGCGACACGACGCCCGACTGAGAAGGCGCGGCTTGACCGCTTCGATTTGCCTGTGGCTAGTAGGCGCGACAACGACGAGCCGGAACCGGCCTTATCAGGGAGCGCGGACGGGATGACCATGGCGACGGCGGCCGAGACCCGGGCGGGGGACACGTTCCCCAAGCTGCTGGCCGATCTCGCCCTGAAGCGCGGGGCGCAGCCGGCCTATCGCGAGAAGGAACTCGGCATCTGGCAGACCTACGACTGGGCGCACGTCGCCCGGCAGGTGACGACGCTGGCGGCCGGACTGAGCGAACTCGGGCTGCAGCGCGGCGACAAGGTGATCGTCGTCGGCGACAACAGGCCGCGCCTCTACTGGTCGATGTGCGCCGTCCAGTCGTTGGGCGGTGTCCCCGTCCCGGTCTACCAGGACTCCGTTGCCGAGGAGCTCGCCTACGTCGTCGAGCATGCCGGCGCCCGGCTCGCCATCGCCGAGAACCAGGAGCAGATCGACAAGCTGCTCGAGATCCAGAAGAAGGTCCCGTCGCTCGGCGTGCTGATCTACGACGATCCGCGCGGGCTGCGGCACTACACCGGCCTGCTCTCCTACGCGGAAGTGCAGGCGCGCGGCGTCGCGCGGCTCGCCGCCGCCCCGGACCTGGTCGCCGCCGAGGTGGCCAAAGGCAAGGGCAGCGACGATGCGATCATGCTCTACACGTCGGGCACGACCGGCCGGCCGAAGGGCGCGGTGCTGAGCTACGACAATCTCGTGTGGGCGGCGAAGGCCGGCGCCGAGTTCGACGGGCTGAAGGCGGGCGACGAGCTGCTTTCCTATCTGCCCATGGCCTGGGTCGGCGACCACATCTTCTCCTACGCGCAATGCTACGTGGTCGGACTGGTGGTCAATTGTCCCGAATCGGCGAGCACCGTCATGACCGACCTGCGCGAGATCGGTCCGACCTACTATTTCGCGCCGCCGCGCGTGCTGGAGAACCTGATCACCCAGGTCACCATCCGCATGGAGGATGCCGGCTTCGTCAAGCGCAAGCTCTTCCAGAATTTCATGAAGGTGGCGCGCAGGGTCGGCCCGTTGCTGCTCGACGGCCATCCGGTGTCGCTGCCCGACAGGCTGCTCTACTGGGTGGGCGGCCTGCTGGTCTACGGGCCGCTCAAGAACACGCTCGGCATGAGCCGTATCCGCGTCGCCTACACGGCCGGCGAGGCGGTGGGACCGGAGATCTTCAATTTCTACCGCGCGCTCGGCGTCAACATGAAGCAGCTCTACGGCCAGACCGAGGCATCGGTGTTCGTCACCATCCATCCCAACGGTGAGGTCTTCCCCGACACCGTCGGCAAGCCGGTCGGCCAGGTCGAGCTCAAGATCACCGACTCGGGCGAGGTGCTCTATCGCAGCCCGGGCGTGTTCAAGGAGTATTTCAAGAACCCGCAGGCGACCAACGACACCAAGACCGCCGACGGCTGGGTCCACACCGGCGACGCCGGCTACCTCGACGAGCGCGGCCATCTCAGGATCATCGACCGCGCCAAGGACGTCGGGAAGCTGAAGGACGGCACGCTGTTCGCGCCGAAATTCATCGAGAACAAGCTGAAATTCTTCCCGCACATCAACGAGGCGGTGGCGTTCGGCGACGGCCGCGACTTCGTCTCGTGTTTCGTCAACGTCGACATGGTGGCGGTCGGAGACTGGGCGGAGCGGCGCAACATCTCCTATGCGAGCTACCAGGAATTGGCCGGCCGTCCCGAGGTCTACGGCCTGATCGAAAGCGAGATCGAGCAGGTCAATCGCGATCTTGCCGCCGATCCGCGCATGGCCGGGGCGCAGATCCGCCGCTTCCTGATCCTGCACAAGGCGCTCGACGCCGACGACGGTGAGCTCACGCGCACCAACAAGGTGCGGCGCGGCTTCATCGGCGAGCGCTACAAGCCGCTGGTCGACGCGCTCTACGACGGATCGAAGAGCGCCTACATCAAGGTCGACGTCACCTTCGAGGACGGCCGCAAGGGAACCATCGAGGGCAACGTGGAGGTGCGCGACGTGGCGCCTCATGGCTCGGCGCTGCGCAAGGCAAGCTGAACACCATGCAAGCACGCGCCCGCGATTTCACCGAACCCCTGCTGTCGGTCGAGAGCATCAGCCTGGCGTTCGGCGGCGTGAAGGCGTTGACCGACGTCAGCTTCGACATCCGGAAGGGCGAGATCCGCGCCATCATCGGGCCCAACGGCGCCGGCAAGTCGTCAATGCTGAACTGCATCAACGGCTTCTACCATCCGCAGAGCGGCGCCATCACCTACAAGGGGACCCGGCGCGAGCGCATGCGCCCGCACGAGGCGGCGGAGCAGGGCATCGCGCGCACCTTCCAGAACATCGCGCTGTTTCGTGGCATGTCGACGCTCGACAACATCATGACCGGCCGCAACCTGCGCATGAAGACCGGGCTCTTCTTCCAGGCGCTGCATGTCGGGCCGGCGCGGCGCGAGGAGATCGAGCACCGCAAGGCGGTCGAACGCATCATCGAATTCCTCGAGATCCAGCACATCCGCAAGGTCCCGGTCGGCCAGCTGCCCTACGGCCTGCAGAAGCGCGTCGAGCTCGGCCGCGCGCTGGCCGCCGAGCCCGAGCTGCTGCTGCTCGACGAGCCGATGGCCGGCATGAACCTCGAGGAGAAGCAGGACATGTGCCGCTTCATCCTCGACGTCAACGACGAGTTCGGCACGACGATCTGCCTGATCGAGCACGACATGGGTGTCGTCATGGACATCTCCGATCGGGTCGTCGTGCTCGACTACGGCAAGAAGATCGGCGACGGCGTGCCCGACGAGATCAAGTCCAACCAGGCGGTCATCGACGCCTATCTCGGTGTGAGCCACTGAATGTTCGGATGGAGTTCACATTCCTCTTCCCCTGGCGGCGGAGAGGAGCATGAGGTGGCTCGATGCTAGGCCCCTTCCTCGAGACCCTGATCGGCGGGCTGTTGACCGGCGTGCTCTATTCGCTGGTTGCGTTGGGCTTCGTGCTGATCTTCAAGGCGTCGGGTGTGTTCAACTTCGCCCAGGGCGCCATGGTGCTGTTCGCCGCGCTCACCTTGGCGCGGCTCGCCGACCAGATCGACGACAAGGAAGTGCATCTCGTGCACTTCGTCGTCGCAGCCGGCGTCCTCGGCGGCACGCTGGCGCTGATCGGATGGTATGCGCTGCGCGAGTATGTGGCGCGCGGCGGCGGCGAGGGCGAGCGCCGCAAGATGCTCCTCATGGCGGCGGGCGGCGCCTTGATCGGCGGTGTCGTGGCCTTCGCCTACGGCAAGGGCGCCTGGCCGCTCTGGATCGCGCTCGCCGCCACGGCGTCGATCATGGGCCTGCTTGCCTACGCCATCGAGCGGCTGGTGCTGCGCCATCTCGTCAACCAGGAAGGCATCATCCTGTTCATGGCGACGCTCGGCATCGCCTACTTCCTCGACGGCTTCGGTCAGACGCTGTGGGGTTCCGACATCTACAAGATCAATCTCGGCCTGCCCAACGAGCCGATCTTCCTGTTCGAAGGCGTGTTCGAGGGCGGCCTGCTGGTCGACCCGGGCGACCTGTTCGCGGCGCTGATCGCCGCGATCCTGGTGACCGTGCTCGCGATTTTCTTCCAGAGGACGCGCATCGGCCGCGCGCTGCGCGCGGTCGCCGACGATCATGCCGCCGCGCAGTCGGTCGGCATTCCGCTCGACCGCATCTGGCTGATCGTCTGGACGGTGTCGGGGCTGGTGGCGCTGGCGGCCGGCGTCATCTGGGGCGCCAAGCTCGGCGTGCAGTTCTCGATCTCGCTGATCGCGCTCAAGGCACTGCCGGTGCTGATCCTGGGCGGCTTCACCTCGGTACCGGGCGCCATCGTCGGCGGGCTCATCATCGGCGCCGGCGAGAAGCTCTCCGAGGTCTTCCTGGCGCCGATCCTGATCCGGGCCTTCGATCTCGCCGGCGGCGGCATCGAGAACTGGTTCGCCTACGTCCTGGCCCTGATCTTCCTGCTGTTCAGGCCGCAGGGCCTGTTCGGCGAACGCATCATCGAACGCGTATGAGAGAGCGGGTCTGATCGATGTTTTACCGCGAGGCCGGCCAGTTCAAGACCAACTACGTCGCCGATCAGCAGATCTTCCCGGTCCTGCAGGATCGCCTCTTCGTGCTCGCGGCGATCGTCGCGGCCTTCGTCGCCGTGCCGCTCTTCGCCACGCCCTATCTCTACACCGAGATCCTGATCCCGTTTCTCATCCTGTCGCTGGCCGCCATCGGGCTCAACATCCTGGTCGGCTATTGCGGCCAGGTTTCGCTCGGCACCGGCGGCTTCATGGCGGTCGGTGCCTACGCGGCCTACAATCTGTGGCTGCGCGTGCCCGAGGCGAACAATCTCATCGTCGTCTTCCTGTTCGGCGGGCTGATGGCGGCGGCGGTCGGCATCCTGTTCGGCATCCCCTCGCTCAGGATCAAGGGCTTCTACCTCGCCGTCGCCACCTTGGCCGCCCAGTTCTTCCTCGACTGGCTGTTCGCCCGCGTGAAGTGGCTGACCAACTACACGCCGTCCGGCTCGGTGGCGGTGGGCAACACCAGCGTTTTCGGCTGGAAGATCGACACGCCGGACGAGCGCTACCTCTTCATCCTCGCCTTCGTCGTGGTCGCCACCCTGGTCGCGAAGAACCTGGTGCGCGGCCATATCGGCCGGTCCTGGATGGCGATCCGCGACATGGACATCGCCGCCGAGATCATCGGCTTCCGGCCGCTCCGGACCAAGCTCACCGCTTTTGCCGTCTCCTCCTTCTTCATCGGCATCGCCGGCGCGATGTGGGCCTTCCTGCGGCTCGGCGCCTGGGAGCCGCTCGCCTTTGACATCAACCGCTCCTTCCAGATCCTGTTCATGGTGATCATCGGCGGCCTCGGCTCGCTGCTCGGCAGCTTCCTTGGCGCCGCCTTCATCGTGCTGACGCCGATCCTGCTCAACCAGCTGCCCGGCTGGCTGGGCGTCAAGATGTCGACCGCGCTGCTCAGCCACCTCGAATTCATGGTGTTCGGCGCGATGATCGTGTTCTTCCTGATCGTCGAGCCGCACGGCCTGGCCCGGCTCTGGGCGGTCGCCAAGGAAAAGCTCCGCTTGTGGCCCTTCCCGCACTGATGGGGAGGGGTTAGGGTTCGGCAGAAAGCGGCCGACAGGGTCGCACAGAAGAGGAGGAAACGATGGGTCTTCGCAAAGCAGCGCTCGTTGGCGCGGCGCTCGTCTCGGCCGGCTTCGCCATGGCCGCGACCGGTGCATCGGCGCAGAACGAGCAATTCATCCCCGGGCTGGTCTACCGCACCGGCGCCTACGCCCCGAACGGCATTCCGTTCGCCAACGGCGTGGCCGACTACTATGCGCTCATCAACGAGCGCGACGGCGGCATCAACGGCGTCAAGATCCTCTACGAGGAGTGCGATACCGGCTACGCCACCGACCGCGGCGTGGAATGCTACGAGCGATTGAAGAACAAGGGGCCGACCGGCGCGGCCTACGTCAATCCGCTCAGCACCGGCATCACCTTCGCGCTCACCGAGAAGGCGCCGATCGACAAGATCCCGCTGATCACCATGGGATACGGCCGGTCGGAGAGCCGCGACGGCAGCGTGTTCCAGTGGAACTTCCCGCTGCTCGGGACCTACTGGTCGGCGGCCGACATCATCATGCAGCACATCGCCAAGAAGGAAGGCGGATTCGACAAGCTCAAGGGCAAGAAGATCGTGCTGGTCTATCACGACTCGCCCTACGGCAAGGAGCCGATCGCGCTGCTCGAGCAGCGCGCCAAGATGCACGGCTTCACCTTCACGCCGATGCCGGTGACCCATCCGGGCGTCGAGCAGAAGGCGACCTGGCTGCAGATCCGCCAGAACCGGCCGGACTACGTCCTGTTGTGGGGCTGGGGCATCATGAACTCGACCTCGATCAAGGAAGCCGTCGCGGTCGGCTACCCGCGCGACAAGATGTACGGCGTGTGGTGGTCGGGCGCCGAGCCCGACGTGCGTCCCGCCGAGGGCGGCGCCAAGGGCTACAATGCCGCCATGCTGCAGCACGGCGCCGGCCAGTTCGCCATTCACGGCGAACTGAAGAAGCACCTCTACGACAAGAACAAGGGCTCGACCAAGTGGGAGGAGGTCGGCGAGGTCCTCTACAACCGCGGCCTGGTCAACGCCATGCTGGGCGTCGAGGCGATCCGCACGGCGCAGAAGAAGTTCGGCAACAAGCCGCTGACCGGCGAGCAGGTGCGCTGGGGCATCGAGAATCTCGATCTCAACGAGGCGCGCATCAAGGAGCTCGGCCTCGAGGGCATGCTGAAGCCGCTCAAGGTCTCCTGCTCCGACCACGAGGGCACGCGCGAAGGCCGTATCCAGCAGTGGGACGGCGCCAAGTGGAACGTCGTCAGCGACTGGTACCAGTCCGACGACAAGGTGCTGAAGCCGATGGTCGACGCCGCGGCCAAGAAGTACGCCGAGGAGAAGAAACTGCCGGTGGTGGACTGCTCCAAGCAGAGCTGACCACGGCTGTTGGCCTCTCCCTCTTTCTCCTCTCCCCCTGGCGGGGGAGAGGAGCATGACGAAAGAACGCGGACGATGAGTCTAGCCGCCCAGTCCCCCACCCCCGCCAACGTCATCGACGTCGCCAACATCGAGGTGATCTACAATCACGTGATCCTCGTGTTGAAGGGCGTTTCGCTGTCGGTGCCCGAAGGCGCGATCGTCGCCCTGCTGGGGGCCAATGGCGCCGGCAAGTCGACGACCTTGAAGTCGATCTCCAACCTGCTGCTCACCGAACGGGGCGAGGTCACCAAGGGGCAGATCCATTGCCGCGGCGAACGGGTCGACGGGCTGACGCCGAGCGACCTCGTGCGGCGCGGCGTCATCCAGGTGATGGAGGGCCGCCACTGCTTCGGCCATCTCACCGTCGAGGAGAACCTGCTGACCGGCGCCTTCATCCACGGCAGCAAGCGGCGCCAGATCGCCGACGACCTCGAGAAGGTCTACCACTACTTTCCGCGCCTCAAGGAACGGCGCACCAGCCAGGCCGGCTACACCTCGGGCGGCGAGCAGCAGATGACGGCGATCGGCCGCGCCCTGATGAGCCGGCCCACCACCATCCTGCTCGACGAGCCGTCGATGGGGCTGGCGCCCCAGCTCGTCGAGGAGATTTTCGAGATCGTCAGGAACCTCAACGAGAAGGAAGGGGTTTCGATCCTGCTCGCCGAGCAGAACACCAACGTGGCGCTGCGCTACTCGCACTACGGCTACATCCTCGAGAACGGCAGGGTCGTGCTCGACGGCGCCGCCGCGAGCTTGCGCGAGAACGAGGACGTGAAGGAATTCTATCTCGGCATCGGCGGCGAGGGCCGCCGCTCGTTCCGCGACGTCAAGCACTACCGCCGCCGCAAGAGGTGGCTGTAGTCTCTCATGTTCCTCCCCCCTGGCGGGGGCGAGGAGGCCTGACGAGCAAGAGGAAACATCCGATGTCCAGGCACTACGACACGCTGGAAACCCGCACGCCGGAGGAGCGCGAGAAGGCGCTGATGCAGGCGCTGCCGCAGCAGATCGCGCATGCCAAGGCCAATGCGCCGTTCTTCAAGGAGTGGCTGAAGGACGTCGATCCGGCATCGGTCACGTCGCGCACCGCGCTCGCGAAACTGCCGGTGCTGCGCAAGTCGATGCTGGGCGAGGTGCAGAAGAAGAACCCGCCGATGGGCGGCCTCGTCACTGTGCCGATGACCAAGGTGCGCCACGTCTTCATGTCGCCCGGCCCGATCTTCGAGATCGACACCGACGAGCCCGACTATTTCCGCGGCGCGCGCGCGATGTACGCCGCGGGCTTCCGGCCGGGCCATGTCGTCTACAACACCTTCTCCTATCACCTGACGCCCGCCGGCCTGATGATGGAGTCCTCGCTCCAGGCGCTGGGCTGCGCCGTCGTGCCGGGCGGCGTCGGCAACACCGAGCTTCAGCTCGACGCCATCGCCGCCATCCGGCCGACCGGCTATGTCGGCACGCCGTCGTTCCTCAAGATCCTGGTCGAGAAGGCGGCCGAGCTGGGCAAGGACATCTCGTCGATCAGGCACGCCTTCGTCGGCGGCGAGGCGTTGCCGCCCAGCCTGCGCCAGATGTTCGTCGACAAGGGCATGACCTGCCTGCAGAGCTACGGCACGGCCGATCTCGGCACCATCGCCTACGAGTCGGAGACCGTCGAGGGCATGACGGTCGACGAAGGCGTCATCGTCGAGATCGTGCGGCCGGGCACCGGCGATCTGGTGCCCGAGGGCGATGTCGGCGAGGTCGTGGTGACGACCTTCAACCGCGCCTATCCGCTGATCCGCTTCGGCACCGGCGACATGTCGGCGGTGCTGCCGGGGCCGAGCCGCTGCGGGCGCACCAACATGCGCATCAAGGGCTGGATGGGCCGCGCCGACCAGCGCACCAAGGTGCGCGGCATGTTCGTCGATCCCGAGCAGATCGCCGAAATCTCGAAGAAGCATCCGGGACTCGGCCGCCTGCGGCTGGTCATCGACTGGGTCGACCAGGCCGACACCATGACGCTGAGGGTCGAGGCGCCCCAGCCATCGCCCGATCTCGAGAAGGCGATGGAGGCGACCATCCGCACCGTCTGCAAGGTGGGCGGCAAGGTCGAGTTCGTGGCGCCGAAGTCGCTGCCCAACGACGGCAAGGTGATCGACGACGTTAGGAAGTACACCTGATCGAGCCGGGCTCGGCCATCGCCGCCCGCAGCGCGCGGGCGCCGTCCTCGGGCCGGGACGGATTGATCGACAGCCCCGAACCCAGTTCGAATCCTCCGACGGTTTCAAGCCGGGGCAGCAGCCGCAGCCGCCAGTGCAGGCATGGACTGGCCAGCGCGGGTTTCGGCGCCGTGTCCAGAACGAGATTGTAGGGCGCTGCCCCGGTCACATGATCGAGCGCGCGCAGCACGACCGCCAGCGCTCCGGCGAGATCGCCGATGCCGCCGTCGTCCAGCGCGGTGAAGTCGGGCAGATGCCGCTTCGGAACGAGCCAGACCTCGAACGGCGCGCTCGCCGCGAACGGCACTGCGGCGAGCAGGGAGCTGCTTTCGAAGACCACGCGGGTACCGTCCGCTCCTTCCGATTGGACGATGTCGCAGAGAACGCAGCGCTTCTCTCTTTCGTAGTAGGCCAACGCGGCCTGCTGGCGCAGTCGCACCGCCGGCGGGATGCCGGAAAGGGCAATCAGTTGACTGTGCGGGTGAAGCAGGGAGGCGCCCGCCGCCGGGCCGCGGTTGCGGAACAGAACGACCGATTGGACGTCGCGGGCATGCAGCAGCGCGCGGCATCGGTCGCGCCACAGCGCAATGACGGTCGTGAGCTGCGCCGCCGGCAGGCTCGACAGGTCGAGATCGTGGCGTGCACCTTCGACGATGACTTCGTGGATGCCACTCGCCGGCGCGGCGTCTTGCAGTGGCGGCGCCGACGGCACCGCCTCGGCCGGCGAGTCGACCGCCGGGAACTTGTTGGGCACGACCCGTGCCTGCCAGCCCGGCGGCCCGACGGCAGGCACCTCCGTCACGATCCCCGGCAGCAGCGATTCGTTGCCGGGACAAAACGGGCAGGTGGGATCGACGACTGGTACGCCCGCATTCTGGCTCCTGTGGACGGAGCGGGGGCGGTTGCCTCGGCGGGGAGAGACGATGACCCAGGCACCGGAGCTGGGATCGCACCTCAACTCGCTCATCAACCCGCCCTGCCATGGAGGACGAAGCGCGCGTCGAAGGACCCGATCAGGTCGAGCCATTCCTCCATGAGGCGCGTCATGAGGAAGCGCTCGCGCACGGTCTGCCGTGCCCTGGCGCCCAGTCGGTCGCGCAGCTCGCGGTCCTTGACGAGCTGCACGATGCGGGCGGCCGCCTGCTCGACATTGTCGACCAGGAAGCCGTTCTCGCCGTCGCGGATCTGATGCTTGATGCCGCCGACGTTGCCGCCGATCACCGGCGTGCCCTTCCACATGGCTTCGGACACGGTGAGGCCGAATCCTTCGCGGGTCGACTTCTGCAGCACGACCGCGGCCCTTCGCTGGAGGGCGTTGACGAGCGCCGTGTCCTGGACCGACAGGATGCGCAGCCGTTCTTCGCCGCACCGACAGAGCGATTCGAAGACCTGTTGGCCTTCGGGATCGTCGGTGGCGACGTTGCCGACCAGCACCAGCGTGCAATCGACCTCCTTGCGCGCGAGCTGGAAGGCGGCGATCACGCCCTGCGGATCCTTCCACTTGTCGAATCGCGAGACCTGTACGACCAGCGGCCAGTCGTCCGGGATGTCGTAGTGCGCCAGCCTGTCGGCGATCTCGGCGTCCGACAGCGGCCGGTTGATGCTGGAAAACGGATTGATGGCCGGCATTATGAAGCGCTGCGGCGCTTCCAGCTTCTGCGCATACTCCGGAAGCGACAGGACGACGGCGTCGTATCTTTCGATCAGGGGCTGCAGGTAGTTCCACAGCTTCGCGTTCGGCGACGAGAGGTCGACGTGACAGCGCCAGATCCACGGCGCCTTCTTGCGGTAGTGCCGGATCAGAGGCAGGGGCTGCGGGTCGTGGACGATGACGACATCATGGTCGAGATGATTGCGGGCGGCGTTCTCGAAGGCCACCTCCTCGTAGATGCGAAGCTTGAGCTCGGTGAGGTTGATGTCGCCGCCCTGCAGGGCGTTATGCATCTTCTTGGTGATGCTGAAGAAATCCGGTCGACCCTCGATGACCCGCCACCCGGTCTGGATCCCCACACTGTTCATGAGCAGGGTCAGCGACGACAGGAGTTCGGCAACGCCTCCGCCGTAATAGGTCGAGTTCACATTCACGACGTGCAGATCGCGAAGGCGGTCTGCCTTGCGCATGATCCGCTCGATCCCCTCGTTGCCGATGAACGGTTCGTAGTCCTCGACCGTCGTCAGGCGCAGCGCCGGCAGGTCCGGCGCCGGAGCCGACGCTTCCACCGGGCGATCCGCCGATGGTGGTTCCCGAAACAGTTCCATTACCTCTTCCGTCGCTGCTGCAACATGCCGCTCCATCAAACCGACTTTTTCCGACGCTGGCGAGGCGAATTGGCGATGACGGGGCCGCCCGCCGGCGCCTGGCCACTCGTCGTGCGCAGCTTGTCGCAGGCTCGCGCGCGCTGGCAAATCGGCCATATTTCCCGTATCTAGAGCCCATGCGCGGTCGACCCGAACGCCCCCTCGGCCAAACGCGCCCCGCCGCCCATGGAGGAGCCCCTTGAAGAGACGCGATTTCGTTGCCGGTTCGGCCGCCCTGGCCGCCGTGGGTGTCGCCCCGCCGGCCGTTGCCGCGACCATCAAGCCCTATAGCTGGGATCTCAATCCGCCGACCGACACGCGCGAGAACTTCATCGCCTGGGGCACGGCGCGCGGCGAGGATCCGGTCTTCCTCGGCCAGCGCTGGGACCGCTTCCAGGCGCTGTTGCGCAACAAGGACATCTGGGACGCCAAGACCAGCCGCGCCTTCCTGCTGACGCCGCGCGAGGAATTCGCCTCGGTCAATCCGGCGATCCACAAGCGCGCCTACGAGCACAATTTCCTCGATATTGGCTACGGCGTGACCATGTCGGGCCCGCACCTGCAGGGCCGCATGACCAACGTCATCGACGTCAAGCGCGGCGAGAAGGTGCTCGAGATCGGCACCGGCTCGGGCGTGCAGGCCGCCTATCTCGCCAACCTGACCGAGAACACCTACACGATCGAGATCATCAAGCCGCTCGCCGACCGCACCCGCGCGCTCTACGACCGGCTGATCGAGAAGGGCTACACCGAGTACCGCCACATCAAGAGCAAGGCCTCGGACGGCTATTACGGCTGGGAGGAGGCCGCGCCCTTCGACAAGATCATCGTCACCTGCGGCATCGACCACGTGCCGCCGCCGCTGCTGCAGCAGCTCAAGACCGGTGGCCTGATGGTGATCCCCGTCGGCCCGCCCGGCGCGCAGCGCGTGCTCAAGGTCGCCAAGACGCAGGGCGCCGACGGCTCGATCACGACCTCGCGCGAGGACATCTACGGCGGCAAGATCGTTCCCTTCGTGCCCTTCACCAAGCTCGATGGCGACAAGATCTCCGGCACGCACAATCGATAGGATTGCGTGACATACAACCCCACCTCATGCTGAGGAGCCGTGCGCCGCACGGCGTCTCGAAGCATGGAATCCGCACCGCGTCCGAACCCACCCTTCGAGACGCGGCCTACGGCCGCTCCTCAGGGTGAGGTCTTTACTTAAGGCCCATCCCTTGACCGTCACGGTCGACCTCGACAACCGCGCGCCGCTTTCCTTCTATCTTTCGGTCGGCCTGGTCGCGGGCGCCATCATCGCGCTGCAGATCGGCATCATGCGCGTCTTCTCGGTCGGCAGCTGGGCGCATTTCGGCTCGCTGGTCGTCAGCCTCGCCATGTTCGGCTTCGGCCTGACCTCGGCGGTGATGTGCGTCGGCAAGGGCTGGTTCGAGCGCCATTGGCAGGGCGCCATCGCCGGCGCGCTGCTCGCCTTCGGGCCGCTGATGGTGGTGTGCAATCTCGCCGCCCAGCAGGTGCCGTTCAACGCCATCTTCCTGATCTCCGATCCGATGCAGAAGTGGCGGCTGTTCGCCAACTTCGTGCTCTACTTCCTGCCGTTCCTCGCGGGCGCGCTCTATCTCGGCGTCGTCTTCCTCAAGGCGCAGAAGACCTTCAACCGCGTCTACTTCGCCGACCTCGTCGGCTCGGGCCTGTGCGGCCTCTCTGTTCTGCTCGCCATGTACGTCTTCCGGCCCGACGACCTCGTCATGGCGCCGCTGTTGCTGTGGCTCGTCGGCGGCGCGCTGTGGTTCGTGGCGCTGGGCGATCGGCGCGGGCTGCTGGCGATCGTGGTCGTCGCCGTGCTCTCGGCTTCCGTCCACTACGTCGCACCGTCCGTGCTCGGCATCCCCAAGCTCGCGGTGTCCGACTACAAGGGCGTCTCCTACGCGCGCAAGTTCCCCGACAGCAAGCGCACATACGAGCGCGCCTCGCCGTTCGGCTACATGGAGGTCTATTCCAGCTCCTACCTCCACTTCGCGCCGGGCCTCAGCGACAACGCCGCCTTCAACCTCGAGAAGATGCCGTCCAATGCCTATCTCGGCATGTATCTCGATTCGGAGGGACCGAGCGGGATCATCAAGGACCTGCCGGCGAACGAGACCGCCTATTTCCGCTTCCTGCCGATGATCTATCCCTACCTGCTGAAGCAGGCGCCGGACACCTTCGTCGTGCAGTTCGGCGGCGGCATCTCGACGGCGGTGGCGCTGAAGTCGGGCTCGCGGCACGTCACCGTCGCCGAGGGCAATCCCGCGGTGCTCACCGCCTTCCGCGAGGACAAGGCCCTGCGCGCCTTCACCGGCGACGTGCTGCACGATCCGCGCGTGACGGTCGTCGACTACGACGGCCGGCTCTATCTCGCGCACACCGCGAACCGCTACGACATCGTCGACCTGTCGCTCGCCGATTCGGCCGGCCTGTCGAGCCCCGGCGGCTTCGCCATCGTCGAGAAATACTCCTACACGCGCCAGGCGATGGCCGCCTACATGCGCGCGTTGAACCCGGGCGGCATCCTGGCCGTCACGCTGTGGAACAAGGAAGAGCCGCCCAAGTCGGTGCTCAAGCTCTACGCGACCATGGCGCTGGCGGCGCGCGAGCTCGCCGGCAAGGACGGAGTCGAAGCCGACATCTCGCGCAACTTCTTCGTCGCCTCGGCCTATCTCTCGACGGCGACCGTCCTCTACAAGAACGGCGGCTTCACGCCCGAGGAGGTGGCGAAGCTCGGCGCCCACACCCGGGCGATGTCGTTCGACGAGATCTATTCCCCGGGCCTCGAGGTCGACCAGTCCGGGCTCGCCCAGATCCTGTCGGACTACCGTGATCAGTTCTTCTTCGCGGGGCCGGTGCACGATCCCAGCGTGCCGTCGGACAAGGAGCCGTCGGACAAGGAACCGTCCGACAAGCCGCCACCCGGCGTCGGCGGCGAGGCGCCCAAGGTCCCGGCGGTCGTCCTGGCGCGCATCGCCTGGCAGCGCCTGGTCCATGGCGGCTGGGACGAGATCGCCGACGACTACGTCTTCGACACCCGTATCCTCACCAACCACCAGCCCTACTTCGCCGCCTACATCAAGGTGAGAGACCTGCTGAAGTTCGCCGACCGGCTCGAGCTGGTGCAGGACGAATGGGGTTATCTGCTTCTGTGGGCGACGCTCGGCATCGCCACGATCTTCGCCTTCACCCTGGTGCTGTTCCCGCTGGTCTTCGGCTGGCGCACCATCTTCAATCGCTATCCCGGCAAGTTCGGCACGCTGGTCTATTTCCTCTGCCTCGGCCTCGGCTACATCATCGTCGAGGTCGGCATGATCTCCCACTTCGTCCTCGCGCTCTCCAACGCCACGGTCTCCGCCTCGGTCCTGATCACCGGCATGCTGGTCTTCTCGGGCTTCGGCAGCTTCGTGTCCGAACGCTACTTCGCGCGGGCGCGCACGGTCATGCCGCGGATCTTCCTCGCCATCTTCCTGATCCTGGCGCTCTACGCCTTCACCATAGACTACGCCCTCGACTGGATCGGCACCTTGCCCTACGCGCTGCGCATCGTGCTCTGCCTCCTGCTGCTGTTGCCGCCGGCCTTCCTCATGGGCTTCCCCATGCCGACCGCGATGACGACGCTCGGCCGGCTCGGCAAGGACCACATGTTCCTGTGGGCCTGGGGCATCAACGGCTGCTTCTCGGTGATCGGCGCGGCGCTGGTGCCGATCGTGGCGACCAGCTTCGGCCTGCCGGCGGTCGTGCTGGTCGGCGCGGTCGCCTATCTCGTGGCGTTGCCCACGTTCTTCTCCGTGCTGATGCCGCTCGACGCGCAGCGGCCGGCGATCGCGTGAAGCGGCGCGCGCTGCTGCTGGGGGCGCTGTCGATGCCGACCTCTGCCGCCGCGCGCACCAAGAAGAGACCCGCCGGACCGGAGGCGGCGCCAATGGCGCCGCTCGTCGAGCCGAGGATGCAGCTCGTCGCCTTCAACGCCTCGGCCTTCCCCTATCGCGGCCGCGTTCCCGGTTCCAACAAGCCCTTCCTCGACGTGCGCGAGGCCGACCGGCGCGGTCATCGCACGGCGCGCGGCGACGTCTACTGGGAGGAGCCGACCTACAGCGACCGCCGCTCGCTCCTCTACCTGCCGCCAGGCTTCGATCCGGCGAAGCCGGTGCTGATGGTGGTCTACTTCCACGGCCAGGGCGCCACGCTCGAGCGTGACGTCGTCCGGCGCCAGGCGGTGCCGCGCCAGGTCGCCGAGGCGGACCGCAACATCGCCCTCGTCGCGCCGCAGCTCGCGCTCGATGCCGTCGATTCCAGCGCCGGCAATTTCTGGAGGCCGGGACATTTCGCAACGTACGTCGACGAGGCGGCCGAGCGGCTGATGCGCCTCTACGGCGACCGCCGTGCCGGCGGCGCCTTCAACCTCGCCTCGGTCGTGATCGTCGCCTATAGCGGCGGCTATCTCGCCGCCGCCCATGCGCTGGCCGAGGGCGGCGCGCGGCATCGGATCAAGGGCGTCATCCTGATGGACGCGCTCTACGGCGAGGAGGACAAGGTCGCGGCCTGGGCGGCGGCCCGTCGCCGGCAGGCCTTCCTGCTCAGCGCCTTCACCGAGTCGACGCGGCACGAGAACACGCTGCTGCAGGGCCTGCTGGCCCGGCGGCGCGTGCCGTTCCGGCGTGCCCTGCCGCAGTCCCTCGCGCCGGGCACTTTCGCCTTCGTGGCGGCGGGCGGGCTCGACATGCATGGCGATTTCGTGACGCGCGCCTGGCGGCCCGATCCGTTGCGTCAGGCGCTGGCGATGATTCCCGGCTACGTCCCGCTTCGTGCTAGACAACGCCCATGAGCGCCGACCTTCGCCGTGAACTCCTCGACATCTTCGTCGGCCGCGCGACCAGGCGCTACGGCCTGAGCGAGATCAACCAGCTCCAGCACGCCCTGCAGGCGGCGGCCCTGGCCGAGGCGGACGACGCCCCGCCCGCCGCGGTGCTCGCCTCGCTGCTGCACGACGTCGGCCACATGATCCACGATCTCGGCGACAATCCCGCCGCGCGCGGCGTCGACGACGTGCACGAGACGCTGGGGGCCGACTGGCTCGCCGGGCGCTTCGGGCCGGAGGTCAGCGAACCGGTGCGCCTGCACGTCGCCGCCAAGCGCTATCTCTGCACCGTCGAATCCGACTATTTTGGCAAGCTCGCGCCCGATTCGGTGCGCAGCCTGCAACTGCAGGGCGGCCTGATGTCGGCCGACGAGGTCGAGGCCTTTCGCCGTCATCCGCAGCACGCGGCGGCGGTGCAACTCAGGCGCTACGACGAGGCCGCCAAGGATCCGCACGCGACCACGCCCGATTTCGACCATTTCCTGCGCCACGTCGAGGCGTGCCGCCTGCGATGATCGCGCGACAAGACGTCGAGGCGGCGTGGCAACGTATCCGCCCGCATATCAGGCGCACGCCGGTCATCGAGCTGGCGGAGCCGGGCTGGCCGGCCGCGCTCAAGCTCGAATCGCTGCAGGTCAGCGGCACCTTCAAGGGGCGCGGGGCCTTCCACAAGCTGCTGGTCTCCCGGGTGCCCGAGGCGGGCGTGATCGCCGCGTCGGGCGGCAACCACGGCGTGGCGGTGGCCCATGCCGCGCGCGCCCTCGGCCATCGCGCCGAGATCTTCGTGCCGACCATCACGAGCCCCGCCAAGCTGGCGCGGCTCGCGAGCTGCGGCGCCGTCGTGCGGCAGGTCGGCGCCGTCTACGCCGAGGCGCGTGCCGCGTCGGAGAGGCGCGCCGCCGAAACAGGCGCGCTGATCGTGCAGGCCTACGAGGATCCCGAAGTGTTCGTCGGTGCCGGCAGCGTGGCGCTGGAGTTCGCCGAACAGGCGTCGTTCGACACGCTGCTGGTCGCGGTCGGCGGCGGCGGGCTGATCGCCGGCTGCGCTGCGGCGATCGGCGACACGGTCAAGATCGTCGCCGTCGAGACCGAAGGCACGCCGACCCTGTACGAAGCCCGTCGCGCCGGCCGGCCGGTCGAGGTGAAGATCTCGGGCATCGCCGCCGATGCGCTGGGCGCCAGCCGCATCGGCGTGCCCAACTTCGAGGTGGCGCGGAAGCTGGTGCGCGATTCGGTGCTGGTCACCGATGCCGCCGTGCGCGAGGCGCAGGCGCGACTGTGGGGTGAACTGCGCGTGATCGCCGAACCGGCCGGCGCCACGGCTCTCGCCGCGTTCCTGTACGGCGCCTATCGCCCGGCGCCGGGCGAGCGCGTCGCCACCCTGATCTGCGGCGCCAACACCGACCTCTCGTCGATTCCTACCTAGATATTCCCTCCCCTTCGCGGAGCTCGCGAAGGGGAGGTGTCGCCGTCTTACGGCGACGGAGGGGTCATGAGTCACCGACGCTGCGACTTATGACCCCTCCGCCTGCGAAGACGCGGCCACCTCCCCTTGCCGGACTCCGGCAAGGGGAGGAGTCTACCGCGTGACGTCGGTCACCACGGCGCGGTTGGACGTGCCGGCGCTGTTGGAGGCGTCGAAGCGGATCATGTATTTGTCGGCCGGCGAGATCCACCAGCGCGACACCGAGCGGAAGCCGCCGGGGCCCTGTTCCTGCATCTCGACGACGAAGGTGTCGACCGGGGCGTCGCGCGGGCCGCTGCGCCGCTCGAAGCGCACCACCGTCAGGATGTAGTCCCAGGCGCCCTTCGACGTGGTGTAGCGCGCCTCGATCTTCCTGCCGACCTCGAGCGGCCACAAACGCTCGGGCCGGAGCGCGGCGATGAAGGAGGTCGTGTCGCTGCCGTCGGCGCTCGGGTTGGCGAACATCAGGCCGCGCATCCTGAACGGCTCGCCGCCCACCGTGTCCATGGTGCAATCCATGCCGCTGCGGCCGCGCGCCACCACCTTGACGCCGCTGTCGAAGGTGAAGGTCGTGCCCGGCGCGGGACAGTCGAACTCCATGGTCTGGGCGGCCGCCCCGCCGGCGAGCATGACGGGAAGAAGAAGGAGGCAAAGCGCACGCATCGGTCTCATGGCCGCGATCATAGCCCAGCCGGCCGGGGATTTGCCTCAGAGTTCGGCGGCCAGCCCGAGGTCGTGCCAGCTCGCCGCGGCAAAGTTGGCGTCGTCGGAATGGTTCCGCACCGTCGCGGCCGCCACGGTGACCGGGGCATGCTCGACCAGCGGCAGGAGCGGGGCGTCCCGCGCGACGACACGCTGGAACTCGGCGACGAGATCGCGCCGCTCGTAGATGCCGGTCTCCGTCGCGATCCGCGCCGCCAGCCGGTCGAGCCCGGGATCGGCATGGCCGCTGGCATTGCCGAACGGCTGGCCCGGCCGGATGCCGTCGGAGGTGTAGCGACGCGTCGTCCAGGGCACCGGCTCGCAGGGATTGGCCTGGTTGGAGAGGGCGAGGTCGAAATCGTAGTCGGTGTAGATCCGCCGCAGCGCCGTCGGCCGGTCGACGACGACGATCTCGACGGCGACGCCGATCTCGCCGAGCGCCTGCCGGACATAGGCGCCGACCTTCCGGTTCGTGGGCCACCAGTCCGCCACGACCAGCGTGAGGGCGAAGCGCCGGCTCTCCGTCGCACGGTGGCCGGCCGCATCGAGCAGCGCCCGTGCGCGGCTCGGGCTGTGGTCGAGGCGATGGAGATCGGCGCTGAACAGCGCCTTGTTGGTCGACAGGATCGGCCCGCTGCCGGCGCGCGCCCGTCCCGCGAAGATGCTGCGGGCGATGAAGGGGCGGTCGAGGGCATGGAAGATCGCCTGCCGCACCTCGCGCGAGTCGAGGGGAGAACGGCGCGTGTTGCAGGCCAGGGTCGTCGCCAGCCCGGGCTCCTCGTAGCCGCGCGCCGTCTCGACGAAGCGGCCGGTCGCCACCAGCCGCCGCGCGTCGGCCGGCGTCACGGCGTCGAACAGCGCGAGCTGGACCTCGCCGGCCTCGAGCGCGGCGGCGCGGTCGGCGGCGTCGTCGATCGGCCGCAGCACCAGCCGGTCGAGCGGCGGCCGTCCACGCCAGTAGTCGCGGTTACGCTCGAGCTCGATGCGGCTGCCGCGCAACCAGTGTCGCAGGCGAAAGGGTCCGGTGCCGACCGGCGCATCGTCGCCGGCGAGGTCGCGCGGATCGGCGCCGTCGTGGAGATGGCGCGGTACGACGAAGCTCGCCGGACCGCACAGCAGCGAGCCGAAGGCGAAGGGCGGCACGGGGCGGTTCCACCGCACCACGACCGTGCTCGCGTCGATCGCCTCGATGCCGGTGACGTCCTCCATCGCCTCGGGCTCGGCGTGCTTGCGCCAGATCCCGGCCATCGAGAAGACGACGTCGTCGGCCGTCATCGCCGTGCCGTCGTGGAAGCGCACGCCGCGGCGCAGGCGGATCGTGTAGGCGGTGAAGTCGGGCGAGGGGCGCCAGCCCTCGGCCAGCACGCCGATGAAGGCGCCGCTGTCGATGCCACGCCGCGCCAGCCGCTCCAGCATCTTCGAGGCGACCATCGTGGCGATCGGCCCGCCGCCCGACGGCACGTGCAGCGCGCGCGGCTCGCCGCCCCGGCCAGCCGCCTCGCCCCAGGTCGCCGTCAGCGTCCCCGCGTCGCGCGCGTGGCCCGGCCGGACGAGCAGGCCGGCGGCGAACGCGGTGCCGAAGGCGCGGCGGGTGACGCGGGCGGTCATGACTCCCTTCTCCTCCCCTTGCGCCAGCAAGGGGAGGTGGCGGCGTCATACGCCGACGGAGGGGTCATGGGTCGAAGTCGTTGCGACTCATGACCCCTCCACCCTCGTATGACGAGGGCACCTCCCCAGCAGACTGGGGAGGAGGGCATGATGTCGCCGGACAGTGGTCAGCCGGCCAGTGTCGAATATGTGGCCCGGCCGACCGCCAGCAGCTGCCTCTGTTCGTTGAACACGTCGACGTCGACCACGCCGACGCTCTTGCCGGCGCGCCGCACCGTGGCGGTGGTGATCAGCCGGGTCTTGATCGCGGGCCTGAGGTAGTCGACGCGGAAATTGATCGTCGGCAGCGGCCGGCGCAGCGCCATGATCAGCGCATAGTCGCCCACCGTGTCGATGATCGCCGCGATCGGCCCGCCGTGCCACTGGCCCGAGCCCTTGCCGCGCTCGAACTCGGGCTTCATCTCGCAGGCCATGGTGACCTGCTCCCTGGCCGGGTCGGCCTCGGTGATTTTCAGCCCGAGGAAGGAGATGAAGGGCGAGCGGTCGAGCATCGCCTGCAGCTCCGCCGCGGTCAGTGGCTTCTCGGCGTCGCTCACGGCGCCACCACGATCTTGCCGAACACCTCGCGGTCCTCGATGACGCGCAGCGCCTCGCGCGCCTCGTCGAGCCGGAACGTCTTGTCGATCAGCACCTTGAGCTTGCCCTGCTGCACCATCTCGAGCAGCGTCACGATGTCCTGCCGCATCCAGCCGTTGGAGCCCAGCACCTTGAGCTCGAAGGTCCAGATGAAGCGGATGTCCTCCTGCGGCGCGAAGCCCGCCGTGGCGCCGCAGGTCAGCAGCCGGCCGCCGACCTTCAGCACCTTCATCGATTTCACCCAGGTGTCGCCGCCGGTGTAGTTGACCACCACGTCGACGCCGCGATCGGTGCCCGAGCCGCGCCGGGTCGGCTTGCCGTACATCTCGTAGACCTCCTTCTGGAAGTCGTGCGTGACGTAGTTGATCGTGCGGTCGGCGCCGAGCTCCCTGAGCCGCTGCGCCTTGGCGTCGGTGCCGGCGCAGGCGATCACCTCGGCGCCGGCGATCTTGGCGAGCTGCACGCAGCACACGCCGACGCCGCCCGAGGCGCCGAGGATCAGCACCTTCTCGCCGGCCGCCACGTTGCCGTTGGTCCGCATCATGCGCAGCGCCGTGCCGTAGGCCACCGGCAGCGCCGCCGCCTCGGCGAAGCTCACGCCCTCGGGGATCTTCACCAGCTGGTGGGCGCGCGCCTTGCACAGTTCGGCCAGGCCGCCATGCACCGTCTCGCCCATCAGCCCGCCCTCGACCCGGTTGATCGGATCGACCAGCACGCGGTCGCCCCTGCTCCAGCCGACGACGCCCGGCCCGACCTCGGCGATCTCGCCCGCCACGTCGAGCCCCATGATGGCCGGCATCGGCACCTTGATGCCGGGCATGCCGCGCCGGGTGAAGACGTCGTGGTAGTTCAGCGACGACGCCTTCACCGCCACGATCACGTCGCCCTGGCCGGGTTTCGGATCGGGGAAGTCCTTCTCGTAGTTCAGGCGATCGGGGCCGCCATGCTCGCGGACGACTGCTGCTCTCATTCCAATGTCCTTTCAGGCCTTTCTTCCCCATTCATATGGGGAAGTGCCCGCGCGTATCGCGCGGGCGATGGGGTCATGAGCCGCGGGCTGAAGCTTCTGACCCCTCCGCCCTCGTGAGACGAGGGCACCTCCCCATTTGAATGGGGAGGATGTGATGACTCTGTCACGACAGTCCCTCCGGGATCTGTCGGGCCAGCACGCGCTTGTCGATCTTGTTGGTGCCGGCGAGCGGCATCTCCTCGACGAAGAACACGCGCCTGGGATGCTGGTAGGCCGGCGCGTTGGCCAGCGCGAACTGCTTGATCGCCTGCTCGTCGATCTCCGCGCCGTTGGCCCGCACCACGAAGGCGACCGGCTTGTGGCCCTTCAGCTCGTCGGGCACAGCCAGCACGGCGGCCTGGTGGATCGCCGGATGCCTCTCCAGCATCTTCTCGACCTCGCCGGGATAGATGTTCTCGCCGCCGCACACGAACATGTCGTCGGCGCGGCCGACGAAGAAGAAGAACCCGTCGGCGTCGCGCCGGAACACGTCGCCGGTGCGGTAGTAGCCGTCCGGCGTCATCGCCCTGGCCGTCGCCTCGGGCAGCTTGTGATAGTGCGTCATCAGCGCGCCGCACTTCATCTCGAGCACGCCTTCATCCTCGACCGCCTTGCCGTCGCGCACGAGGCGCAGCTGCACCTCGGGATGGGCCGCGCCGGTCGACAGCTCGGGCTGCTTCAGCCCCCGGGGATGCGGGCCGAACACCACGGGCCCGGCCTCGGTCGTGCCGTAGCCGTTGGTGATCGCCGCCTTGGGGAACACGGCGCGCACCTGGTCGATCAGCGCCTGGGTGAGCGGCGCCGAGCCCATGCGCACCGCCTCGACCGACGAGAGATCGGTCCTCGCCAGCAGCTCCTTCTCGCGCAGCATCATGGCGATCATCGTCGGCACCGAGGTCAGGAACTGCACGCGATGCCGCGCCGCCGTCTCGATGTAGCCCTTCGTCGTGAACTGCGGCAGCAGCACGATGGTGTCGCCGTGGCTGAAGGTGGTCTGGCACATCGCCAGCCCGTTCATGTGATAGAGCGGCGCCGCGACCTGGACCCGCGTGCCCGGCGGGCCCGGCCGGCGCGTCCGCTGGCTGATCGCCCACAGGTGCGAGTAGTGCGACAGCACCACGCCCTTGGGCCGGCCGGTCGAGCCCGAGGTGTAGAGGAACAGCGCCGGTTCCTCCGGCTCCATGCGGAGCGGCGCGATCGGCTCCTCGGCGAGCAGCGCGGCGAAGTCGTGCTCGAAGGAGAGCTTGGGCACGCCGTCGGGTGCCAGCGCGAGCCGCGCCGCGTCGCCGATCGTCAGGCGCGCGTCGCTGTTCTCGACGATGTAGGCCACCGTCTCGGCCGGCAGCTTCCAGTTCACCGGCACCGACACCAGCCCGGCCTGCAGGGTGCCGAGGAAGGCGATCAGGTACTCGGCGCGGTTGGCCGACAGCAGCGCCACCCGCTCGCCGCGCCGGAGCCCGCGCTTCTGCAGGGCGTGCGCCACCGCGCCGCTCTGCCGGATCAGGTCGCCGTAGCTGTAGCGCCGCTCCGTGCCGTCGCCCCCCGCGTCGATCAGCGCCGGCGCCTCCGCCGGCACCTCGCGCGAGATCGCATCGCCCTGGTTGTCCCACTTCAGTCCGCGCATCGTCGCCCTTCATTTTCCTCCCCGGCGAAGCTGGGGAGGTGGCCCGCAGGGCCGGAGGGGTCATGACCCCTCCGTCGGCGTATGACGCCGACACCTCCCCTTGCTGCGCAAGGGGAGGGGAAGACTACTCCACCCACTCCAGCACCGCGTTCAGCGCCTCGCGGGCCGGCACGATCAGCCTTTCGCCGCGGCGGATCGAGGCGATCCTGCCGGCATCGAGCGCCTGCTCCGCCATCGCCAGCGACACCGTGCGGAAGGCGAGTCCCGCCATGTAGGCCGGCCGTCCCTCGGGATCGGGGCAGGCATCGCCGAACTCGGCCCGGAGCGTCGCCTCGGTGACGATGTCGAGGCGCGCATTGCCGACCGTCAGGCTCCTGCCGCCCGCGATGTCGCGCACCGCCTCCGGCCCGAACATGCCGGCATAGAGTTTCGACGCCCGCGCCGGGTCGGGCTCGACGAAGATCGCCCGCGCCACCGCCACCGTGCCGTTGGCATGGAGGCGCCACTCGTCGCGCCACACCAGGTCTCGCGTGAAATGGTGGCACCAGTAGACGCGGCCGTAGGGCACCACGCCTGCCTTCATGCGCACCGTGCGGAAGCGGGCCTCGCCCTGGCCCCCGGAATGCTTGACCGGCCGCGTGAACTCGGTCGGCGCCTCGACCGGCACGCCCGACCGCACCAGCTCCTCGTAGGTGATCGCCGAATCCTCCGAGCCGAACACCAGCCCGTTCAGCCCGTGCGAGTAGGTCATCAGGTCGAGCCGGCCGGTCGTCGCCCCCCTGGGGATGGCGATCAGCTCGAGATAGTCGGTGCCGAACATGGCGAGGTGGTTCATCGAGCCCAGCGAATGGTAGCCGCGCTCGGTCAGCGTGAAGCCCAGCCGCCGGTAGATGTCGGCGGCGCGGTCCATGTCGTCGCGCGCATTGATGACCACGTGGTCGAGGGTCGCTACGGGCAGGGGCATCGGTTCCTCCGGCCGGCATCTTGGCATGAGTCCGCATCTTCCTCCTCCCCAGCTTTTGCTGGGGAGGTGGCCCACAGGGCGGGAGGGGTCATGGTGCGGAACGCGCCGCGACTCACGACCCCTCCGCCCGCGAAGACGCGGGCACCTCCCCACGCATGGCGTGGGGAGGAGAACGAGGCTAACGTTCCCCCATGCGCCCCAACCACCCCCTCAGCCGCATCGCGAACCAGCTCATGTGGGACCGCCTGATCTCGGTGGTCGAGGAGCAGGCGCAGACCCTGGTGCGCACCGCCTTCGGCACGCCGACCCGCGAGGCGGGCGACCTGTCGGCCGGCGTCTACGACACGCAGGGCCGCATGCTCGCCCAGGCCGTCACCGGCACGCCGGGCCACGTCAACTCGATGGCCAAGAGCGTCGGCCACGTGCTCGCCAAGGTGCCGCTCGCCGGGATGAACGAGGGCGACGTCTTCATCCTCAACGATCCCTGGATGGGCACCGGGCACCTGAACGACATCGTCATCGTGACGCCGATCTTCCGCCGCCGCCTCGACGGCGCCAGCCAGGCCGTCGGCTTCTTCGCCGACACCCTGCACGTGGTCGATATCGGCGGCCGCGGCATCGTCGGCGCCGCGCAACAGGTCTACGAGGAGGGGATCTACATCCCGATCACCAAGATCGTCGACAAGGGCAAGGTCAACACCTGGCTGATGGACCTGATCGCCGCCAACGTGCGCGAGCCGGTCCAGGTGCTGGGCGACATCTATTCCCTGATCGCCAGCAACGAGGTCGGCGGCCGGCGCCTCCTCGACATGATGGACGAGTTCGAGCTCGAGCAGATCGACGACCTCGCCCGCCACATCCTCGATCGCAGCCGCGAGGCGAGCCTCGCCGCCATCGCCCGGCTCAAGCCCGGCACCTACCGGAACGAGATGACGGTCGACGGCATCAACGGCACGCCGATGACGCTCAAGGCCACCATGACGATCGGGCCGGACGGCATCGACGTCGACTACACGGGCTCGCCCGGCATCGTCGCGCTCGGGCTGAACGTGCCGCTCTGCTACACCGAGGCCTACACCAGCTTCGGCATCAAGTGCGTCGTGGCGCCCAAGGTGCCCAACAACTTCGCCAGCCTTGCCACCATCCGCACCACCGCGCCCGAGGGCTGCATCCTGAACGCGCCGCATCCCGCCGCGGTGGCGGCGCGCAGCACCATCGGCCACATGCTGCCCGACGTCATGTTCGGCTGCCTGATCCAGGCCATGCCGCCTCATGACCAGACAATCGGCGTGCCGGCCGAGGGCACGTCGTGCCTGTGGAACCTGCGCCTGATGGGCGGCCTCGGCCGCGCCGAGCTGAGCCCCGAGCAGATGAAGCAGGCGACGCCGTTCAACGTCATGTCGTTCCACTCCGGCGGCACCGGCGCGCGGCCCACCTCCGATGGGCTGAGCGCGACGGCCTTCCCCAGTGGCGTGCGCAACGTGCCGGTCGAGATCACCGAGGCGCTGGCGCCTGTGGTGATCTGGAAGAAGGAATACCGCACCGATTCCGGCGGCGCCGGCGAGCAGCGCGGCGGGCTCGGCCAGGTGATGGAGATCGGCAGCACCGAGGGCATGCCGTTCGGCATCTCGCCGACCTTCGACCGCGTCGTCTTCCCGGCGCGCGGCCGGCTGGGCGGCCAGGCCGGCGCCCACGGCAAGCTCGAGCTCGTGTCGGGCAGGGAACTTCCGCCGAAAGCGCACTCCTCGGTGCCCGCCGGCGAGCGCCTGCGCGTCGCCATGCCGGGCGGCGGCGGCTATGGCGATCCGCGCAAGCGGCCGGCCGAGAAGGTGGCGGAGGACGTGCGCCTCGGGCTCGTGTCGCGCGAGGCGGCGCGCGATCTCTACGGCGTGGCGCTCACCGACGACGGCACGGTGGATGAGGCAGAGACGGCGAAGCTGCGGGTGGCGGTGGCGGCGGAATAGGTTACCGACAATGCATATCGGAAACGCCATGGCCGAGTGATACGTTTGACGTTACAAGCGGTCACGCTACGTAGATGGGATTCATAGGCGTGTGACGGATTTGCTCGACCCGCGCGGCATTTGCAATTTGATGCTGGACGAAGCTGGAGGCCACACCGGCATTACCAACTTAGCGCTCCAGAAACTGCTCTATTTTGTTCACGGCCTACATTTGGTGGAGACAAAGAAACCCTTGGTATCGGGTTTTTTTGAGGCGTGGCAATATGGCCCAGTTCACCCCACCGCGTATCGTGCCTTCAAGACCAGTGGCGATAAGGCGATTACATTTCGTGCCACCTCATTGGATCCATTGAGCGGAGTACCTCGATCGATTCCTACGCCGTCGGATGGGGATGTTATCAAGCGAGTCAGAAAGGTGATGTCGTTCTATGGGGGGATGACGCCAGGACGCCTTGTGGAAATCTCTCACGCGTTCGGATCACCGTGGTGGTATATTGTGCAGCAAGCTCGGGTTTCTACGGCGTTTGGTCTTCGCATTCCGGATTCCGTGATCTTGGAGCGGTTTAGGTTTCATAAGGTCAGCGTTGGCGTTGAGCCCGCGCATGGAGAACCGAGTGAAGACGCGCCTTTTGCATAACTTGGACTTGGCCCGTATCGGTCCGATGACTGCGTCGCAGAAGCGAAACGCGTTGATGCAGATCAAGCTGGGCCACCCGCCGCACACGCTCAATCCCATGCGAGCCAGTATCCCGGACATCATGAGCATTGAAGCGGGATTGCTCCCAACTTTGCCGCGGACCCCGTGGGCAGCGATCGACAAGCAGATCAGAAGTCGATGCCATAGCGAGGACGAGGAGAAGGCCAATCTTGCCATTGGGCGAGCCCTCTACGAGTACGCCGATGAGCATCGGATTGTGGGGCGCGCCCACGACTTCTTCGCTTTGGCCCTCGGTATGGGCCGCAAGGTGTCATATTGGTCAAACGCAGTAGTCGCTATTGACGGCGACCCGTACATTCCGTTTGTGGATCCGCGAAAGGCGCCCAAGTTGCAGAGCGAAGGGCGACGGTTCGTGTTCTCGGCCATGCACGAGCACATTCGCGCTGCCGATCCTGACTTTGCACACGTGGGATTGGTCATCCTTCAGTTTGTAGGAGAGGATGAGCGGCGAGTTGTGCCGTATTTCGCTGATGAACTCGAGCTGTTCTCATTCGAACAGCTCGACGCAATGGTGCGCGAGACGTACGCGATCTGGGCTGAAGTGCTCGAAGGCCGGGAGGCGGACGCGAGGCGCACTGGGACAGGCCGTAAGGGTACGCTCTTGTAGCCACATACTTTGGTTTAGGTGGCCTTTGTCTTGCGCAAACTCGCCGGCCTACGCGGGGCGTATTTGCCAGGCTGAACTTGAGAAAGCGTAGTCTCTAGTATATTGATACTAAAAGAAAACCGGCCGTTCCTTGTGGAAGGGAACGACCGGCTGAGTAGGCCCTTGTGGAAGGGGCTTGCGGATGGCGGAGGCGGCGGGATTCGAACCCGCGAGGGCCCGGGGCTGGATAACCGTGGACCCCTCCGGTTTTGGAGACCGGCGCGTTCAACTTGGCTCTGCCACACCTCCTTGCTCGCGTAGTGGGCCGTCTAACCATTTGATCCGTATAGGATTTTTTCGGTTAGACGGCCTGTCGCAACGAACACCCACCCCAATTGGACTTGAAGTAGCCAAAGACAGCATAAACGACTCTCGGCTTGAGTCAAATTAATCGCCGTTTGCGTTTGCGATTTCTGCGTAATTAAACTGGTTGTTGTCCCGTGCGCCGGCCCTTATATTTTGTTTTGTCGCCGAGCGAGGTGCATGTCATGGCCAAAGTCCGCAGTCCCAACTATCCCTCTATAGATCTTCATAGCGCTATCGCTGCGGTTGCACCAGTATACAAGGCAGAAGGCCGGAATACCGTGCCTAAGGAGATTATTGCTAAGCATCTCGGCTATAGCAGTATCAACGGTCGGTCGTTGTCTATGATTGGCGCGCTGCGGGGCTATGGCTTGATCGAAGGTAGGGGTGAGGAAAATCGAGTCAGCGAGGACGCGCTTATATTACTGAATGCCCCGACTACTTCGCCTGATTATGCAGCGGCTCTTCAACGGTGCGCTTACCGTCCGACGCTCTTTTCAGAACTAAAAGGACAATTTCCACAAGGCGCTAGCTCGGAAAACCTTCGCTATTCCTTGGTGAAGAGGCAATTTACACCGGAAGCGGCAGCGAAGGCTGTGGAGACTTACGCGTCTAACGTACTGTTACTCCATGAAGTAAACGCTGACACTGCCCAACCTCCGGCCCCGCTGGAGACGTTCAAGGAGCCCCCGGTGGTGCCGCTGTTCGAAGGCATCACGCCGCAGAAGCAGGAGCGAGTAATGGCTGTGCAGCCGGGTGAGCGAGAGTTGGTGACGGGTGGCCTTTCAGGCGACGCGCGCTTCCGACTGATTGTGTCAGGCACGGTTGGCTCCAAGGAACTCGCGCGCCTCATCAAGAAACTGGAAATGGAAAAAGAGATCGCCGAGGAGGCGGAGCACGAAGCCGCGAAAGCCGCCCTCGGCCTCCCTCCGAAGGGTGATGTGTTTAACTAACCACACACTCCCGAGAGGATGTGATTGAGTTGGCTAAGAACGAGAAAACGACTTCCAAGGTCGCGTCTCTTGCTTCGAAAGCGCTGCAGAAGCCTGGCAGCGTTACGAACAAGCAGATCAAGACCCTTGCCGCTTCCGTCCTGACGCAGGCCCCTGATAAAGGAAAGAAGCGGTAAGAGTGACTATGCGAGTAGCGGCGCGCGCCGGTCGTGTTCACCGGCGACGCGCTGACGCTCATACGTGGTTCAGAGCTTCTCAACCCCCGCACGCGCGCAATCCTCGTCTTCCTGCGCAGTCCCCCCGCCAACGCCGCAGGCGCCGATCAGCACACCCTGGCGGAAGATCGGCACGGCGCCCTGGCCGTAGAACATGTGGTTGCCTTCGGCCGCGGCGATGCCGCGCAGGGTCGGATGGTCGGCGCGCGGCGTCAGATCGCCGCTCGGGCGTCCGAAGGCGGCCGAGGCGATGGCCTTGCCCTGGCTGCCGAAGGAGCCGGCCCACATGGCGCCGTCCATGCGCTGGAAGGCGAGAAGCCGTCCGCCCGCGTCGCACACGGCGATGTTCATCTTGGCGCCGATCTGGTTTGCCTTCTCGATGGCGCCTGCGATGATTCGATTGGCATCCGCGAGGGTGAGGGTCATGAGGACGATCCTTTCCGGTCAGGAGGTCGCCGGGAGGCCCGGTCGCGCAAATACTACTAGATCGCAAGTGGTTCACCGCCCTCGGAATTCACGTTGAGAATCAACGGGCGATTGCGACCCGGTGGACCGGATTGGAAATCGCCAGGCGCCGCGCGTAGCGTCCGCGCATGAGAACGACGATGCCCGCTTTCCGTTCAGGCCCGCGTGGTCAAGCAGCGCGGACATTGTCGTGACGAATCAAGGGGCGATTCGCGAATCGTCGACCAGATTGGAACGCCACGTGCGAAGCCCGTAGTCTCGTGCGCATGTGTGCGCCTGTCTTCGATCCTGAGTCCGACGTCCGTTTACGTAAAGCCGGAGCCACTGCCGTTTTCCGCCGTTTTCGGGAAACATCGCGCAACCGGAAAACGAGACGCGGGTTCGTTCGTTACCCCTGGAGCGAGGCTCCCGCCGGGGGTTCTTCAAGGTTGGGGCGCGCCACTCGAGTCGCACGCTCCCGGCAATGACCCCCACACCATCTGGGCCGGGCCGGCGGAGTTGCCGTCAGATCCCCGTCAGATTCGCGTCGGATGGCGAGAGTGATGCGCCTGCCTTCGATCCAGGGTCCGACTTCGATTCGCGTAAAGCTGCTGCGCCCCCGCCCTGCGTGTCGCAATAGCTCTTCGTTGGGGAAGTCCTGTACGATACCTTGGCAGGAAAGGGAGAAGTCATGGCCGCCGACGTCGATCTGGTGCGCGTGCTGTTGTTCACGCCGGCCACGCATCTGGAGTATGTCGCCAAAGCGGCCAAGAGTGGCGCGGATGGACTTGTCATCGACCTCGAGGACGGGGTCGCGCTCGACGCGAAGGATGCGGCACGAAAGAACCTGCTCACCGTCATCGAGCAGCCGCGGACGACGTCGGGCGGCTTCCTCTGGTGCGTTCGACTGAACCACATCACGACCATGGCCGGGCTGGCGGACCTGCAGGCCCTGGCGGGGCAAGGTGCGAGATTCGACGCGGTGATGCTGCCGAAGGTCGAGTCGCCCCACGAAGTCGAAATTGCCTCACGGCATCTGGGCCTTTCCTCGCCGTCCGTGCTTGCCTTGATCGAGACAGGACTTGGCCTGGAGCAGGCCGCGGCGATCGCCGCGCATCCGCACGTGGCGGCAATGGTCTTCGGCGGTGCCGACCTCGCTGCCGACCTGCATGCGGAACTGGCCTGGGAGCCCATGTTGTGGGCGCGCAGCCGCATTTGCCAGGCTGCGGCTTCCCGTGGCCTGCCGGCCTTTGACGTCCCTTTCCTCGATATTCACGACGGTGACGGCTTGAAGTCGGAAGCCGCCGCCGCGAAGAGGCTCGGCTTCAGTTGCAAGCTCGCGATTCATCCCTCGCAGGTCGAGCCGATCAAGTCGGTCTTCGCTCCGACGCCCGATGAGCTGGCTCGTGCGAAGAGGATCGTCGAGGCCTACGCCTCGGCCAAGGGCGCGGCCTGCCAGGTCGACGGCAAGATGGTCGATGTACCGGTCTGGAAGGCGGCGCTGCGGACCGTTCGCCTTGCCGCCGCCAAGTGACGGGAGGCGACAGATGATCGGACAAGCCGGCTATGTGCAGCTCGCCGAGAACCGCTATCGCGAGCGTTTCGGATTGGCGTTTGAAGAGTTCTCCGTGGGCCAGGTCTTCGAGCATCGCCCGGGTGTCACCGTCACTCAGCAGGACAATCTCGAAGAGGCGCTCGACACGCTGAACAACGCCCAGCTCCACTACGACCTGCACTATGCCGAGCAGACGGAGTGGAAGCGCAATCTCGGCGTTAGCACTCTGACGCTTCAGCGTCTGCTCGGCATGACCTCGCGCACCTTCTACCGGCGGCTCAGCCTGACCGGCATCGAGGAAGTGGCCATGACTCATCCGGTGTTCGGAGGCGACACGCTCTATGCGCGAACACGCGTCCTCGGAACGGCCGCGGGAGGCTCTGCCGATACCGGAACGCTCATGTTGCAGACGGAGGGCGTCAATCAGCGTGGCGACGTGGTCGCGCGGATAAAGTATCACCTCGAAATCTACAGGGACGGCCGGCACCCCGAGGACAGGCTTCCCGGTGCGCCCGCGCAAGAGGAGCGCTTCCGTCTGTATCATGCAAAGCCCGACGGCACGCTGGTGGAGCAGACCGGCCTCTATTTCGAGGATTTCGTCGAAGGCGAGACGTTCGAACATTGGCCGTCGAAGGCATTCGGTCTGGCGGAGAGCGTCTCGCATGCCCTGCGCTCGCTCGAGATCAATCCGCGGTATTCCGATCCCCACTACGCGAAGTCGGTGCTCGGGCGCTCGGTGGAGATTTTCGAGCCGTTCGTCCTGGGTACTGTGACCGCCTTGACCACGCGTACGTTCGGTCGCGTCGTGGCCAACCTCGGATGGACGGACATACGGCTTCCGCGTCCCGTCGGGCTCGGCGAAAGTATCAGGGCGGTTTCGGTCATCGGCGACAAGCGGGCGTCCGAACATCGACCGACCCAGGGGATCGTGCACGCCGACACAACGGCCTACGGTGAGAATGGCGACGTTGTCTGCAGCTTCAAGCGCGTGTTCCTGATCTACAAGCGCGGCCTCGGTCCATACCAGGCGGCGGACTACTGACATGACGAGCATCTTGGATCTCTACAGAAGCAAGCTGACCACGGCCGACGAGGCCGTGAAAGGATGGCCGCGCAAGACCACGATCGTGCTCGGCTTCTTCGCCGCGCAGCCGCCGGGCCTCGTCTCCGCCCTGGGCAGGGCGATCGCCGCCGGGGCGTTCGACGAGGTCAGGCTGGTCTACATGCATGCCACCGAGCAGACGGGTGCCGCGCTGCTCAAGGCCGAGTACTGCGACGTCCTGAAACCTCGACCGTTCTACATGGGGCCTGCCGAGCGGGCATTGGTCGCGGCATCCCCCGGTCGCAAGCTCGTCCATTTCATTCCCATCGCCTTCAGCGACACGCCGCGTGCCATCCGGGCCGAGCCTCAGATCGACGTATTCCCGGTGCAGGTCTCGGCGATGGACCGTGCGGGCTATTTCAGCCTCGGCCTCACGGGCGCCTATTCGATGGCCGCCCTGGAAAGGGCCGGCAAGATCGTCGTGGAGGTCAATCCCGGTCTGCCGCGCACTTTCGGAGGTGGATTGCTGCATGTCAGCGACGTGCATGCAATCGTCGAGGGAAGCGCCGATGTGCCGACCCTCGCCAACCCGAAGGCCGGCCCGGACGACGAAGCGATCGCCGCGATCATCTTGCCGATGGTTCCCGATCGGGCCTGCGTTCAATTCGGCATCGGCGGCGTTCCCAACATCGTGGCGAGCCGTCTGACCGATCACAAGGACCTGGGTGTGCATACCGAGCTGCTGAGCGATGGTATCGCCGAGCTCATTGCCTGTGGCGCCGTGAGCAACCGCTTCAAGACCACCAATCCGGGCAAGACCGTGTTCAATGTCGCCATGGGCTCGCGTCGGATGTACGACATGATGAATGACAATCCGACCATGGAGTGCTGGCCGGCCGACTACGTCAACGATCCCAGGGTGATCGGACAGAACGACAACGTCATTTCCGTCAATGCGATGATCGAGATCGACCTGACGGGCCAGGTCAACGCCGAGTTCCTGAACCATCACCAGTTCAGCGCCGTCGGGGGCCAGCTCGATTTCGTTCGCGGCGCCGGATACTCACGCGGAGGCAAGAGCATCATTGCGTCGCCCTCCACGGCCGCCCACGGCAAGGTCTCCCGGATCGTGTCGCATCTCCAGGGCCCGGCGACGGATCCGCGAATCGAAACCCAATATATCGTCACCGAGTTCGGTGCCTTCGACTTGCGTGGCAAGTCGTCGGACGAGAGGGCGATGGGCTTGATCGGCCTCGCTCATCCATCGTTTCGCGATCAGCTGATGGCAGAGGCGCGCAAGTCCAACCTGATTGGATAGTACAGTGCCGTGAGCGTTGATGTACGCAGGGCGGCCGTCATCGTTCCAGGTCAGCCTTCCATCGTTTCGACGCCCCCTGACCGGCGGAGGCGGCGCATGGCGCGATCAGCACCGCGCGATGCGTTGATTGTAGCCGTCGAAATACTGGCTCCCGCAGGCGACCCGCTGCTGGACGACGTCGTCGCGATTCCCGTGCTGGCCGCGGTTCGTCACCGTCACCATGGTGTAGCCCCGGCCGGCGGGCTGGTTGTACCAGCCGTAGTTCGCCCGCGGATTGGCGTAGGAGTACGGCGCCGGCGGCGAGTAGCCGTAGGCAGGGGCGGGGCCGTAGGTGTAGCCGACCGGTGCCGGCTGATAATAGCCGCGCGGCGCGGCATGGCCGTCGTCCTGGCACGCCGCGCCGACCATGCCGATGCCGGCGACGAGCAGCAGCCTCGGAAAGAGCCTCGACATCTCCATTCCTCCAACCACGATGTTCGGAAACCCTCGCTAGCCGATCATACTGTCTTCTTTCTGTCCTGAAGATGGCCAACGGTCCGAGGACCGGCGGGGTTCCGGTCCGTGCCCGGTCGCACAGGGCGAAAGTCGGGTATAATTGGGTGTTATTGGGTGTGAAATGCGTGTTCGAGGTGGGGTTCTTTCTGCGCTCCCTGAAGCGGCAGAAGGACAACCTTGCGGCACGGCTGGACCGCGAATGGATCGCCGAGCGCAGCGAGGCCGATTTGCCGGCGCGCGCTTTCTGACCCGCGCCGCTGCCGGGGAGCCGCCCGGTCAATAGTACGCCTGTTCTAATCGATCGACCGTGCGAGCGGCGACATCATCCCGGCAAGCACTGCGGGTGGAAGGATCGAACGCGCGCCTCGGCTGCGGTCGTCGTTCCCAGGACGGAGAAGAGAATGATCGAGATGCTGCCCGTGACGGGCTGGCTCGCAGCCGCGCGCGGAGCCTTCGATCGATGGCGGGCAAGGCCCGTTCTCCTGGCATCGGCCGCCTTGCTCGCGGCCGGCATGCCCGCGACTTCGGCCAGGGCGCAGGCGTCCCCCTGCGCCGCAGCGCACGCCAGCTACCAAGCCGACAATCCGCGCGTAAACAGCCTCGCCGATGCGGCCAACGCCGAGATGCGGCGATTCGACGGTCTGGTCCAGGCCGCATCCGGCCGGGCACTGACGGCCGGCGAGTTGGCGCAGATGCGTCAGAGCCTGGAGCGCCGACGGGAACTCGTGAACGCCGCGATGGCGATTCGCTCCCGGATCGCCAGCAACCAGGACGCCCACCCGCAATGCTTCAAGCCGGGCTCATCGGCGCGCCGTCGCCAATCCATCGCAAACGACAAGGCCATTGTCGAGGGCATCAACCGGACCCTGGCCGAGGTCGAGCGCCGCCAGACGCAGCTCGCGCGCACGCCGGCCCCCCAGGCGGCACCGCGGATGGCATGCTGGTCGCTGAACGCCCCCCATGCCGTGGGGAGGAACGAGCACGAACGCTGGCTGGACGCGCAAGCCCAGCTGCACGGACAGTGGCGCCGGTCGGCCACCGGCGAGCGCTTCCAGATCGGCGGCTACTGCCGCGGACATTGTACCGGCTTCAACTTCCGCACCAGCCAGAACGCCACCAACGTGAAGCCCTGCTGAGGGACGACTGGCGGCAAATCCAGCCGCGAGATCGGGCTCGCAGCGTCGGGGAGTGCTCCTCGACGGACGCGCTCGGCTGGTAAAGACTCCGTTGCCAAATGTCGAACCCGGAGGACTCCCATGCCCATCCGATCCGGCGGCTGCCTGTGCGGCGCGGTGCGCTACGAATGCGAGGGCGAGCCGCAATTCTCGCTGCAGTGCCATTGCCGCGATTGCCAGCGCGCCAGCGGTGCGCCGCATGTCGCGGCGGTGCGCGTGGCCTCGGCCGGCTTGCGGCTGCTGCGCGGCGAGCCTCGGCGCTACGTCGCCCGCGCCGATTCGGGCAACGAGATCACGCGCGCCTTCTGCGGCGATTGCGGCACGCCGCTCTACGTCCAGGTCTCGACCCGGCCCGATATCGTCGGCGTGCGCGTCTGCACCTTCGACGATCCGGGCTGGTTCAGGCCCGAGGCCAACATCTTCGCCCGCAGCGCCCAGCCGTGGGACCATTTCGATCCCGTCGTGCCCCGGTTCGACGTCTACCCGACCGGCAAGGCCTATTGAGGCCGCCCGAACCAGTACGACGAGCCGGCGTCCCGGTAGCTCTGGCTGGCGGGCGGCCGCTCGAAGGTGTGGGCCGTCTCGGGAAGGGCGCGGCTGTGGTGCCAGGCCGGCAGCACGCTGGCGCCGAGCAGCACGAGGCCGAGCGCCAGCATCAGCGAGCCGAAGAAGCCGAACAGGAGATGCGGCAATCCCTGCATGATCGATCTCCGGGCAAGCGGGGGCCCCGCTCGCGCGGGTGCCCCCGGCCCCCCAGTGTCAGAAGCCCGCTCCCGCGGCGCCGCCCGGCGTTGTGGCCGCCGGTTTCGGCGCCTCGGCGACGAGGGCCTCCGTGGTGATCAGCAGCGAGGCGACCGACGCGGCGTCCTGCAGCGCCGTCCGCACCACCTTGGCGGGGTCGATCACGCCGGCGGCGACGAGATCCTGGTAAGCCCCGGTCGCGGCATTGTAGCCCCAGCCATACTCCTCCTTCTCGAGCAGCCGGCCGACGACCAGCGAGCCGTCCTCGCCGGCGTTGAGGGCGATCTGCCGCGCCGGCACCTGGATGGCGCGGCGCACGATCTCGATGCCGGCCTTCTGGTCGTCGTTGGCGGTCGCGATCCCGCCGAGCGCCCGGGTCGCGCGCAGCAGCGCCACGCCGCCGCCCGGCAGGATGCCTTCCTCGACCGCCGCCCGCGTGGCGTGCAGGGCGTCGTCGACGCGGTCCTTCTTCTCCTTGACCTCGACCTCGGTGGCGCCGCCGACGCGGATCACCGCGACGCCGCCCGCCAGCTTGGCCAGCCGCTCCTGCAGCTTCTCGCGGTCGTAGTCCGAGGTCGTCTCCTCGATCTGCGCCTTGATCTGGGCGATGCGGCCCTGGATGTCCGTCCGGGCGCCGGCGCCCTCGACGATGGTGGTGTTGTCCTTGTCGATCATCGCCTTCCTGGCGCGGCCAAGCATCTGCAGCGTCACGTTCTCGAGCTTGATGCCGAGATCCTCGGAGATGGCCGTGCCGCCGGTCAGGATGGCGATGTCCTCCAGCATCGCCTTGCGTCGATCGCCGAAGCCCGGCGCCTTGACGGCGGCGACCTTGAGCCCGCCGCGCAGCTTGTTGACGACCAGGGTGGCCAGCGCCTCGCCCTCGATCTCCTCGGCCACGATCAGCAGCGGCTTGCCGGTCTGCACGACCGCCTCGAGCACCGGCAGCAGGGCCTGCAGGCCGGTGAGCTTCTTCTCGTGGATCAGGACGTAGGGATCCTCGAGCTCGACCCGCATCTTGTCGGCGTTGGTCACGAAGTAGGGCGATACGAAGCCGCGATCGAACTGCATGCCCTCCACGACCTCGAGCTCGGTCGACAGGGACTTCGCCTCCTCGACGGTGATCACGCCGTCGTTGCCGACCTTCTCCATGGCCTCGGCGAGATGGCGGCCGATCTCGGTGTCGCCGTTGGCCGAGATGGTGCCGACCTGGGCGATCTCGTCGTTCCTCGTCACCTTGCGGGCATGCGACTTGAGATCCGCCACGACCGCCTCGACGGCGAGGTCGATGCCGCGCTTGAGATCCATCGGGTTCATGCCGGCGGCCACGGCCTTCGCGCCTTCCTTGACGATCGCCTGGGCGAGCACGGTCGCGGTGGTGGTGCCGTCGCCGGCCAGGTCGTTGGTCTTGCTGGCGACCTCGCGCACCATCTGCGCGCCCATGTTCTCGAACTTGTCGGCGAGCTCGATCTCCTTGGCGACGGTGACGCCGTCCTTGGTGATGCGCGGCGCGCCGAAGCTCTTCTCGATCACCACGTTGCGGCCCTTGGGGCCGAGCGTCACCTTGACGGCATCGGCCAGCGTGTCGACGCCGCGCAGCATCTTCGTGCGCGCTTCGGTCGAGAACTTCACTTCCTTGGCAGACATTGGCCCTTTCCTCCTTCCGTGGGGCTGGTTGACGGCAAAGTCCGATGCGTCAGGCGGCGCGGCGCAGCGACGGCTTCTTGTCGAGCACGCCCATGACGTCGCTTTCCTTCATGATCAGGAACTCCTCGCCGTCGATCCTGACCTCGGTGCCCGACCATTTGCCGAACAGGATGCGGTCGCCCTTCCTGACGTCGAGCGGGACGAGCTTTCCGCTGTCGTCGCGGGGGCCCGGTCCGGCGGCGACGACCTCGCCCTCCATCGGCTTTTCCTTGGCGGTGTCGGGAATGATGATGCCGCCGGCGGTCTTCTCGTCGGCCTCGATGCGGCGCACGACGACACGGTCGTGCAGCGGGCGGAAGTGCATGCAAATCCTCCGGGTGCAGAACAATGGTCATGTGGGCCCGGCCGCTCGCGCGACCGGGCGGCCGGCTATCTGGAAATTCGGCGGGGCGCCGTCAAGGTTTTGCCGCAAAAATTTTTGCCGTCCGGGCGCGTCGGGGGCCGGGACCCCTTGACGGGCCATCGACGGCTCCTAGATCGCACGATCGTGGCGGCATCGTGCGGTGCCGCCCGGCGGACGCCCTTCGGGGGCCGCATCGCAACCCATCGCTCACAGGAGGATGACAATGCGTACCGACTTCGATTTCGCACCCTTCTACCGTGCCACCGTCGGCTTCGACCGGGTCTTCGACCTGCTCGATTCCGTGGCCAGCCAGACCGGCAACGGTGCCGGCTATCCGCCCTATAACATCGAGCGGGCGGGCGACGATTCCTACCGGATCGTCATGGCGGTGGCGGGCTTCGCCGAGGCCGAGCTGAACGTGACCCAGAAGGAGGGCGAGCTCCTGGTCACCGGCAAGGCCCAGCCCTCGTCCGACCACACCGAGTATCTCTATCGCGGCATCGCCGGGCGCGATTTCGAGCGCCGCTTCCAGCTCGCCGACCACGTCAAGGTGACGGGCGCGAAGCTCGCCAACGGCCTGCTGACGATCGAGCTGAAGCGCGAGATCCCGGAGGAGAAGAAGGCGCGGGCCATCCGCATCGAGGCTGCCGCCGAGCCGCGGACGATCACGCAGCAGTAACGCCAGGACCGCAGCGGAGGGCGCCGCGCGTTGCGGCGCCCTCCCTCGGTCGCCCGGATTCACCAGAATTGCGAGGAGGTAACGCATGACGACCGGGTCAGCTGCTTCCCTGCCCGGCCCCGCGCCGGAGGTGCCGCTGCCACCTTTTCATTCATTTCGCCGCAACGGTCGCCTGTCGGTGGTGCCGCGCGTCGCGGCCGCCGGGGCGCCGGAGCGGCAACGGTTCCAGCCCGCCCTGGCCGACGAACCGCCGCGCGGTCGCGTCCTCATCGTGACGGACGACGCGCCGCTGGCGCTCGACATCCAGCGCATCCTGCGCGGCGCGGGCTATCTCGCCGTCGGGCCGGCGGCTTCCGTCGCCGACCTCGAGCGGTTCGTCCGCCGGGGGCCGCTCGATGCCGCCGTGCTCGACGCCGATCTGGCGGGCGGCGGTGCGATCGTCGCCGACCGTCTGTCGGAGGGCGGCGTTCCCGTCGTGTGGCTCACGGGTGCCTCGCGGGACGCGATCCCGCGGCACCATGTGTTCGCGCCCGCGATCGCCAAACCGGTAACGGGGGACGAGCTCGTCGCGACGATCGAGCGCGCCATCGCGGCGGGCTCCCGTCCGCAACGACCGGGCTGGTATCCCGTGCCGCCGCCGACACCGCTGTGGCCGCGCGTCTTCCCGCAGCTCTGACTCGCGCCTGACGGGGCTGTCGGTCTTATCACCGAGGCGCGGCAGGCCGAGGACATTCTGTCCGCTGGCAACGCCGACCTCGTCTTCCTGGCGAGAGCGCTGCTGCGCGATCCCTATTGGCCGCAACGGGCGGCGGAAGAGCTCGATTCGGGAAGTGTGTGGCCGATCCAGTATGCGCGTGCGGTCGCCCGGCGTCCGCGAACGGCGTGGTAGCCTATTGGGAGCCGATCCGTCGCAAGGCGTCGCACAGGTGCCGGCGCTCCTCCTCACTCGTCGTCCGCGACATGCTCCGGTCGAGAGCGGCGTCCAGGCGGTGCAGCCGGGCGACGAGTGCAGTCCCTCTTGGCGTCAGGTAGAGCGCGTGCGACCGCCGATCGCTCTCGGCCGATCTGCGGCGGGCAAGGCCGCGCGCCTCGAGCGTGTCGATGATCGCTACGAGATTGGCTTTCTTGATGCCGAGGGTATCGGCCAGCCGGGTCTGGCTCAGTCCGGGATTGCGGTCGATCACTGTCAGCGCGGAGTACTGGGCGGGGCGGATGTCGAATGCCGCAAACAGGTCGAAGAAGCGCTGGAAGACCGCCATCTGGGCGCGCCGCAACAGATAGCCGACGCTGTCGTCGAGCGGCCCCAGATCGATGGCATCTCCGGTCGCCGCACCTTTCTCCCGTCGTTTGGCAGCGGGCAATTCGTTCCTCTCCGTCCTTCGCAGGTGCGACCGGGTCCCTTGTGTCACCGACACGGCCATTGACCACGGCATAATAGTTATATTCAATAACTATTATTCTTCCGAAGCAACGGAAGGAAGTCGCGAGGGGGAAGGCGACGCCATGGTCGGAAACGCCATTGATCGCCGCGGCAGGGCCGTCCGGGAGCCGGCGCGATGAAGATCGACGATCTGGTGGCGATCGACGTCCACACGCATGCTGAAGTGTCGTGCCGGCAGCCGCACGACGAGGTCTGGCAGCCCTACGACGAGGCGGCGAGCAGGTACTTCAAGGCCGGCAAGCGGCCGACCATCGCCGAGACGATCGCCTACTACCGCGAGCGGCGGATCGGCTTGATCATGTTCACCGTCGACTCGGAAGCCGAGATCGGCGCCCGCCGCATTCCCAACGAAGAGGTCGCCGACGCCGCGCGGGAGAACGCCGATATCATGCTGGCGTTCGCCAGCATCGACCCGCACAAGGGCAAGATGGGCCTGCGCGAGGCGCGCCGGCTGATCGAGGCCGGAGTGATCAAGGGCTTCAAGTTCCATCCGACGGTCCAGGGGTTCTTCCCCAACGACCGCATGGCCTATCCACTCTACGAGATCATCGCCGGGCACAAGTTGCCCGCCATCTTCCACACCGGCCACTCGGGCATCGGCACCGGCATGCCGGGTGGCGGCGGCCTGCGGCTGAAATACTCCAACCCGATCCATCTCGACGACGTGGCGGTCGACTTCCCGGACATGACCATCATCCTCGCCCATCCGTCGTGGCCGTGGCAGGACGAGGCACTGTCGATCTGCCTGCACAAGCCCAACGTCTACATCGACCTCTCGGGCTGGTCGCCCAAGTACTTTCCGCCGCAGCTCGTGCAGTACGCCAACAGCCAGCTGCGTCACAAGGTGCTGTTCGGCTCGGACTATCCGCTGATCCGGCCCGAGCGCTGGATCGATGACTTCAAGGTGGCCGGCTTCAAGCCCGAAGTTCAGCCGCTGATCCTGAAGGAGAATGCCGTCCGTGCCCTGAAGCTCTCCGCCTGACGGGCGAGCAGGGACGGAAGGGAAGGAGCCGGTCGAGTCGAGCTGTCGAAAAACGAGGGAGGAAAAGCCATGATGAAGCAAAGCCGTCGCAATCTTGTTCGTGCATCCGGGGCCGTCGTCGCCCTTTCGGCGCTTGGAGTCCATGCGGGGCGCGCCGCCGCACAGGGAACGCAGCCCCTGGAGAGTGTCCGCTTCGTCACGGGATTCCCGCCGGGCGGGACATCGGACACGCTTTGCCGACGGGTCGCCGAGAGCATCAAGGGCTCGGCCTACACCAAGACCGCCATCGTCGAGAACAAGCCCGGCGCGGGCGGCCAGATCGCCGTCCAGGCGATGAAGGGCGCGGCGACCGACGGCAGCGTCATCCTGCAGACGCCGGCGTCGATGCTGATGATCTATCCGCACATCTACAAGAACCTGGCCTACAACGCCTTCACCGACGTCACGGCGATCACGCTCGCCTGCACGTTCGACTTCGGCTTCTGCGTCGGTCCGGCCGTGCCCGACAGCGTGAAGGACGTCGCCGGCTTCCTCGCCTGGTGCAAGGCCAATCCCGACAAGGCGAACTACGGCTCGCCCGCCGCCGGCTCCGTGCCGCACTTCATCGGCGTCCTGCTCGGCCAGGCGGCCGGCATCGAGCTGAAGCACGTGCCTTTCCGCGGTTCGGCGCCGGCCGTTCAGGACCTCGTCGCGGGCCAGGTCCAGGCCGTCTCGGCTCCGGTGGGCGAGTTCACGCAGCAGGCCAACGCCGGCAAGATCCGCTTCCTCGGCGTCTCGGGCGCCGCGCGCAGCCGCTTCGCGCCGAACGTGCCGACCTTCGCCGAGCAGGGCTACAAGGACCTCGTCTTCACCGAATGGTTCGGCTTCTTCGCGCCGGGCGGCACGCCCGCTTCGGTGGTCGACCGCGCCAATGCCGTCCTGCGCATCGCCCTGGCCGACAAGGCGGTCGTCGATGGCCTTGCGGTGATGGGACTCGAGGCCAAGTCCTCGACGCCCGCGGAACTGGCCACGCTTCTCAAGACCAGCCACGACCGCTGGGGGCCCATCGTGAAAAAGATCGGCTTCTCGGTGGATTCGTGATCGCGGCCAGCGCGAGGCGGCGCTGCTGAAGCCGTCAGGTACGAAGACATCGAGGTGGTTCACCGCCGCCGGAATTCGCGTGGAGAATCAAGGCCGCGAACCGACCCGGTGAACCAGATTCGATTCTGCGATCGCCCCGGCGTAGCGTGCGCCCATGTCGATCGCATTCCCCGTCCCTTGCCCGAGGGGCCTACCGTCAAAAGCCCGTCTGATTCGCGTCACCCTGGAGGCGACGGGCGTTTCCAGCCGCGCGGTCGAGCATCCGGCCGCAGATGCGGCCCGCTCAATGCGCCTTTTCACCTTCGGCTCTTCCTCTCCTCGCCTTGGCGGAGCCCGCCAACGGGAGAGCTTTGGGGGGGCGCAATTCCCGCAGTGGTCCGGCGCCACGATCGGGTGCGGTCGAACGGTCAGACCTGCCTGCGTCCGCTCACACAACATCTGGAGGCGACCGCCGCTTCGACCGTCTCACGTCCCCGTCAACCACCGTCAGGTTGTAACGATGTTGCGCGCGTCTAGTAGGTCACGGAAGTCTGAAATGCGGCAACTCGGGATTCACGCAGCCGGCGCCAACTCCGCTGCTGCTGGAATCCTGTCTGATTCGTGTCACAAGACATGCTGCGCGTGGTCTCCCTTGGCGCACGGACCAACCACAAGCCTTGGCAGTGCGCCTGTTTTCTTTTCGTTATTTTATTCGGCGACCCCGACATCTTGCGATCGGGGCCCGCTTCGTTCGCTTCGCGGATACCTTTGGGCATATGGCGACCTGCTGGCCATATGCCCCGCAGACGGCGGGTTACCGCCCGAACGTCCCGGTGATCGTCGCCTTCTCGAGCGTGGCGAAGTGCAGGTTGAAGCCGACGATGGCAGCCGAGGTGTCGGCCTGCACCGGCAGGCTGTCCTGCTTCACGGCGAACAGAGTGAACTGGTAGCGGTGCGGGCCGTGGCCGGGTGGCGGGCAGGGGCCGCCATAGCCCGGCGCGCCGAAATCGGTGCGCGTCTGCAGGGCGCCCTTCGGCAGCAGGCCCGACTTCGGGTTGCCGGCGTCGAGCGCGAGCTCGCCCACGTCGGCCGGGATGTTGACCACGACCCAGTGCCAGAAGCCGCTGCCGGTCGGCGCGTCGGGATCGAAGCAATGCACGGCGAAGCTCTTGGTGCCGGCGGGCGCGCCGCTCCAGGCGAGCTGCGGGCTCTTGTTGCCGCCCGAGCAGCCGAAGCCGTAGTCGGCCGACAGGATGTGGTCCATGGCGAGCGTGCCGCCATCCTTGAAGCTCGAGGAGGTGAGAATCAGCGCCATGGTCGTTTCCCTTCGCCGTTTGCAGGACACGGCAGGATAGCCAACGGCGGCGCCTAGCGCATCGCCTCCGCGGCGAGGCTCGTGTCGACGAAGGCCTCGAAAGCCACGTCGCGGGTCAGCACGCCGGCGCCGCGCATGGCGGCATGCAGGCGCTCGACGCCCTCGCGCCGGATCAGCGGGTCGGTCGCCCACAGGCCGAGCGCGCGATAGCGCTCGATGCACTGCGCGAAGAGCTGGGCCGGCACGTCGGGAAAATAGGGCGCGAGGCACCGCGCGATGTCATCGGCCTGCGTCATGGCGAACCAGCAGAGCGTGCGGTGCATGGCGCGGGTCATGGCGAGCAGCTCGTCGCGCCGGCCCGCCAGCACGTCGCGCCGCGTGGTCAGGGTGGTGTAGGCGGTGAGGCCGCGCGTGGCGGCGGCGTACCAGACATGGCCCGCGCCCGAGCGCACCAGCCGCTCGGCGAACGGCTGGAAGAGCTGCACCGCGTCGACCGTGCCCGCGCGCAGCGCCGCTTCGTTGTCTGCCATGGTGTTGCCGGCGATGCGCTCGACCGAGGCGGGGTCGATGCCGGCGCGGCGCAGGTCGTCCTGCAGGCAGATCCAGGGCGTCGGCACCTCCGACACGGTCGCGAGCGTCGCCCTCGTGAGGTCGGCAAGGGTGAAATCGGGCCGCGGCGCGCGGCCGACGACGAAGAACGGATCGCGCGCCACCACGTCGCAGAAGCAGACCAGCGGCGAGCGCGGATCCTCGTGGTGGTGGGTCATCACCCGCAGCGGGCCTCCCCACATGACCTCGACCTCGCCGGCCAGCAGCGCGCGCTGGGCCATCGCCGGATCGGGCGAGGCACGCAGCGCAACCTCGATGCCGGCGTCGCGGAAATGCCCCGTCGCCTCGGCGGCGTAGAACGGCGCGTAGAACAGCGCGCGGAAATTCTCGGAAAGCCGCAGGGTCATGGTGTCGTGTCCTCCCGCCCGTCCCCGGGGGCCCTCGTCCTCAGGTCCCGCGCGAGCGTCGGCCGATCATCACGATCAGCGGCACGGCGAGGGCGGAGGCCAGCGTATAGAGGCCGAAGGCGTTGATGTAGCCGATCATTGCCGCCTGCCGGCCGATCTCCTTCGACAGCTTGGCCAGGCCCTGCACTGTGTCGATGTCCCAGTGGCCCATCACCCAGGGCAGGTCGAGCACGCGGTTGTAGGGCGTCACCATCTCGACCAGGCGGCCGTAGTTGGCGCCCGTCGAGCGCACGATCTCGGCGACGCAGATCGAGATGAAGAAGCTCGAGCCGATGTTGCGCAGCAGGTGATAGACCGCCGTCCCCTCGGGCAGGTTGGCCGGGCTCATGTTGGCGAAGGTGGCGAGGGTGAGCGGCACCCAGATGACGCCGATGGCGATGCCCTGCACCAGGCTGTTGGCGAGCAGGGTGTCCATGCCGACATTGAGGTCGATCTGCATCAGCCACAGGCCGGATATCGCCTGCAGCGCGAAGCCGAAGGCGATGCCGATGCGTGGGTCGACGCGGCCGAACCAGATCGCCATGAAGAAGCCGATGGTGGCGCCAACGCCGCGCGCGGCGATGACCTCGCCGATCAGCGCATCGGGAAAGCCGGCGTGCTGCTGCAGCAGCGGCGGCAGCAGCACCATGGGCGTGAAGTTCAGCATGCCGTAGATCAGCACCAGCAGCAGGCCGAGCGCGTAGTTGCGGTCGAGCAGCAGGCGCAGGTTGAGGAACGGACGGTGCGCGGTCAGGCTGTGGGCGATGAAGATCCAGAAGGCGATGCCGGCGATGAAGGTCTCCAGCACGATCTCGAGCGAATCGAACCAGTCAAGCCGCTGGCCGCGCGACAGCACGAGCTGCACGCAGGCGATGGTGACCGAGAGCGAGAGGAAGCCCGTCCAGTCGAGGCTGGTGCGGCCGCTCGGCCGGTCGCGCGCGAGCGTCAGGCGCAGGCCGACGAAGGAGATCAATCCGACCGGCACGATCATGTAGAAGGCCCAGCGCCAGCTGTAGATCTCCGACAGCATGCCGCCGAGCGTCGGGCCGATTACCGGCCCGATCACCACGGCCATGCCGAAGATCGAGGTGACCAGCCCCTGCTGCCGCTTGGGGAAGGTGTCGAGCAGGATGGTCTGGGAGAGCGGGATCACCGGCGCGCCGAGCGCGCCCTGCAGGACGCGCCACAGGATCAGGGTCTCGAGCGAATCGGCCTGGCCGCACAGGAAGGTCGTTATGGTGAACAGCAGCACCGACCAGGTCATGGTCTCGCGCCGGCCGAACTGCGCCACCAGCCAGCCAGTCATCGGCGTCGCCACCGCGGTCGCCAGGATGTTGAAGGTCATGACCCAGGCGATCTCGTCCTGGGTGGCCGACATGGTGCCCTGCATCTGGGGCAGCAGGGTCGAGGCGATCAGCAGGGTGGTGGCGTACAGGGTCGAGCCCAGCACGACCATGACCAGGATGAGGACGCGGCGCGCCACCGTCGGCTCGGCGGGCTCGGGAATCGTCGCGGCGGGGGTGCTTGAAGACATGGACCAGTCTATTGTAGCCTAGACAACAATTTCAGGAAGAGGGGTCCGGGTGGGTCCGGAGGACGACAACTACATCGGCTACGTGCTGAGCGACGTCGCCCGTCTCATGCGCACGGTGTTCGACCGGCGGGTGCGCGAGATGGGGCTGACGCGCGCGCAGTGGCTGATGCTGACCCGGCTCTACCGCCGGCCCGGCGCCAGCCAGAGCGAGCTCGCCGAGATGCTCGAGATCGATCGCGCCAGCGCCGGCCGCATGATCGACCGCATGGAGAAGGGCGGCTGGCTGGAGCGGCGCGCCGACGGCGTCGATCGCCGGGTCTGGCGCCTCTACCTCACCGCCGAGGCGCGGCGCGTGCATGCCCGGCTGTGGAAGCGCGCCGAAGGCACGGTCGACGACGCGCTGGGCTCGCTGTCGCTGGGCGAGCGCGCGCAGTTCACGCGGCTTGCCGCGCGGGTCAAGGAACGACTGCAGGAGATCGCCGGCGGCGAGGGCGCCGATCCCGCGCCGCGTCCGCGCCGGGCGAGGGCGGCATGAGGGGCGGTCGGCTCGGCCTGCAGCGGCTGGTGCTGCTGGTCGTCGTTCCCGTGGTGGCGGTCGTGGGCGGCGTCTGGTGGTGGCTGTCGGGCGGACGCCATGTCTCGACCGAGAACGCCTACGTGAAGGCGCACATCGTGCAGATCGCGCCCGAAGTCTCCGGGCAGGTGCGCCGCGTGCTGGTGCACGACCACCAGACCGTGCAGGCCGGCGAGCAGCTTCTCACCATCGAGCCGCGGCCGTTCCGGCTGGCGCTCGACAGCATCGAGGCCGAGCTCGACGCGGCGCGCACCCAGGTCGAGACCCTGCGCGCCACCTGGCGCGAGGCCACGGCCGAACTGGCCGACGCCGAGGCGCGCGCCGTCTATTTCCGCAGGCAATACGAGCGCCAGCAGGAGCTGGCGACCAAGGGCATCGCCTCGGCGAGCAAGCTGGAGGAAGTGCAAAACGAGGCCCGTGCGGCGGCCGACCGCGTCACCTCGGTGCGCGAGAAACAGCGCCGCGTGCTGACGGCCCTGAACGGCAATCCGGACCTCGCGGCCGAGGACCATCCGCTGGTGCGCGAGAAGATCGCCGCCCGCGAGCGCGCCGCACTCGACCTGTCGCGCACCAGCATCCGCGCCCCGGTCGACGGCATCGTGGTCAACATGCGGCTGCAGCGCGGCGAGCAGGTGCGCGCGGCGACGCCGCTCTTCGCCCTGGTCGTCACGAGCCGGCCCTGGATCGAGGCCAATTTCAAGGAGACCGACCTCACCCATGTCCGGGTCGGGCAGAAGGCCCGGGTGGTGCTCGACGGCTATCCCGACACGGTCTGGGAGGCGCTGGTCGAGAGCGTGAGCCCGGCGACCGGCGCGGAGTTCGCCATCCTGCCGCCGCAGAACGCGAGTGGAAACTGGGTCAAGGTGGTGCAGCGCCTGCCAGTCAGGCTCAGGCTTCTGCCGCATGTCGGCGAGCCGCCGCTGCGCGCCGGCATGACGGCGTCGGTCAGCATCGACACCGAGCGCGAGCGTAGCCTGTCGTCGGTGGCCCAGCAGATGTTCGGCGGGCGGACGGCCTCTGCCAACGCCCAACCCTAGGTGATAGACTGGCGCCATGCCGCTTCGCCGATCCGTCGCTTTTCTGCTGTCCCTGTCGCTGGCATCTGCCGCCGCTTTCTCCCAGCCGGCGTCGGACGCGGCAGCGCAAAAAGTCGCGACCGACGCCATCCTCGCGAACAAGGCGCCGTGCGGCCAGGTGACCCGCGCCGTGCGCAATGCGGACGGCACCATCGTCGCCGATTGCGCCAACGGCGCGGCCTACATGGTCGTGCAGGCGGGCAGCAGGGCCACTCTGCTGCGCTACAACACCGCCACCAACAAGTGGACACCCTACCCCTGAGCCGGGTGAGGTCGCGTCAGCCGAGGTCGCGTTCGCTGGCGGCGAACTCGGCCGCGTTCAGGCGGCCGCAGAACAACTCGTAGCGCAGCCAGACGCGGTAGGTGTTGACGACGTCGCTTCGGCAGTAGGCGGCGATCTCGGCATGCCGGCCCGAATCGAACATCTCCTCGACCGCCCCGCCGTCCATGCCGTCCTGCTTGCCCGGCAGGCCAAGCAGGCGGGAAAGCTCGTCGAGGCTGGCGCGGGCGTGCCGTTCTTGTCCCGAAAGCAGGTCGCAAAGGTCGATCGAATCGGCCGCCGAACGGTCGAAATAGCGGCGCGCTGCCAGCCCGGGCAGGCTCACCGCGTTCAACATGGCGCGGTAGCGCAGGACCGGCAGGTCGAAGGTGTGGCCGTTGAAGCTGACCAGCAGGGGGCCGCCCACGAAGCGCCCGGCGAAGCGCTCGATCATCTCGGGCTCGGAGGCCTCGCCAGCATGCGGAGCCTCGATCGACTCGATGCGCCACACGCCGTCCCTGCGCACGGCGCGCAACGAACCGATGCAGACGATGCGCTGGAAGAGCTGGCGGGCGACCTTCTCGCCCATCTGCTTGCGCACCGACCAGTCGGGATGGCTCTCCAGCCGTTCTGCGACGGCGAAGCCCCGTACGTCAGGCACGGCTTCGATGTCGAACACCAGGACGGCGTCCTCCGCCATCGCTCAGAGTGCGTCCGGATGGGTGTAGGGCAGGCCCTGCGCCTCGGCGACCGGCCGGCAGGTCAGCTTGCCGGCATGCACGTTGAGACCGTTCTTGAGATGCGGATCCTCGGCGATGGCGCGCCGCCAGCCCTTGTCGGCGAGGGCGAGAACGAAGGGCAGGGTGGCGTTGTTGAGCGCGAAGGTCGAGGTGCGCGACACCGCGCCCGGCATGTTGGTGACGCAGAAATGCGTCACGCCCTCCTCGACATAGACCGGGTTCGAATGCGTCGTCGGCCGCGAGGTCTCGCAGCAGCCGCCCTGGTCGATGGCGATGTCGACGATGACGCTGCCCGGCTTCATGGCCTTGACCATGTCGCGGGTCACCAGCTTGGGCGCGGCCGCGCCCGGAACGAGAACGGCGCCGATCAGCAGGTCGGCGCGGCGCGCCACCTGGACCAGCGCGTCATGCGTCGAGAAGATGGTGCGCGCGCCGGGCAGCTGCACGGCGATCCGCCGCAGCACGTCGGCGGAACGATCGACGATGGTGACCGAGGCGCCCATGCCGAGCGCGATGGTCGCGGCATGTGTGCCCGAGACGCCGCCGCCCAGCACCACCACGTCGGCCGGCGGCACGCCCGGTACGCCGCCCAGCAGCACGCCGCGGCCGCCGCTGGTCCGCTCGAGATAGCGCGCGCCGACCTGCGGCGCGAGGCGGCCGGCGATCTCCGACATCGGCGTCAACAGCGGCAGGCCGCCGGTGGGCGCGGTCACGGTCTCGTAGGCAATCGCGGTGGCGCCGCCCTGCAGCAGCTCGCGGGTCTGCTCGCGGTCGGGTGCGAGGTGGAGATAGGTGAACAGCACCTGGCCGGCGCGCAGCCGCTTGCGCTCGGGCGCCAGTGGCTCTTTGACCTTCACGATCAGCTCCGCGCTGGCGAATATCTCGTCGGCGCCGTCGACGATACGCGCCCCCGCCGCCTTGTAGGCATCGTCGTCGAGGCCCGAGCCGCGGCCGGCGTCGCGCTCGATCAGCACGTCGTGGCCGTGACGCACGAGCTCGGCCACCGACGATGGCACGAGGCCGACACGGTCCTCGTGATCCTTGATTTCCCTGGGCACGCCGATGCGCATCGTCGCCTCCTAGAGCATGTGTCCGGCGCGCTCGGCCTTGGTGCGGAGGTAGTTCTCGTTGTGGCCGTTGGCCGGGAAGGAATGGGGTACCCGCTCGGCCACATCGATGCCGTGGCGCGCGAGCTGGCTGATCTTCTCGGGGTTGTTGGTCATCAGCCGCACTCGCTTGATGCCCATGCGCGCCAGCATGGTCGCGGCGGGGGCGTAGATGCGCTCGTCCGCGTCGAAGCCCAGCTGCTCGTTGGCGTCGATCGTGTCGAAGCCCTCGTCCTGCAGCTCGTAGGCCCTGAGCTTGTTGACGAGGCCGATGCCGCGTCCTTCCTGCGCCAGGTAGAGCAGCACGCCCGATCCCTGGCGCGCGAGCTCGGCGATGGCGCCGCGCAGCTGGACGCCGCAATCGCAGCGCAGCGAACCCAGCAGGTCGCCGGTGAAGCACTCCGAATGGAGGCGGATCAGCACCGGCTCCGTGGGGTCGATCTCGCCGACCACGATGGCGAGATGCTCCTTGCCGCCGTCGCTCGGCCGCCAGGCCAGGATGCGCGCGTTCTCCGCGCCCTCGAGCGGCACGTAGGCCTGAGCCACCTGCTGCAGGTTGCGCGAGGCGTTGTCCTCGTAGGCCAGCACGTCGCCGGCATCGACATAGACGAGGTCCTGCTCGCGCGCCCAGTCGCGCCGCTTGTTGCCGGGATCGCGGCTGAGCGGCCCGAGCAGCACGGCGGGCAGCAGACGCGAGAGCTTGGCGAGCTCGATCGCCGTCTCGGCGATGCGCGGCGCGTGGCTCGCAATCGGCCGCGAGAGGTAGCGCAAGGCGGCGTGGCGACCGGCCTCTTCGGTCTCGTGCGGCTGGAGGATGATGTCGACCGGCACGCCTTCGGGCAGGTCGAGGGTGATGGGTTTGTTGACCTCGCCCATGCTGCCGGCGATGTGCGGCGGGATTTCCATGCCGATCGCCTCGGCCCGACGACGGGTGGTGACCACCACTGGCGGATGCTGGGCGAGAGCGTGCAGGCGCTGCTGGGCGCGCGGCCCGCAGGCCTCCGCGGCGATCGCCAGGCCACCCCCGCCATCCTCGTCGCGCAGCACGACGATGCCGCCGCGCCGCAACTCGGCCATCGCCCGCTCGACGGCGGCGAGGGCGGTGGCGGTGCGAGAATGGACCTGACCCGGACTCATGACGCTTTCCTAGCATGTCGGGGCAGATTGCCGAAGTGAACCGCTTTTGCCCGTCGAACGTAGCGGGTAAAGTGTGACCGGGCTGGCAACTACGGCATGGGCATGACGGGCAACAACCGCGGCAAGAAAATTCTGCTGGTCGACGACGATCCGGCGCTGCGTTCGGTGCTGGCCGAGCAGCTCGATCTCTACGACGGCTTCACCACCATCCAGGTCGGGACGGCCGCCGAGGGTCTCGAAAAGGCGAAGCAGACGCACTACGACGCGGTCCTTCTCGACATCGGCCTGCCCGACATGGACGGCCGCGAGCTGTGCAAGTTGATGCGACGCCAGGGCGTGCGCTCGCCGGTGATCATGCTGACGGCGGCGGATTCCGATGCCGACACCATTCTCGGCCTCGATTCGGGCGCCAACGACTACGTCACCAAGCCGTTCCGCATCAACGTGCTGCTCGCCCGTCTGCGGGCCCATCTGCGCCAGCACGAGCGCAGCGAGGACGCGGTCATGACGATCGGTCCCTATGAGTTCCATCCGGCCGCCAAGATGCTGATGGAGAAGGGCGGCAAGAAGAAGGTCCGGCTGACCGACAAGGAAGCGTCGATCCTGAAGTACCTCTTCCGCGCCGGCGACCGGCCGGTGGCGCGTGACGTGCTGCTGAACGAGGTATGGGGCTACAACGCCGGAGTCACGACGCACACGCTCGAGACCCACATCTATCGCCTGCGCCAAAAGATCGAGAAGGACCCCGCCCAGGCCGCCATCCTGATCACCGATCGCGGCGGCTACCGCCTGCAACCCTGAGAGGCCGGCTGACGTAGCGCCGGCCTTACGTAAAGCGGGATGCGACGTCCCTCGGCTTGCGACTTGCCGGGCGCGAGTTCATGCTTATGTGAAAGTGCCAATCTGCCCGGGAGGGCGTCGTGACCACGCAGCGCATCTACGAACTCCCCGTCGAGACCACGCAGTGGAAATTCGACGGCGCCACCGAGATCCAGTTCAACTGGGAGTACGATGACGGATCCGCCTCGCTGCTCGAGCTCTACGAGAAGGGCAAGAAGCAGCAATGGGATGCCAGCACGCGGCTCGACTGGTCGCTGGAGCTCAATCCGGACAATCCGATGGAGCTCAAGGACGAGGCGATCTCCATCTACGACACCGACGTGTGGCGCAAGATGACCGATAAGGAGCGGTCGTGGCTGCGCCGCAACCTGCAGGCCAATTCCATCAGCCAGTTCATGCACGGCGAGCAGGGTGCGCTGATCGCCACGGCCAAGATCGTCAACACGGTGCCCGACATGAACGCCAAGTTCTATGCGGCGACCCAAGTGATGGACGAGGCCCGCCACGTCGAGGCCTACAAGCGCCTGCTCCACGAGAAGTTCGGCCTCGCCTACCCGATCAACAAGGCGCTGCAGGCGCTGCTCGAGCAGACGCTGACCGACCGGCGCTGGGACATGACCTATCTCGGCATGCAGGTCCTGATCGAGGGCTTGGCGCTCGCCGCCTTCCAGTCGATCCGCGACAAGGCGGGCAACACGCTGGCCGGCGCGGTCAACGCCTACGTCATGCAGGACGAATCGCGCCACGTTTCCTTCGGGCGGCTGGCGCTGCGCGAATACTATCCGAAGCTTTCCGACGCCGAGCGCGACGAGCGCGAGGAGTTCGTGGTCGAGGCGCTCTACTTCATGCGCGACCGCTTCAACCAGGCGGAAGTGTGGGAGAGACTCGGCCTGCCGCAGCGGATGCTCGACGACATCCACTACAATTCCAAGCAGATGAAGTCGTTCCGCGGCCGGCTGTTCAGCCGCGTCGTGCCGACGGTCAGGGACATCGGCCTGTGGGGACCGCGGGTGCGCAAGGCGTTCGGCGACATGGGCGTGATGGAGTACGCCGACATCGATGTCGGCGAGCAGCTCGCCAACGACGGCAAGGTCGCCGAGGACTTCGACAGGAAGATGTTCGTCGAGAAGGCGATCGCGGCCGAGTAGCTACTCGGCCGCCGGTAGCGGCTGCTTCTTGAAGTTCGGGATGCCCTCGGTACGGTCCTCGAGCGCCTCCGGCCCCTCGGTCGGCAGGATCTTGACCCAGTTCAGCGCGCCGTCGATGTCGTCCTTCCAGACCTCCTTCGGCAGGTCGTAGACGAACTCCACGCCATAGCCGTTGGGGTCGTGGATGTAGAGGCTGTGGGTCATGCCGTGCTCGACACGGCGGTCGAACTTCACGCCCTTCTTCTGCAGGTATTCGAGATGGGCGAGCCAGGCCTCGCGGCTCGGCATGGTGATGGCGATGTGATTGACCGCGCAGGGCATGCCGAACATCGCCCAGTCCTTGGGCGGTGCCGGCAGGTCGCGGTTCTCGACCAGGGCGATATCGTGATGATGGCTGGTGCCGTCCTCACGCACGCCGCTGTAGAAGCGCATGTTGGGCGGATTGGGCCGGTCCGGCCGAGGCGTGAGTTGGCCGACTTGGCGGAAACCTACGATCTCCGTCCAGAAGCGGTGCGATTCCTCCATGTCGCGGACGTTCAGCACCAGATGGTTGATACCGCGCGGGGTGACCGGCTTGTTCATGTCCTTCCTCCCGATGATCGGCGAAGTCTACTATAACCCGCCGGCTAGACCACGTCGTAGGTGATCTCGACCTCGAGCCCGAAACAGTGGCCCTGGCAGGTCAGGATCCAGTTATTGGCGAGGTCATCGTCGGTGTAGATGTCGTTTTTGGCCAGCACGACCTTGCCTTTGATGCGCTTTGCCGCACAGGACGCGCAGAATCCTTCCTCGCACGAAGACAATGGATTGAGGCCTCCGGCGCGCGCTGCCTCGAGGATCGTCTGGCCCTTGCGGTAGGGCACCTTGTGCGCCTTGCCCTCGAAATGAATGGTGATCTCCGATGGGATCGTGTCGCCCTCCTCGGCCGCGACCGGGATGGCGTCGTTGCCGGCGGCTTCGAAGCGCTCGATCAGCACCTTGTCGCGCGGCATGCCGGCATCGACCAGGGTGCGTTCGACCAGTGTCATGAATGGCCCCGGGCCACAAAGGTAGGCTTCGGCCGTCTCGAAGCCCTTGAGGGCGGCGAGAATTTCTTCGGGTTTCGTCAGGCCCTGCTCGGCGTCCAGATGGTGGATAACCTCCAGCCGTGCGGGATGGTCGGCGATCAAGGCCAGCAACTCCTTGTCGAAGATGATCGAGGGTTTGTCGCGATTGGCATAGAAAAGCCTGATGCGGCGCGTTCCCGCCTTGAGCGCCGACTTGATCAGCGACATCATCGGCGTGATGCCGCTGCCGCCGCCGAACAGCAGCAACGGCGCACTTCCTTCGCGGAGCACGAAGCGGCCGGCCGGCGGCAACACGTGCAACGACCCGCCTTCCTTCAGGGCGTCGTTGAACCAGTTGGAGCCCTTGCCACCCGCGACGCGTTTCACCGTCACCTTGAGATGATGGCCGTCGGTCTCGGGTGCGCTCGACAGCGAATAGCAGCGGTTGAACTCACCCGCATCGTGGGGCACGCGGAAGGTCAGGAATTGTCCGGCCCGGTACTTGAACTTGTCGACGAGGTCTGCGGGGACCTCGAGCACGAACGACCGCGCATCGGGCGTTTCCTCGACGATCTTGGCGATGCGCAATTGATGATAAGCCATTGAACTGTCCCAATTCGACCTGTCGACTTTTTAGCGGGGACTCCCCTAGCAGACTGTGCTAGTTTCGCCACGAAAAATGAACGGAGTGTCAGGTTTTCACTCCGGCATGGGATGGGACTAGGTTCAGCGCCAGGAGGCAAGAGCCCATGACGACGCAAAAGATCTATCAGCTCCCGGTCGAGGTCACCGGCTGGAAGTTCGACGGGGCCACCGAAATCCAGTTCAACTGGGAATATGAGGACGGCTCGGCGGACCTGCTGAATCTCTACGAGAAGGGCAAGCAGCAGCAGTGGGACACCTCGACCCGCATCGACTGGTCGCAGGAGTTGTTCGAGGAGAACCCGATGGGTCTCGCCGACGAATCGATCCCGATCTACGGCTCGCCGTTTTGGGAGAAGATGACCGAGAAGGAAAAGAACTGGCTGCGCTTCAACCTGCAGTGCCATTCGATTTGCCAGTTCATGCACGGCGAGCAGGGCGCGCTGATCGCCACGGCCAAGATCGTCAACACCGTGCCCGACATGAACGCCAAGTTCTATGCGGCGACCCAGGTGATGGACGAGGCCCGCCACGTCGAGAGCTACAAGCGGCTGATCCACGAGAAGTTCAAGTCGGCCTATCCGATCACCGAGTCGCTCAAGAACCTGCTCGAGCAGACGCTGGCCGACCGGCGCTGGGACATGACCTATCTCGGCATGCAGGTTCTGATCGAGGGCCTGGCGCTCGCCGCCTTCCAGCGCATCCGCGACCAGGCGAAGAACAACCTGGCGGCGGCCGTGAACGCCTATGTGATGCAGGACGAGGCGCGCCACGTCACCTTCGGGCGCATGGCGCTGCGCGAATACTATCCGCAACTCTCCGACCATGAGCGGGCCGAGCGCGAGGAGTTCACCGTCGAGGCGCTCTATTTCATGCGCGACCGCTTCAATCAGGCCGAGGTCTGGATGCGCTCGGGCCTGCCGGTCGACAAGCTGATGGAGTATGCCCATCAATCCGGCGCCATGCAGCAGTTCCGCACGCGCCTGTTCACCCGCATCGTGCCGATCCTCAAGGAGATCGGCCTGTTCGGACCCAAGGTGCAGAAGGCCCTGGGCGACATGGGCGTGATGGAATATGCCAAGATCGACGTCGACAAGCTGATCGGCAACGACATGAAGGTCGCCGAGGATTTCGACGCCAAGAAGTTCGTGAAGGAAGCGATCGCGGCCGAGTAGTCTCCGTCGCATTCCCGCTGTTCGGCGGTTTCGATCTCAATGGACTATTCCTTTACCGCCGAACAGGAGGAGTTGCGGCGCACGGTGCGCCGCTTCGCCGAGGGCGAGCTCGCGCCGCTCGTGCGCGAGGCGGAGGAGCGCGAGACGTTTCCCCGCCATCTCTTCCGGCGTTTCGGCGAACTGGGGTTGATCGGCGTGCGCTATCCCGAGGCCGACGGCGGCTCGGGTTTCGACAAGATCGCCGACTGTATCGTGCGCGAGGAGATGTCGCGCGTTTGCCAGTCCTTCTCCTCGTCGTGGTCGGCGCACAGTCATCTCGGCATCTGGCCGATCTGGCGAGCGGGCACGGCGCGGCAGAAGGAGCGATTCTTCCGTCCGGCGCTGGCGGGAGAGCGCATCGCCGGGTTCGCCCTGTCCGAACCCGACGGCGGCTCCGACATCCGTGCGCTGCGCACTCGGGCTGAAAAGGTCCCGGGCGGCTGGCGTCTCAACGGGTCCAAGCTCTACATCACCAATGCGCCGATCGCCGACTTCCTGACCCTCGCCGCGCGGACCGCGTCGGATCCCACGCCGGCCGCGATCAGCCTCTTCCTGGTCGAGTTGCCCAATCCGGGAATCGAGGTCGTGCGGCTGAAGAAGGAAGGTATCCGCGCTTCGGACACCGGCTTGGTGCACATCGCCGACGCCTTCGTCCCCGACGACGGCCTGCTCGGCGATCGCACGGGAACCTATCCGGTGATTCTCGACAGCCTCTCGGAAAACCGCGTCGGCGTGGCGGCCAACGCGCTCGGCATGGCGCAAGCCGCGCTCGAGGCGGCGCTCGACTACGCCAAGGTGCGCGAGGTGCGCGGGCGGACGATCGGCCAGTATCAGGCGATCGCCCACAAGCTCGCCGACATGGCGGCCGACATCGAAGCGGCGCGGTGGCTGGTCTATCACGGCGCGTGGCGGGTCGACCAAGGCACGCTCGACGCCGCCACGGCGGCCAAGGTGAAGCTGGTCGCTTCCGAATGCGCGGTGCGCGTCTCGGAGGCTGCCGTTCGCATTCATGGTGGCGCCGGGATCATGCGTGAATATCCCGTCGGCCGCATTCATCGCGATTCGCTGGTCTACGTCATCGGCGAAGGCACGTCCGAGATCCAGCGCAACATCATCGCGCGCGGGCTCGGCCTCTGAACGGCGTCGGGACTTAGTTGCATCTATCGACTCTCGGCGGCGCATCGAGCACGGTGGCGACCCGCCTGATGTCGAGGCAGCGCGACCCGATCCAGGCCTTGCCCTGCACGAGGAGGGCGAAACGGGCGAAGGTCGAGGCCTGCGCCGCCTGCGTCGGCCGACTCCGGGCCAGCAGCCAGGCGAGGGCGTAGAGATTGCCGGTGGCGAAATCGGCCGCGGCCGCGTCGAGGTCGGCGTTCCACATCGCAGCGTTCTTCGCCGTCGCCCCGCTGGGGTCGTCGAGCTTCGCGAGCCAGGCATGGGCCGCCCGGGCCAGGCCGTAGGATCCGCCCTGCTGCGCACGCTCGGCCTTCACCCGTTGCGCGACGGCAGTATAGGAGTCGCCTTCGATGGTGCTGCCGGCGCAGCCCGGCTGCCGGCAGAGGGCGGTGAAGGTGAGATACTCCGCCAGGATGATCTCGATGTTGCCGTTGTTGTGCAGCCGCCATGCGCGCGCCAGCCGCCATCCTTCGGTGAGCTCGGGCCCCCACGGCTTGTCCGCTTCGGGACTGCCGCGTTCGATAGTGCCGATCACGGCCTGCGCTGCGCCCTGCCACTCGGCGGGAATCTGGGCATTGACCGGCGCCGCCGCGCCGAGCAGCCACGGCAGGAGAAGGGTCCGCAGCAGCAAGAGCATTCAATACCTCCGGGCGCGTCTTCGATCTCGCCTCTCGTACTGTACCATGTCGTCGGCGCGCAGTTCGGTGTCGTCGCGCGGCATCAGATGGGCCGCCTGAGCCGACGAGATCAGCCGGAAGTGCCGGACGTCGTCGAGCGCCGCGCCGACCTCCCAGCAATCGTCCGCATTGGTCACCCACATCCCGGTCGGAAAGCGCCGCAGGTCGACCGGGACCGAGTAGGTGCGCAGCGTCTTGCGCTGCCGGTTGGTGTACTCGTGGAAGTAGGACATCGCGAGCTCGCGCAGGGTGCGATAGACCGGATCGCGCCAGCGCAGCCACACATGGTTGCTCTTCGAGACGGCACCCCAGCAGCGGCCGCGCCTGAACAGGGTGACGACGTGATCCGAATCGCCCCTGGCGGTCATGTCCATGATCAGTGGCGGCTCGCCGTGCAGCCACAGCGCGCAGGCCGCGACGAAGGCGGCTTCGATGCAATGCGCCTTGCGATGACGGAGCACGCCGCGCACCGACCGCAGCGTGTCGCCGCGCTCCTCGAAGTTGGCGCGCAAGCCGACGACGAATTTCTGGATCTTCTGCGGCGTGTCGAGCGCCAGCAGCACCTCGCCCTCGGCGTCGGTCAGTCCGATTTCGGCGGGGGCGGGTTGGCGCTTGCGCAGACGCATGGGCGACGAGAGTCCCGCGTTGCGCGGATGAAGACAACGGGTCGGTTTGGTGGAGCTGAGGGGGATCGAACCCCTGACCTCCTCATTGCGAACGAGGCGCTCTCCCAGCTGAGCTACAGCCCCCCATTCCGACCGGTCGCCCGGAGAGCGCGCGGATACTTGCTGGCGGGCCACCTGTCAAGCAAACCGGCCTGTGTTAGCGTCGTCGTTCACCCCGAGGAGGCGCCCGTGGCAGACGGCAAGAAAGTGATCCAGACCAATGCGGCGCCGGCGGCGCTCGGTCCCTATTCGCAGGCGATCGCCGCGGGCGGCATGATCTTCTGCGCCGGCCAAATCCCGCTCGACCCGCAGAGCGGCGCCATCGTCGCCGGCGGCGTCGCCGAGCAGACCCATCAGGTGCTGAAGAACCTGCGCGCCGTTCTCAAGGCGGCCGGCAGCGATCTCGACCGGGCGGTCAAGACCACGGTGTTTCTCAAGAACATGGGCGACTTCGCCGCCATGAACGAAGTCTACGGCCGTGCCGAGTATTTCGGCGGCGAGCCGCCGGCCCGCTCGACCGTCGAGGTGGCGCGTCTGCCGAGAGACGTCCTGGTCGAGATCGAGGTGGTGGCGCTTGGTTGAGGTCGGCGTGATCGGCTGGTTGCTCGGCCTGGGATCGCTGGTCCTGCTGGCGATCCTGATCGGCCACCTCCTGCTGTCGCTCCTGCTGATCGTTCCGACCTGGCGGATCTGCACGCGCGCCGGCTTCTCCGGTGCCTTGTCGCTGTTCCATCTCGTGCCCGTGGTCGGCAGCCTGGTGGTGATGGCGATCCTCGCCTTCAGCGACTGGCCCAAGGGCGAAGCGCGCCCCGGGACGCGATAGACATGGGCCTGGAGATCGGTGCGCTTCTCGGTTTCCTCGGGCTGACCAGCGCCTTCGCCCTGGTCGGCACCATTCTCGCCGCCTGGATGGCCTGGCGCATCGTCGAGAAGGCGGGCCTGCCGGGTTGGGCCGGCATGGCAGCGGTGCTGCTGACGCTGACCGCCGTCGCCACGATCGTGCCGCTGATCCTGCTTTGGGTGTTCGCCTTCATGCGCTGGCCGCGCGACGACGCGCAGCCCGTGCCGATCGGCGCGGCTGCACCGACACCACCTGCATCGACACAAGCCGCGCTGGCGCCGCCGCGCCAGGCGCTGGCGGACCGGCGCGGCTGGAGGCTGACCGGGGCCGGCATGGCCTTGGTCGTCGACGGCGCGGCGTCGACATATCTGTTGACCGGGGCGCCGGCCGTAGCGGATGCCGAGCTTTCAATTCCCGATCCGTCGGTCGGCCGGCCGCATGCGCGGCTTCTGTGCTCGGCAGGCCGGCTCGGCCTCGAGGATCTCGGGACGCCGGGCGGCACCTGGATCGACGGTGCCCGGCTCCTGCCCGAACACGGGCCGCGCGACATCACGGCGGCGCGCACCATCCGCCTGGGCAGCGTCGAACTGGCCCTGTCGCGCGCCTGAAAGGGACTTGTGATCGGCAATCCCGGGCGAGTAGGGTGCGCCCGCCCGGCGTCGCGCGCCGGTGGCGGAGGACGGCCGGCCCATGCAATCGATGCTTCTGCTCATCGACACGATCATCGATATCTACACCTGGATCGTGATCGCGAGCGCCATCATGAGCTGGCTGGTCGCGTTCGGCGTTGTCAATGTCCGCAACCAGTTCATCCGCTGGATCGTCGACTTCCTCTATCGCATCACCGAGCCGGCGTTGCGGCCGATCCGGCGCCTCCTGCCCAATCTCGGCGGCATCGACATCTCGCCGGTGATCCTGCTGTTGGCGCTGTTCTTCATCCGCAGCCTGCTGTGGGAGTACTGGCCCCGCTGAACGACCCGGCCTTTTTGAGACGCAACCCCGGCGGCGTCACCGTCGAGTTGCGGGTGCGGCCGCGGGCCCGGCGCACGACTCTCGAAACGTCGGGTGACGCCCTCAATGCCGCGGTGACAGCGCCGCCCGAGGACGGAAGGGCGAACGCGGCCGTGATCGTCCTGCTGGCCGAGCAATGGCGATTGCCGCGCTCGGCCTTCTCTGTGGTCAAGGGCGCCGCCTCGCGCGGCAAGGTCGTCAACGTCGCCGGCGCGCCCGATATGGTCGCCGGCAGGATCATCGAATGGGTGCGCGCGCATGGCTGAGGCGAGACTGATCGACGGCAAGGCGTTCGCCGCGGGCCTGCGCCGGCGCGTGGGCGAAGGCGTGTCGGACATGACGGCCCGGGGTCTTCCCCGGCCCGGCCTCGCGACGGTGCTGGTGGGCGGCGATCCGGCGAGCCAGGTCTATGTGAAGAGCAAGGGCAAGACGGCGGCCGAGCTCGGCATGGCGAGCTTCGACCATCGCCTGCCCGAGGAGACGAGCGACGCCGATCTGCTGGCGCTGATTGCGAGGCTCAACGCCGATCCCGCGGTGAACGGCATCCTGGTCCAGCTTCCGCTGCCCCGGCATATCGACACGTCCAAGGTGCTGTTGGCGATCGATCCGGCCAAGGACGTCGACGGCTTCCATCCGGTCAATGTCGGTCGGCTGGGCTCGATCGCGCCCGGTGCGCCGCTCGACTTCCCCGTGCCCTGCACGCCGCTCGGCGTGTCGATGCTGCTCGCCGACACGCTCGGCCCGCTCGCCGGCCGGCATGCCGTCATCGTCGGCCGCTCGAACCTGGTCGGCCGGCCCGTCGCGCAGTTGCTGCTGCGCGCCGATTGCACCGTGACGATCGCGCATTCGCGCACGCGCGACCTGCCGGCGCTCTGCCGTCAGGCCGACATCCTGGTCGTGGCGATCGGCCGTCCCGGCTTCGTGCGCGGCGACTGGATCAAGCCGGACGCGGCCGTGATCGATGTCGGCATCAACCGCGTGCCGATGCCGGAGGGCAAGAGCCGGCTGGTGGGCGACGTCGCCTTCGACGAGGCGCGATCCGTTGCCGGCCATCTCACGCCGGTGCCGGGCGGCGTGGGGCCGATGACCGTGGCGTGCCTGATGTTCAACACACTGCAGGCCGCGCGCCTCGCCGCGGGCCTGGCCTTCGCGTCGGCTTGAGCCGCGGCGGGTCCGGCGTCCTCGCCGAGTCCACACTGGAGGGGACGGCTCCGATGCCGATGGCATCGGCATCGGAGGCGATTCGTCCACGAATCCACACAGTCCCCTGCAGTCCTCGGTGTCCACTCATCCACAAGCCTATGTCTCACCGATGTCTCACCCGGTGAGACATCTCAAGCCATTGATATTATTGGATATTCGCCCGAATGTCTCACCGAGGCATCGAGGGGGTATCCGGCGATGCCTGCCGAAATTGCCAAAATCGCCAAAACTCCCGCACGTCCTCCGGCGCTAGTTTTTCAGCATGCCGGCGACCAGCGCCGACACGTTGTAGCGCATCATCGCCTCGTAGGTCGGCGCTGGACCGCCTGGCGCCGAGAGGGCGTCGCTGTAGAGCGTCGGGCCGACGACCGCCCCCGATTCGCGGGCGATCTGCTCGACCAGCCCCGGGTTGCTCATGTTCTCGACGAACAGCGCCTTGATCTTCTGTTCGCGCACCTGCCGGATCAGGGCAGCGACGTCCTTGGCCGACGGCTGGCTCTCGGTGCTGTAGCCGCGCGGTGCGCTGAACTGAACGCCATAGGCCCTGGCGAAGTAACCAAACGAATCGTGGCCGGTGATGACCTTGCGCTGCGCCGCGGGCACCTTGGCGATCTCGGCCTTGATCCAGACATCGAGCTCGGCCAGCCGCTTGTCGTAGGCGAGGGCGCGTTCGCGATAGTGCGCGGCGTTCGCCGGATCGGCGCTGCCCAGTCCCGCGGCGATGTTGGAGACGTAGCGGCGGGTGCGGGCGACGTCCTGCCAGCAATGCGCGTCCGGTCCATGGCCATGACTGTGGCCGTGACCATGGCCATGCCCGTGGCCGGCCGTGATCGTCGGCACGCCCTGGCTCGCCACCACGGCGCGGCCCTTGAAGGGTGCGGCCTTGGCCAGCCGGTCGATCCAGCCTTCGAAGCCCAGCCCGTTGCTCACCAATACCTGCGCCTCGACCAGCAGGCGCGCGTCCGCCGGCCGGGGTTGATAGGTGTGGGCATCGGTGTCGGGCCCGACCAGCACGGCGAGGTCGACGGCATCGCCGCCGATCTGGACGACGAGATCGCCCAGGATCGAGAAGGTCGCGACCACCTTGAGCCTGGATTGCGCGAGGGCCGGGGCGCCGATCAGGAGCGCCGGCAGGACGAGCAGGGAGCGGCGGAACATTCAGTTATACTATAACATTCTATGGTCGATTGTCATCCGTCAGCGCGGCAGGTCGAGCCAGCGCGGCGCGTGGCCGGTCGCCGCGAAGAAGCGCAGCAGATCGGCCAGGTCGACGGCGGACGTCAGGGTATTGACGAGCGGATGGGCGTTGATCGGCCCACCCTCGCGCAGGGCGCTGTCGAGCACCAGCCGGACGTCATGACCGGTGTCGTTGATGACGGCGAAGGGCGTCACCGATCCCGGCTCGACGCCGAGATACCGGCGCAGCCGCTCGGCGCTGCCGAAGGAGAGCCGTCCGGCGCCGAGTGCCTCGCCCAGGCGCTTCAGGTCGACGGTGCAGTCTTCCGGCGCCACGACCAGCCACATCTCCTCCTTCTTGTTGCGCAGGAAGAGGTTCTTGATGTGATGGCCCGGCAGTTCGCCGCGATGCGCCTTGGCCTGCTCGACGGTGAACACAGGCGCATGCTCGACCGTGCGATGGGCGATGCCGAGCGCGGCGAGGCGGTCGAATAGTTGTTGCGGGGTCAGCATCGGCGCGATTTATAGCGGCGGGATGAAGGGCATCGTTCTCTCCGGCGGCAGCGGCACACGGCTCTACCCGATGACGCGGGCGGCGAACAAGCAGCTCCTGCCGGTCTACAACAAGCCGATGGTCTACTACTCGCTCACCACGCTGATGCTGGCGGGCTGCCGCGACATCCTGCTGGTCGTCAATCCGCACGACGTCGAGGCCTATCGCCGGCTGTTCGGCGACGGCCGGCAATGGGGACTCTCCATCGATTACGCGACCCAGGAGCGGCCGGGCGGCATCGCCGAGGTGTTTCTCGTCGGCCGCAACTTCATCGGCGGCGACCGCGTCGGCCTGATCCTGGGCGACAACCTGTTCTACGGCGATTCACTGCCGGCGGTGGCGGAGCGCGGCGCGCAGGCGAGCGGCGCCGTCGTCTACGCCTACTGGGTCGCCGATCCGCAGGCCTACGGCGTGGTCGAGTTCGATGCCGCGGGCAAGCCTGTGTCGATCGTCGAGAAGCCCAGGGAGCCGCGCTCGAACTGGGCGGTGACCGGACTCTATTTCTACGACGCCGACGTCTGCGACGTGGCCGCCGGCCTGCCGCGCTCGGCGCGCGGCGAGCTCGAGATCAGCGACGTCAACGCGCACTATCTGAAGAACGGCCGGCTCACCGTCGAGAAGCTCGGCCGCGGCTATGCCTGGCTCGATACCGGCACGCCGTCGAGCCTCTTGCGCGCCGCGCAGTTCGTCGAGACGGTCGAGGACCGCCAGGGCCTGCAGATCGGCAGCCCCGAGGAAGTTGCCTGGCGCAAGGGCTACATCGACGACGCGGGCCTCGCGGCGCTGATCGAGCCGATCGCGCAGAGCGAATACGGCAAGTACCTGCAGCGGCTGCTGGCCCAGGGGTGATTCGCCTTCGCGCCGGCGGAACCGCGGGGGATTGAAGAGCAAACGTGCGGCCAGGCCACCCGAAGCCGTGCAGCGGCGAAGGGCGGCGACGCGCTTGCGGCGGGCTTGCCATTCCGGGGGAAAACCCCTATCAACTCCGCCTTCCGGCGCCTACCCGCCGGTACGGAGCGCGGGCGTAGCTCAGGGGTAGAGCACGACCTTGCCAAGGTCGGGGTCGAGGGTTCGAATCCCTTCGCCCGCTCCAATTTTTCTGTCGATTACATCGCTTCCGCGCGTGCTCGGACGATTGCGGCTACTTTTCCGGCAATGGCGTTCGCTTCCTTCCTGGCTCTTCGGTTGGCAATCAACGGCAGCTGGATCTGAGTGGCGGCTTTTCTCAGGACCGAAGCCATTTCAGTTATCAATGCATCGGCACGATCAACCGGCAATTCTATTGTGCGCGCGAGAGTGAGGAAGTCTTTGCGCACCAAGCGACTGTCTTTGCCAGCGAGCTTGAAAGCCATATTCCTGTCGAGTTCTGGAAATACGAACGTCGTGAGCGGATCGTACAAAGGCGCAAACCTTACCGATGTGAACTGCCGAGAACGTGGACCTGCGCTTTTCAGGATCGCCAGATTCTTGAGATGCATGTCGCCATCGGCAATGATCCAGGCGAACAACAGTCGGCCGAGCGTCACGATACGTCGATGCCGTGGGCAAATTGCTGAGCGCAAGTTGCGCGCAATTCCTGCTATGTCCCTATGCATCGTGGCAGGCTTTAGTACTCCGTGCTCAGCAAGATCAGGGAGTTAGCCCAATCTTGATCCTTGCCAAGGTCGGGGTCGAGGGTTCGAATCCCTTCGCCCGCTCCAATTTCCCAACGAACAGTCACGGTCGTCGTCGAGTGGGTCCGGGGACTCTTGCTGCGATGGAGCGCTTTCCTTGAAGCAAAAAGCGGGCATGCGGTCGGCGGGTCGCTACATCGTCGTCGGCGTCATCACGGCCGCGCCGCTCGCCATCACCTGGGTGATCGTCGATTTCCTGTTCGGGCTGCTGTCGCGCATCGGCCGGCCGTGGGCGTCGGCGCTGTCGCGCGCCGTGGCGCCGGAGCAGCCCGAGCTCGCCCGGTGGCTGACCAGCGACACGATCCTGTCGGTGCTCGCCGTACTCATCATCCTCGCCGCCCTGTGGGCGCTGGGATGGATGACCACCCGCGTCGTCGGCCGGCGGCTGATCGCGCTGTTCGAGGCGATGATCGATCGCATCCCGGTCGTCGACAAGATCTACCATGCCACCAAGCGCTTCCTCACCGTCGCCGAGCGCTCGCCCGAGGGCGAGCGCCGCGTCGTGCTGATCAACTTCCCGTCGCCCGAGATGAAGGCGGTCGGGCTGGTCACGCGCACCTTGCGCGACGAGTCGACCGGCGAGGAGCTCGCCGCGGTCTACGTGCCGACCTCGCCCAACCCGACTTCGGGCTATATCGAGATCGTGCCGATGCGCGCCCTCACGGTGACCAACTGGACGTTCGACGAGGCGATGGCCTTCGTCATCACCGGTGGCGCCAACGCGCCGGACAGCGTGAACTACTTCGCGCCTCCGGCCGCGACCGAGACGGCGGAAATGCCGCGGCGCTGAATCGTCGCGCAATTGCATCGGCTGTGCGATCCATTATCTATGCTCCCCATGGAAGCCCTTTCCGTCGGCGCCGTTCTGCTGTCGCCATTTCTCGGAGCCCTGTTGGTGATGGTCGCGGCGCGCCGGTCGCGCCGTGCCGCCGCGTGGGTGGCGGCGGGCTCGATGGTCGCGGGTCTCGCCTTCGTCGTTCCGTCGTTCGGCGAGGTGCTCGATGGCGGCGTGCCGATCCTGCGCATTCCCTGGCTGCCCGACTGGGGCCTCGACCTCGCCCTGCGACTCGACGGACTCGGCCTGCTGTTCTGCCTGCTGATCCTCGGCATCGGCGTGCTGATCGTGCTCTATGCCGCCTACTACCTGCCCGAGGACGACAGGCTCGGCCGGTTCTACGCCCTTCTCCTGGCCTTCGCCGGCGGCATGCTGGGCGTGGTGCTGGCCGAGAACATCCTCGTCATGCTGGTGTTCTGGGAGATCACCAGCGTCACCTCGTTCCTGTTGATCGCCTACAAGTTCGAGGCGCACGACGCGCGCATCGCCGCGCGCATGTCGTTCGCGGTGACGGGCGGCGGCGGCCTCGCCCTTCTCGCCGGCCTGCTGCTGCTGGGCCATGTCGCCGGCAGCTTCGAATTCACCGAGATCATCGCCCGCGCCGACACCGTGCGCGACCATGTGCTCTACCCGGCGATCCTGGCGCTGGTCCTGATCGGCGCCTTCACCAAGTCGGCGCAGTTTCCCTTTCATTTCTGGCTGCCCAACGCGATGGCGGCGCCGACGCCGGTGTCGGCCTACCTGCACTCGGCGACCATGGTGAAGGCCGGTGTGTTCCTTCTCGCCCGCATGTCGCCCGTGCTGTCGGGCACCGACACGTGGTTCGTGGTGGTGAGCCTGACCGGCGCGGTCACCTTCGTCTACGGTGCCTACATCGCCATGCTGAAGGACGACTTCAAGGGCCTGCTCGCCTACTCGACGATCAGCCATCTCGGCCTGGTGACCCTGCTGTTCGGCCTCGACACGCCGATGAGCGCCGTGGCCGGCGTGTTCCACATCATCAACCACGCCATCTTCAAGGCCTCGCTGTTCATGGCGGCCGGCATCATCGACCACGAATGCGGCACGCGCGACATGCGGCGCATCAACGGCCTGGCCAAGTACATGCCGTGGACCGCGACCCTGGGCATCGTCGCCGCCGGATCGATGGCCGGCGTGCCGCTGCTCAACGGATTCCTGTCCAAGGAGATGTTCTTCACCGAGGCCCTCCAGCACCCCGTGTCTTTCGGCGACGGCGCCTATCTCGTCCCTGTCCTGGTCACGCTTGCCGGCATGCTGTCGGTGGCCTATTCGGTGCGCTTCGTCCACGACGTGTTCTTCAACGGCGAGCCGATCGACCTGCCCAAGACGCCGCACGAGCCGCCGCGCTGGATGCGCGTGCCCGTCGAGGTGCTGGTGGCACTCGTGCTGCTGGTCGGCCTGCTGCCGCAATTCTCCGTCGGTCCGATCCTCACGGCCGCGGCGGGCGCCGTGCTGCCGGCGGGCGTGCCGCCGTTCAAGCTCGCCCTGTGGCACGGCTGGAACCTGCCGCTGGCGATGAGCGCTGCCGCCTTCGTGCTTGGCCTGCTCTACTACCGCAACCGGCGCTTCCTGTTCGATCTGCACGAGCGCTACCTGCCGCGCATTTCCAGCACCGTCGTCTTCGAGCGTCTCTACCGCGACGCCGCCCAGGCGTCGGCGCGCCTGATGGCGCTCGTCGACAAGCCGTCGCTGCCGCGCTACCTCGTGCACTTCACCGCCTTCGCCCTAGTGCTGGCCGGCGGAGCCTGGCTCGGCGCCGCGCCGGCGCCGCTCACCGGCCCGGTCGGCGTGACACCGCCCGATGTGCCGAGCGTGGCGGCGCTCGCCGCCCTGGTGCTGGGCGCCGCCGGCACCGCCGTCTTCCATCGCCGCCGCCTGATCGCGGTGATGTTCATGAGCGTGGCCGGCCTGATCGTGGCGCTCGCCTTCATCCGCTTCAAGGCGCCGGATCTCGCGCTCACCCAGCTCTCGGTCGAGGTGGTGACCATCGTGCTGCTGCTGCTGGCGCTGCGGTTCCTGCCGGGCGAGGGACCGGTGGAGCCCGCCGCGCGCGTACCCTGGGCGGGCGTGCTGGCGGTGCTGGGCGGCGGCGGCATCGCGCTCCTCACCTACGCCATGCTGACGCGGCCGTTCGACACCATCTCCGGCTATCACCTCGCCAACGCCGTGCCGCTCGGTGGCGGCACCAACGTCGTCAACGTCATCCTGGTCGACTTCCGCGGCTTCGACACGCTGGGCGAGATCGCCGTGCTGGCGATGGCGGCGCTCGCCATTCACGCCGCGCTCGAGGGGTTGCGTCTCAGACCCTATGCCGTCGGCACCGGCCGCGAGGCCGACCGCCATCCGATCATGCTGGCGCAGATGATGCGGCCCCTGCTGCCGCTCGCCCTGGCGGTGGCCGTCTACATCTTCCTGCGCGGTCACAACCTGCCCGGCGGCGGCTTCATCGCCGGCCTGATCGCGGCGGTCGCGCTGATGCTGCAGTACATCGCGAGCGGCATCGATTTCGCCGCCCAGCGCCTGCGCATCGACTACGTGCGGGTGCTGGGCATCGGACTGTCGATCGCGCTCGGCACCGGCCTGGCGAGCTGGCTGTTCGGCCTGCCGTTCCTGACCGGCGCCTTCGGCTACGTCCATCCGCCGGTCATCGAATCGTTCGAGCTCGCCTCGGCCGTCGCGTTCGACCTCGGCGTGTTCCTCACGGTGGTGGGCGCGGTGATGCTGGCACTGGCCGAACTCGGCATGCTCAGCCGGCGCGAGCTGGCGCCTGGTGGCCCGCTGCCGGCGGCGGGAGCGGCCTGATGGAGATCGTGGCGGCACTCGGCGTCGGCGCGCTGGCCGGCTTCGGCATCTGGCTGCTGCTTCAGGTTCGCAGCTTCTCGGTGATCCTCGGCCTCACCCTGCTGTCCTACGCGGTCAACCTGTTGATCTTCTTCGGCGGCCGACTGGGCGGCGGCTGGCCGCCCCTGATGCTGCGCGAGGCGCACGATCAGGCCGACCCCCTGCCGCAGGCGCTGGTGTTGACGGCGATCGTCATCGGTTTCGGCATGACCGCCTACCTGGTGGCGCTGGCGCTGCGCGCCAAGGGCGAAAGCGGCAGCGACCATGTCGACGCGGGGGGCGAGCGATGAACCACTGGCCGATCCTGCCCGTCGTCATCCCCTTCGTGGCGGCCGTGCTCTGCATGATCGCCCACGACCGCGGCATCGGCCTGCAGCGTGCCCTGTCGGCGGTGTCTGTAGGCCTGCTGGTTCTGGTATCGGTCGTGCTGCTGTGCCAGACGGCGAGCGGCGACATCGCCGTCTATTCGCTGGGCAACTGGCCCGCGCCCTACGGCATCGTGCTGGTGATCGACCGGCTGTCGGCGCTCATGGTGGCGCTGATGTCGGCGCTCGCCGTCCCGGTGCTGCTGCACGCCTCAGGCGGCGTCGACGCGCAAGGCCGGCACTTCCATGCCCTGTTCCAGATGCAGCTCGCCGGCCTCGCCGGCGCCTTCACGACCGGCGACCTGTTCAATCTCTTCGTCTTCTTCGAGATCCTGCTGCTGGCGTCCTACGCCCTGCTGGTCCATGGCGGCGGCCCGCGGCGGGTGCGGGCGGGCTTCGCCTATCTGGTGCTGAACCTCGCCGGCTCGGCAGTGTTCCTGATCGCCCTCGGCCTGCTCTACGGCACGTTCGGCACGCTCAACCTCGCCGACCTCACGCTCGTGCTGCCGCAGCTCGCGCCGGCCGATCAGGCGCTGGCACGCACGGCGCTCGCGCTGCTCGTCGCGGTATTCCTGCTCAAGGCGGCGCTCCTGCCGCTGTCGTTCTGGCTGCCGCCGGTCTACTCGGCGGCGAGCGCTCCGGTCGCCGCCCTGTTCGCCATCATGACCAAGGTCGGCGTCTACGCCCTGCTGCGCGTCTCGGCGATCGGCCTCGACTCGTCGCCGCTTACCGCCGGACTGCTCGACGACTGGCTGCCGATCCTCGCCCTGCTCACCATCGCGACCGGCACCGTGGGCGCGCTCGCCGCGCGCGGTTTCGCCGTGGTCGTCGCCAACCTGATCCTGGTGTCGATGGGCACGCTCCTGGTGGCGATCGCCGCATCGGAAGCGCGCGCCACGGCGGCGGCGCTCTACTACCTGCCGCACACCACCCTGGTGACCGCGGGCCTCTTCCTGCTGGGCGACGCGATCGCCCGGCAACGCGGCGCGGCAGGCGACGCGCTGATCAAGGGACCGCCGCTCGCCGGCCTCGCGGCGTTGGGCGGCGCCTATCTCGTGCTCGCCCTCGCGATCAGCGGCCTGCCTCCCTTCTCGGGCTTCATCGGCAAGCTTATGGTGATGCAATCGCTGTGGTCGACCGGCTCGGGCGTCGTCGTCTGGGTGGCCCTCCTGCTATCGGGCCTCGTGGTCGCCTTGGTGCTGGCCCGCGCCGCCAGCGCCTATTTCTGGGAACCGGGCCGCGGGCCCGGCGAGCCGGCCGTCGCGCCGCGCTCGCTGGCCGGGTCGGTCGCCCTGACGATCCTGGTGGTCGCGAGCCCCGTGCTCGCCCTGGCGGCGGGCCCCGTCGGCGGCTTTGCCCACGCCGCCGCCCAGCAGCTCCACGCGCGGCAGCCCTATGTCACGGCGGTGCTGGGCGCGGTGCCGCAGGTCGAGCGCGAGCGTCGGCCATGACGTGGTTCGCTCGCCTGTTGCCGCAGCCCCTGGTTTCGGTCGTCATCCTCGGCGTGTGGCTGGTGCTGGCGCCCGCCATCTCCCTCGGTCACTTCCTGCTGGCGGCGATCCTGGCCGTCGCGATTCCGATCCTGACCAGCAACCTCTGGTTCGACCGGCCGCGCTTGGTGCGGCCGTGGGTCGCCGTGCTGCTGTTCGCGCGTGTGATGGGCGACATCGTCGTCGCCAACTGGCAGGTGGCGCGCCTCGTGCTGGGGCCGCTCGACCGCCTGCGACCGGCCTTCATCGAAATACCGCTCGACGTCGCCGACCCCTTCGTCGCCACCCTGCTGGGCAGCATCATCTCGCTGACGCCCGGCACCGTCTCGGTCGAGATCGACCGTCCGCGCAGTGTGCTGCTGGTCCATGCGCTCGACGTCGACGATCGCGACGCCATGATCGCCACCATCAAGAACCGCTACGAAGCGCCGTTGAAGGAGATCTTCCGATGCTGACTGTCGCCGTACCGATTGCCTTTGCCGCCGTCGTCGTGGCCATGGCGCTCAACCTGTGGCGGCTGGCGCGCGGGCCCGGACTGCCCGACCGCATCCTCGCCCTCGACACGCTCGCGATCAACACCATCGCTTTGGTGATGCTGCTCGGCATCGGGCTGGTCAGCACCGTCTACTTCGAGGCGGCGCTGCTGATCGCCATGATGGGCTTCGTCGGCACCGCCGCGCTCTGCAAGTTCCTGCTGAGCGGCGACATCATCGAGTAGGAGGCCGACATGATCCTCGAGGCGGTCGTTTCCATCCTGTTGCTGGTCGGCGGCGCATTCGCCCTGATCGGCTCCATCGGGCTCGCCAGACTGCCCGACTTCTTCATGCGCCTGCATGGACCCACCAAGGCGACCACCCTGGGCGTCGGTTCGATCGTCGTGGCGTCGCTGATCCATTCGATGGCGACCAGCGGTGCGTTGCGGTTGAGCGAACTCGCCATCTCGCTGTTCCTGTTCATCACCGCGCCGGTGAGCGCCCACATGCTGTCCAAGGCGGCGCTACGGACCGGCGAGCCGCGCCGCGACCGCGGCGACGTCTAGGCCGCCTGCTCCAGCGTCGATGCCACGTCACGCGTCGTGACCCGACGCAGGTCGCGCACCTGGGTCGTGTCGAACGGCCGGGCGCGGTGCATGGTGCAGCGATTGTCCCAGATCACCAGGTCACCCTGGCGCCAGCGGTGGGTGTGCACGAACCGCCGCTGCGTGGCGTGCTCGATCAGGTCCATCAGCAGCAGCCGTCCGTCCGGTACCGGCAGGCCGACGATGTGCGAGGCGTGGCTCGCGAGATAGAGCGTCTTGCGCCGCGAGCCCGGGTGGGTGCGCACCACGCGCTGCGGCACCGGCGGCAGGCTCGCCAGCTCCTGCTCCGTGTACCTCGTGACGTCGAGCTGGCCGCGCGAATGGAAGATCGAATGCATGGCGACCATGCCCTCGATCCTCTCCTTCATGGCGGCGGGAAGGGCGTCGTAGGCGGCGCGCAGGTCGGCGAACTCGGTGTCGCCGCCCTCGCCTGGAACGACATGGGCATAGAGCATGGAGAGGGCGCCCGGCACGGCACGGAAAGAGGCGTCGGTGTGCCACAGCCGATTGGCCAGCCAGTCGAGCCGGCGCCGCGCGTCGACGTCGAGCACCTTGCCGTCGCCGTCGAGGTTGGAGATGTCGGCGATCTCGGTGCGCTCGAGACGATGCTTGATTCCATGATGGCGCGCCCGCTGTGCCGAGGCGTGGATGGGGCCGAAGTGGCCGGCGAACTCGATCTGCCGGTCGTCGCTCAGCCTCTGGTCATGGAAGACGACGACGGCGTAGCGGTCGATGGCCGCCGCGATGGCATCGCGGTCGGCCGCCTCCAGTTTCCGGGCCAGATCGATGCCGGAGATCTCGGCCACGAAGTCGCGATCAACCAGCGTGACGGTGATGCTCATGACCGTCTCCTGCGGCTATAGTGGGACTCACCCATTCTCTCCCAGGAAACGCCATGCCGCAAACCCGCAAGCTCGCCCTGCTCGACGATTACCAGAAGGTCGCCCTGCGCATGGCCGATTGGGATCGCCTGAAGAAGCGCGGAGTCGACATCACCGTGTTCCATGAGCCCTTCAGCTCGGTCGAGGATGCCGCGCGCAAGCTCGCGCCCTTCGACATGCTGTGCCTGCTGCGCGAGCGAACGGCCTTTCCCAAAGCCTTGATCGACAGCCTGCCGAACCTGAAATTCATGGTCCTGACCGGCGCGCGCGCCTCGAGCCTGGACGACAAGGCGGCGACCGCACGCGGCATCCCGATCTCCAACACGCCGGGCGGCGGCTCCAACGCCCCGACCGCCGAGTTGTGCTGGGCGCTCCTCATGTCCTGCGCGCGCGACCTCGCCAAGGCCGAGCGGTTGATGCGCACGGGCGGCTGGCACGACGGCATCAGGCAGATGGTCGTGCTGGAGGGCAAGCGGCTGGGCGTGCTCGGGCTCGGCAAGCTCGGCAGCCGGGTCGCGGGCTATGCCCGGGCGTTCGGCATGGACGTCGTCGCCTGGAGCCAGAACCTGACCGACGAAAAGGCGGCGCAGGGCGGCGCCCGGCTGGTCGGCAAGGACGAGTTGCTTGCCACCTCCGATTTCGTCTCCATCCACCTCGTGCTGTCCGATCGCACGCGCGGCCTGCTGGGCGCGGCGGATCTCGCCAAGATGAAGAAGACCGCGATCCTCGTGAACACCTCGCGCGGGCCGATCGTCGACGAAGCGGCACTCGTCGCCGCGCTCGAGAACGGCACCATCGCTCATGCCGGCCTCGACGTATATGACAAGGAACCGTTGCCCAAGGGCCATCCGCTCACCCGGCTCGACAACGTCACCCTGGTGCCGCACCTAGGCTACGTCGTCGAGGAGAGCTATCGGCACTTCTATGCCGGCACGATCGAGGATGTCGAAGCCTGGCTCGACGGCAAGCCGATCAATCTCATCAATCCCGAGGTGCTGAAAAAATGATCCTTCCTCCCCTGATGGAAGATTGTTTGTCGATTCCGGCCGCCCCCGGACGTCGATGAGGTGATGGAGAAGACCGTCGTCACCACGGGAGAACACCATGGCTCAATACATCCTGCTGCTGCACCAGGCGCCCAACTACGCGGCCGATCTGCCGCGTGAGAAGATGATGGAGGTGATCCGCCGCTACTCGGCCTGGGCTGACGGCCTGCGCCGGCAGGGCAAGATGGTGGGCGGCGAAAAGCTCGCCGCCGGCGGCGGCCGTCACGTGCGATTGGAGGGAGGCAAGCCGGTGGCGAGCGACGGGCCCTATGCCGAGGCCAAGGACGTGATCGGCGGCTATTTCGTCATTGAGGCCACGAACGACTCCGAAGCCGAGGCGATCGCCCGGGATTGCCCGCACCTGTGGTCCGAGAGCAACTGGGTCGAGTTGCGTCCGATCGACCAGATGTCGGTCGCCCAAGCCAAGGCGGCGGGCTGAGCGGCGGCGTCCACGACCTCGTCGATCGTCTCGCCCGCGATTCGACGAGCCGGCTGGTCGCGGTGCTGGCCCGTCGACTGGGCGCGAGCCGTATCGCCCTTGCCGAGGATGCCGTCCAGCACGCGCTGATGCAGGCGCTATCGTCGTGGCCCTTCAGGGGCGTGCCGGACCGTCCGGAAGCCTGGCTCGCCGTCGTGGCGCACAATCGCGCACTCGACCGGCTGCGCCATGAGCAGCGCGGCCTGCTGGTCGCCGACGAACTGCTGTCCATGCTGCCCGGCCCGGTCGAGGCCGAGGGCCGGTTCGATCGCGAGCTGAACGACGACGAGCTCGCGCTGCTGTTCGCCGTGTGCCATCCCGCGCTGTCGCCCGAGCTGCGCGTGACCTTCGCGCTCAAGGCCGTGTGCAGTTTCACGGTCGAGCAGATCTCCTCGGGCCTGCTCGCCGAGCCCGCCGCCATCGCCCAACGCCTGGTCCGGGCGCGTCGGCGGCTCGGGCGCGCGGGCGTGGCGATCGAGGCGCCGCCGCCGGAGATGCTTGCCGAGCGCGCCGAGTCGGTGCGCACCGCCGTCTTCCTCATGTTCAACGAGGGATACTCGGCGTCGTCGGGCGACGTGCTGGTTCAGCCCGAGCTCTGCGTCGAGGCGGTGCGGCTCGCCTGTGCCCTCGCCCGGCATCCGGTCACCGCAGGGCCGACGAGCCACGCTCTCGCCGCGCTGCTGACGCTCACCGCGGCGCGGCTGCCGACGCGGGTCGGACCCGACGGTGTCGCCCAACTGCTCGACCATCAGCCGCGAGAGCTGTGGGATCGCGAGCTGATCGCGCTCGGCCTGGCGCATCTGGAACGCTCCGCATGCGGCAGCGACCTGACGGTGTGGCACCTCCGGGCGGAGATCGCCGCCGTGCACGCGCTCGCCGAAGCCGCCGAGGTGACCGACTGGGCACGGATCTCCGTCCTCTACGATCGTCTGGCCGACCTCGATCCGTCGCCGATCGTTGCGCTGGCGCGCGCCGTCGCGATCGGGCGCAGCGACGGTCCGGCGGCCGGGCTGGCGGCCCTGCCGGCGGTCGAGGGGAATCCCTACGGCGCGGCGGCGCGTGGCCTGTTCCTCGCCGAGCTCGGCCGTCGCGACGAGGCGCGCCTCCAACTGGAGCAGGCGGCACGGCTTGCCCGCACGCTGCCCGAGAAACGACTTATGGAGAGGCGGTTGGCGGGGCTTTGATGCGGAGCGCGATCAGCCACGTCGCCGCGACGAGGATGACGCCGGCGGCGAGCCATTCCATGCCGCGCAGGTCGGGGGGAGTCACCCAGGCGAAATGCGCCGCCGCGCTCTCCAGGGCGATAGCGAAGAACGGCATGGCGGTGAGTGCGATCAGATAAGTCTGCACACCCGTACGGTTGATGGTCCAGAAGCCGAGCCAGGTGCCCGGCGCACGGAACATCAATCCCGCGATGATCGCGTAGAACCAGAGCTCGATGCGACCGAAGGCGTCGCCCGCGCTCGCCCAAGGGGAGGAGACGATCCCGCCGAGTCCCAGCATGGTCCACACAAGGATCAGGGCGATCGAGGCGGCGACGAGGATCTCGCCCGTGAAACGGCTGCGCGCGGCAAGGTCGGTCGAGCGGTTGCGCGGGTGGTAGGCGATCATCCACGATCCCGCGACGGCCATCGCCTCCGACGCAACCAGCCAGCCGACACCGCGCCAGGCCTCGGGGGTGAGGGTGAGCGTGAAGGCGGCGATGCCGACGGCGAGCAGGCCGAGACCGCTCCAGTCGCGGCGCGCCGGTGCGCTGCGGGTCAGCATCCAGCCCGATGCCGCGCCGATCAGCACGCTCACCGTCGACAGCAGCGTGCTCTGCGTGATGGCAAGCCAGACGATCGCGGCGGCCGTCGCGCCGTTGATGCCGACGCGCAGGAAGGCATAGGCCACGGTCCAGGGAGCGAGCAGGTCGCGCCAACTGCCGGGCGCGCGGCGTCCGATCCACAGCAGCACCAGCCCCGCGGCGAGGAGCTGGACCAGCGTATAGGCCCAGGCGTCGAGTTGTGCGGCGCTGACGACGAAGCGCGTCAGCAGCAGGTAGACCGCCCAGAGGAAGGAGTTGGCGAGGGCGAGGGCCAGGATGGGGCCGCCCATGGCGGATCAGGTCCGGAAGCGCAGCAACAGGTGATTGACGCCGTTCAGCTTGACGTAGAGATCCTCGAACTGGGCGTAGAACTCCTCCCATTGCGGCAGGCTGCCCTGCATGCCGAGCGAGGTGTAGATCTCGGCGACGGAACGGCGGCCGTCGATCTGCGAGACGATGCGTGGGGCGAGGGCGGGAAGCTGTGCACGCCAGGGGAAGCCGTCGAGATTGGCGACCAGCGGTGTGCCCGGTTGAAGGCCCGCTGCGAGCTTCTGGGCATCCATCTCGCGTAGCACCGGGATGGCCTGCGAGTCTTCCGGACGTGCCACCGTGTCGAAGCCGGCGCGCGTCGCATAGAAGACGTGGGTACGCAGGTTGCCGGCCAGCCGTTCGGCGAAGGCGGCGCGCTCGACCAGCGGCAGCGAACTCGCCTGCCGCGCGATTACGGGGTCGCTCATGTAGGTCGAGGGCTCGTATCGCACCGGCTCGAGGAACGCCACGACGCGCAGTCCCGCCGCCGCCGTCAGGGTCGCGATCTCGGGAACGGTGAAGGCGCGGTCGCAGCTGTGCAGCAGCAGGTCGTACAAGCCGGCATCGCCGCCGGTGACATGGTCGTTGAGATAGGGATTGCGGCGGAAGAGGTTCGTGGTCGGCAGGAAGCGAATCAGCCGCTTGGCCATGGCAATGCGGTCTTCCAGCGCCATCGACGGTGGCGCCAGGGTGCGCAGCAGCTCCTGCAGGGGATAGACGCCGCTCCTGCCGTACTCGCCGTAAAGCATGACGCCGATGCCGCCCTCGGGCTGCAGCACCGAGGCGAGCGATGCCATGCCCTGGGCGGGGTCGGGGAGGTGGTGCAGGACACCGGTGCAGTCGATGTAGTCGAAGGTACCGATCGACATCGACGGCAGGTCGAGCAGCGATCCGCTCACGAACTGGATATTGCGCAGGCTGCGTGCCTTGGCTCGTGCCTCGGCGATCTGACGGGAGGCGGTCGAAAGATCGAGATAGACCACTTCGCCGGGACAACGCCGGTCGGCGAGTTGCTGGGCCAGCATGATGCAGGCATCGCCCGTTCCTCCCCCCGCGACCAGGGCGCGAAAGGGCCGGGAAAAATTGAGCCGGCCGGCAAATAGGTAGTGGTTGACCTCGAGAATGTGGCTCGGCGTCCCGGTGATCAGCCGGATGGCCTCGTCGCGGGGGTCCCGCGGCGGATAGGGCAGGGCCTCGTACTGAGCCCGAACGTCATCCAGCGGCGAGGGAACGGTCATTCTGGAGGTGGTTCATGCTACAAATTGCGCGACCATGAAAGGCTATTTCGGGATCGGCGTGGAAGGCGTCAGCAAGGCGATGAATGTCGGCACCTTGTTTCGCACCTCCCATGCCTTCGGCGCTTCCTTCGTCTTCACTGTGCGCGCCCAGTACAATCGGCATGAAGGGGCGCACAGCGATACGTCGGATACGCCGCGCTCGGTGCCGACCTATCATTTTGCCGACCTGGAATCGTTCCGCCTGCCGCTGGGTTGCCGGCTGGTCGGCGTCGAGATCAGCGACGAGGCGGTCGAGCTGCCGTCGTTCCGCCACCCGCGGCAGGCGGCCTATGTGCTGGGCGCCGAGCGCGAGGGCCTGTCGGCCGAGCTACAGTCGAGATGCGACTATTTGGTCAAGATCCCGACCCGCTTCTCGGTCAATCTTGGCGTCGCCGGAGCGCTGATCATGTACGACAGACTTCTAAGCCTCGGCCGACACGCGCCGCGCCCGGTGGCCGAAGGCGGCCCGACCGAGATACTGCAATTGCCGGTGTTCGGCGAGCCGATCTACAAGCGCAGGCAGCGCTTGCGCCGGTCGGGGAAGTCCCCATCTTGAGCCCAATGTCCGTCGTCCCGACCGAACCGCTGCAGATCGTCGAACCCGCTCACGCGCGGCGGAACGACACGCGACGCAATCTGGTCGGGCTGGCGCGTGCCGAGCTCGAGAGCTCGCTGGTCGAGGCGGGGCTGGAGCCGTTCCGCGCCAAGCAGGTCTGGCACTGGATCTACTGGCACGGCGTCACCGACTTCGGCCGCATGTCCAACATCGCCGGGAAGACGCGCGAAAAGCTGGCCGATCTGTTCGTGATCGAGCGCCCTGCCATCGTCACCGAGCAACGCTCGGTCGACGGCACGCGCAAGTGGCTGCTGCGCTTCGGCGACGGCAACGAGGCCGAGACCGTCAACATTCCGGAGGAGGATCGCGGCTCGGTGTGTGTGTCGAGCCAGGTCGGCTGCACCTTGACCTGCAGCTTCTGCCACACCGGCACGCAGCCCCTGGTGCGCAATCTCTCGGCGGCGGAGATCGTCGGCCAGTTCATGGTGGCGCGCGACAGCTACGGCGAATGGCCGACACCGATCGAGACCACACGCATGCTCTCCAACATCGTCATGATGGGCATGGGCGAGCCGCTCTACAATTTCGACAACGTCGCGACCGCGCTCAGGATCGTCATGGACGAGCAGGGCATCGCGCTCAGTCGCCGCCGCATCACACTCTCGACCTCGGGCGTCGTGCCGATGATCCCCAGGGTTGCCGAGGTGCTCGACGTCAACCTCGCCGTGTCGCTGCATGCGGTGAACGACGCGGTGCGCGATACACTGGTGCCCATCAATCGCAAATGGCCGATCGCCGAGCTCCTGAAGGCCTGCGCCGATTATCCCGGCGCCCGGAACAGCCGGCGGATCACCTTCGAGTACGCGATGCTGAAGGGCGTCAACGACAGCGATGCGGACGCGCGCGAGCTGGTGCGGATCCTCAAGTCCATCCACGCCAAGGTGAATTTGATCCCGTTCAACCCCTGGCCGGGCGCGCCCTACGAGTGCAGCTCCAACAACCGCATCCACCGCTTCGCCGAGATCGTCAACGACGGCGGACTGAGCGCTCCCGTTCGCACACCGCGCGGCCGCGACATCTCCGCCGCCTGCGGCCAGCTCAAGAGCGCCAGCATCCGCCAGCGCGGACAGAAGGTGGTAAATCCGGTGCGTCCGCAGATTTGACGCACCGCCGATCTTACCGGTAAGATGGAGAGATGAAAACGAAGCTTTCCACCAAGGGCCAGGTGATCCTGCCCAAGGCGATTCGTGACGAATGTCACTGGAAGCCGGGAACTGAACTATCGGTCGAGCGGCGGGCCGATGGTGTGTTGTTGCGACCGGTAGCGAAGAAGAAGCGGCATACGATCGCGGACTGGGCCGGTGTCTTGAAGTACAAGGGGCCACCACATTCGATCGAAGAGATGAACGCCGCCATCGTCGAAGAGGTCAGGCGGCGTCATGCGCGCGGTCGATACTAACCTCGTCGTTCGGCTCTTCGCTCAGGACGACGCCGAGCAGGTCAAGGCTGCGCGACAGGCATTGGCATCGGATACGGTTTTCATCCCCAAGAGCGTGATCCTCGAATTCGAATGGGTCATGCGGGGCGTTTATCGGCAGTCCGCGGCGGCGATTGCGTCGGCGATCGAGACGATTCTGGCCACTGGGAACGTCGAGGTCGAGGACGCGGCGACCGTCGCACGAGCTGTCGGCTGGTTCCGCCGAGGCATGGATCTCGCTGACGCAGTTCATCTCGCGTCAAGTGGCCACGCCGATTGGTTTGTCACTTTCGACGCCGCTATGCGCCGTCGAGCGACGGCATTGAAGGCGAAGCCTGAGGTGATCGCTCCCTGATCGCCCCGCGCGCACGTCGCGTGGTCGCGACATCTCCGCCGCCTGCGGCCAGCTCAAGAGCCCCAGCCTGCGCCAGCGCGGCGAGCGCGCTGGGTTGTCGCCCCCTTTTCGATGAAAGAGCATCCAGCCGGGCGCGGCGACGATAGCGATGGGAATGGCGAGCACTAGCCACTGGATACCGACGGTTCCGATGGCAAGGAACGAAAAGAGCGTGACCGCAAAGCAGAGTGCAGCCCAAATTCGTAAAGGATAGCTGTGCGGTTCATGCGGTCCGCTCAAGCACCGTGACGCTCGATAAGAACGCCCGTTCCCGTTCGACCACCCCTAGAGTAGCCGTCGCGGCCCATTTCTCGAGGCTGCCGTTCGCATACTCGGCATAGTACGGCTCGTGGAAGTAGTGGGGGAAGAGGTCGAGCAGGCCGTCCCATGCCGGCTGGTCGCCCTTCTGGATCGAATCGACGATAACGATCCTTCCGTCGGGCTTCACGACGCGCGCCATCTCGAGCAGCGTCTTGTGGCGCACCTCGGCCGGCAGCTCGTGCAGCAGGAAGGACGAGACGATGAAGTCGAAGCTCATGTCGTCGAACGGCAGCGTCTCGGCGGCGCCTTCGACCAACTTCACGCGCGCCGTCCTTCCGATCAGCCGCCGCGCCTCGGCGAGGTAGGGCGCACTGAGGTCGAGGCCGGTGAGCTTCAGGCCCGGCCAGGCATCGTGCAGGAAGGCGAGCAGCCGGCCGGTGCCGCAGCCGACGTCGAGGCCGCACATCCCGCGCTGGTTCCGCCCCTGCATCCATTCGGCGAGCGGCTTCAGCACGCGGCGGCGCATGGCGTCGGCGGCGCCGGTGAACAGCACCTCGACCTGGGTGTCGTAGATCTTTGCCGAGTGCTCGGAGAGCCAGCCGTCGCTCTGGAAGTGGAAGTTCTGGCGGTAGTACTCGGGCAGGCCGTCGCCCTGCTCGCCGGGCGGCAGGTCATTGGCCTCGCCATGGCGCCGCGCATCGACCTTGGGCAAGTCGCGGAAGTAGAGCAGGCTGCGGCGCAGGAACTCGCCGGCATCGATCGACAACGGCCTGGGTGATGGAAAGAGGCCGGCCTCGATGTCCTGCCATTCGTGCTGGAAAAGGGCGCGCATGTCGGCCGTCAGCTCGGCCCGCGTCGGCGTCGGTCCGATGGGAAATTGCGGCTTGGGCATAGGTTTGAGCAGCCTGAGCCCGGCAGCATAGTGGCCGGCATACCAGGCCACGCGGGCGGTCTGGCGGGCGGCATAGGTGAAGCGGTCGATCAGCGTCGTCACGACTTCCTCAGCGCAGCAACCCGCGTAACGCGGCCGCCGCCTCCGCGCTGCGCCAGACCCTGCCGTGCGTGGCGCCTGGCGCCATGACCAGATGCGCATCGACACCGCGTGTGCGGGCGGCGTCGACATAGGCCTGCGAGAATCTTGGCGGCGTGTTGGAGTCCTTGTCACCCGCGATCACGACGATGCGCGCGCCGATGGCGACGCCCGACAGATTCTCGTCCGGAGACAGCGAGGCCGTCCACGGTGTGCGTCGGCCCGCCGATTGCTCGCGCCAGGCCCGCCAGGGCTGGACCTGACAAGGACAGGCGTTGAGCCACGCGGCATCGGCGGTTCCGGCATGACGGCCCATGACGAGGGCAGCCGTGGCCGCTCCGCCCGAGGTTCCGCCGACCACGGTGCGCGACGCCTGAAAGCGGTTCTTCAGTGCAGCGATCGCCTCGGCGGCGAGCTTTACGTTCGCCGGCGTGTAGTCGTCGTCGCCGGACTTGGCCGAGCCGCTCGAACGGCCGCCCGGCGACGCGTAGCCCGGTCGCACCAGGACGACGAAGCGCGCCGAGGTTGCCGCGGCAAGTGCATCGGCCTGTTGCGTCAGGACGGTCCAGTAGGCGGCACTCACCGAGCCGCCGCCGTCACCGTGCATGAACACGATCAGCGGACCACCGGAGGCGCTGCCGGGCGAGGCATGGAATGAGAAGCAGTTTCCGCCCGAGGTGCGGATGGAGGTTGCCGCATCGTTGGTGTCGCAACCAGCCGCGGCGCCCGCGCGAGGTGCCAGCAGCGTCGATGCCGTCATTAGGAGGGTGAATAGCCGGCCCAAACGCATGTCCCAGTCTCTCCTCCAACGCTTGCCCGGCCAAGGGCCGTGGCTATAGTCCCGCGCTTTCCGACGCCGCACAGAAGCCCGAGGGGCAGCCATGAGCATTACTTATACCGGGACCTACAAGAAGGGCGACATCAAGAAGGTCGTCCTGGCCTATTCGGGCGGCCTCGACACCTCCGTCATCCTGAAGTGGCTGCAGACCACCTACGGCTGCGAGGTCGTGACCTTCACCGCCGATCTCGGCCAGGGCGAGGAGCTCGGCCCGGCGCGCAAGAAGGCGGAGATGTTGGGCATCAAGCCGCAGAACATCTTCATGGACGATGTGCGCGAAGAGTTCGTGCGTGATTTCGTGTTCCCGATGTTCCGCGCCAACGCCCTCTACGAGGGGCAGTATCTGCTCGGCACCTCGATCGCCCGCCCGCTGATCGCCAAGCGTCAGATCGAAATCGCTCGCGACACCGGTGCCGACGCGGTGTGTCACGGTGCCACCGGCAAGGGCAACGACCAGGTGCGCTTCGAGCTGACCTACTATGCGCTGAAGCCCGACATCAAGGTGATCGCGCCGTGGCGCGAATGGGAGCTCAGCTCGCGCACCAAGCTGCTCGAGTTCGCCGAGAAGCACCAGATACCGATAGCCAAGGACAAGCGCGGCGAGGCGCCGTTCTCGGTCGACGCCAACCTCCTGCACTCCTCGAGCGAGGGCAAGATCCTCGAGGATCCGTGGGAGGAAGCCGACGAGATGGTCTATCAGCGTACCATCTCGCCGGAGCAGGCGCCCGACAAGGCGACCTACATCACGGTCGACTTCGAGAGGGGCGATGCGGTCGCCATCGACGGCGTGAGGATGTCGCCGGCTAGCCTGCTCACGAGATTGAACGAGCTCGGGAAGGCCAACGGCATCGGCCGCCTCGACCTCGTCGAGAATCGTTTCGTCGGCATGAAGAGCCGCGGCATCTACGAGACGCCGGGCGGCACGATCCTCCACGCCGCACATCGCGGCATCGAATCGATCACGCTCGATCGCGGCGCCGGCCATCTCAAGGACGAACTGATGCCGCGCTACGCCGAGCTGGTCTACTATGGATTCTGGTTCTCGCCGGAGCGCGAGATGCTGCAGGCCGCGATCGACAAGAGCCAGGAGAACGTCTCCGGCACGGTCCGCCTCAAGCTCTACAAGGGCAACACCACCGTGGTCGGCCGCAAGTCGCCGAGGTCGCTCTACTCCATGCAGCACGTCACCTTCGAGGACGACCAGGGGACCTACAACCAGCGCGATGCCGAGGGCTTCATCAAGCTGAACGCCCTGCGATTGAGGCTGCGCGCCATCGGCCAGGGCGGACCCAAGACCTGACGCCGCGGCGTCGCAATTGCGGAGCGAAGGATGCCTTTCGACGACTTCAGGCGTCGAGGACCGGAGCGTGGCCCCGGCGAGCGTGCGATCAACCTGCCGCCGGCGATCCTGTGGCTGATCGGCATCAACATCGCCGTCCAGGTCGTGCGGCTGATGGTCGATGCGCAGCTCGACGACGAGATCGTGCTGGGGCTCGGGCTGGTGCCCGCGGCCTATACCAGCGACATCGGCGCCGGCCTGCCGGCCCTGATCGCCGCGCCATTCACCTATCAGTTCATCCATGGCGGCTGGGTCCATCTCGGCATCAACATGCTGAGCCTCGCCGCCTTCGGAGCACCGGTCGAGCGGCTGCTCGGCTCGCGCCGCTTCGTCGTCTTCTACCTGTCGGCCGGCATGGTCGCCGGTCTCGTCCACGTCCTCTCCTATCCTGACTCTGCCGACCCGGTGGTCGGGGCATCAGGCGCGGTGAGCGGTGTATTCGGCGCGGTGCTCATGATGATGCGCCGGGTCGGCAACCTGCCGTCGCTCTTGCCGGTCGCCGGCATCTGGATCGGCATCAACGTCTTCTTCGGCCTGTTCGGCGGTGCGCCGGGGTCGGACGGCACGCCGGTGGCCTGGGTGGCGCATATCGGCGGCTTCGTGTACGGCCTGCTGGCCATCCGCCTGTTTGCTCCGCCGGACCCGGACTGATCCACCTCAAGTGGCGCACGATCTGAAGATGCGCTATCCGTCGAGCGTGCTTCCGGGGGGAGTATGGCAATCGCATCAAGCCGTGTCGCTGCAGGCCTCGTCGTCGCTCTGGCGCTGACGAGTTGCAAGCCCGAGAACAAGCTGGTGGCGCCACCGCCACCCGAGATCAGTGTTGCCCAGCCGCTGAAGCAGGCGGTCACTCCTTACGCCGAGCTGACCGGCAACACCCAGGCGTTCGCCACCGTGGATCTGGTCGCGCGTGTCCAGGGCTTCCTCGTGTCGATCGACTACAAGGACGGTGCGCTCGTGAAGAAGGGCGACGTGCTGTTCCAGATCGAGCCGGTCAGCTACGAAGCGCAGGTGAAGCAGGCCGAGGCCCAGCTCGAATCGGCCAAGGCCCAGCTCGTGAAGGCGCAGGCCGAATTCGTCCGCCAGGAGACGCTGCTGCGCCAGAACGTGTCGGCGCAGGTCAGCTACGACCAGGCCAAAGCGTCCCGCGATTCGGCGGCGGCCACCGTCGAGAACAACGAGGCCAGCCTCGTGATCGCCAAGACCAATCTCGGCTACACCAAGGTCCTCGCGCCGTTCGACGGGATCGTCACGCGCCATCTCGTCTCGGTCGGCGAGCTGGTCGGCAACGGCGTCGCCACCAAGCTCGCGACCATCGTTCAGCTCGATCCGATCTATGCCACTTTCACGTTGAGCGAACAGGAAGTCCTGTCGATCCGCGCCAACATCGGCGACCGCCGCCTAACGCTCGAGGAGCTCAGCCGGGTGCCGATGGAGATCGGGCTGATGAACGAACAGGGCTTCCCGCACGCCGGCAATCTCAACTACGTCTCGCCCGAGCTCGACAGCACCACCGGCACCATACAGGTGCGCGGGCTGTTCCAGAACGCCAGCGGCGCGCTCCTGCCGGGCTTCTTCGTGCGGGCGCGCATTCCGACCGGCGCGCCCGACCAGCAGGCCCTGCTGGTGCCCAACCGCGTGCTCGCCGAGGACCAGGCCGGAAAGTACCTGCTGGTAGTCAACAAGGACGATGTCGTCGAGCAGAAGCACGTGACCACCGGCCAGGCGACGGTCGGCGGCATGCGGGTCATCATGTCGGGCCTGTCGCCTGACGATCGCGTCGTGCTGTCGACCAGCGGCCGCGCGATCCCGGGCAACAAGGTCGTGCCCAAGCCGACCAAGATCGAGCCTCCGCCGGCTGCCTCAACGCCTTCCAAGTGATCGCGCGGGGAGAGCGCCGATGATCTCGCGGTTCTTCATCGACAGGCCGGTGCTGGCCAACGTGCTGGCCATCGTGATCACGCTGATCGGCGCGGTCGCCGCCTTCACCCTGCCGATCGCGCAGTATCCCAACATCGTGCCGCCCACCGTGCAGGTCACGACGACCTATCCCGGCGCGTCGGCCAAGACCGTCGTCGACACGATCGCGCTGCCGATCGAGCTGCAGGTCAACGGCGTCGAGCGCATGATCTACATGCAATCGACGAGCACCGATTCCGGCACCTATACGCTCACCGTCACCTTCGAGATCGGCACCGATCTCGATTTCGCGCAGGTCCTGGTGCAGAACCGGGTGAGTGCCGCGCTGGCCGCCCTGCCCCAGTCCGTACAGGCGCAGGGCGTGACGGTGCAGAAGAAGTCGACCTCGATCCTCGAGATCGTGATGCTGCAGTCGCCCGACGCGCGCTTCGACAGCCTCTACATGAGCAACTATGCCACCATCAACCTGGTGAACGAGCTGGCGCGCGTGCCGGGCGTCGGCAACGTGCAGGTGCTGGGTGTGGGTCAGTACTCGATGCGCCTGTGGCTCGACCCGCAGCTTCTCTACACCTACGGACTGACGCCAGCCGACGTCATCAAGGTGGTGCAGTCGCAGAACCAGTCGGTGACGGCCGGCCAGGTCGGCACGCCGCCGGCCGCCAGGGGCCAGGATTTCCAGTACACCATCGACGTCCAGGGGCGACTGGCCAGCCCCGAGGAGTTCGGCAACATCGTCGTCAAGGCCTCCAGCGGCAGCGGCGGCCGCATCGTGCGGGTCAAGGATGTGGGGCGAGTCGAGCTCGGCGCGCAGAACTACGCGCAGGACGCCAAGCTCGACGGCAAGCCCGCCGCTGCGATGGCCATCTACACGACGCCCGAGGCCAATGCGCTCAGCGTCGCGCTGGCGGTCGACAAGAAGATGGCCGAACTCGCGCGCACCTTCCCGCCGGGTCTCACCTACGTCGTGCCCTTCGACACGACCAAGTTCGTCAAGGCCTCGATCGACGAGGTCTTCATGACCCTGCTCGAGGCTGGCGTTCTGGTCCTGATCGTGATCGTGCTGTTCGTGCAGGACTGGCGCGCCATGCTGGTGCCGGCGACCACCATTCCGGTGACCATCATCGGCGCCTTTGCCGTGATGGCCGCGCTCGGGTTCACGATCAACCTGTCGACCATGTTCGGCATCGTATTGGCCATCGGCATCGTGGTCGACGACGCCATCGTCATCGTCGAGGGCGTCAGCCACTACATCCAGCGCGGCATGTCGGGCCGCGACGCCGCCATCAAGGCGATGGAGGAGCTGCTCGGACCTGTCATCGGCATCACCCTCGTGCTGATGGCCGTGTTCATCCCGGCTTCGTTCATCCCGGGTCTGACCGGCCAGATGTTCGCCCAGTTCGCGCTGGTGATCGCGGCCACCGCGTTCATCAGCGCCGTCAATGCCGCCACGCTCAAGCCTACCCAGTGCGCGCTCTGGCTGCGGCCGGCGACGCCGCCGGAGAAGCGCAACATCTTCTTCCGCGCCTTCAATTCAGGCTACGACCGCTTCGAGCGCGCCTATGGCCGCCTGATCGCCGTCATGGTCCGCCGCAGCGTCCTCATGATCGCGCTGGCCGTGCTGCTGTCGGCCGGCGGCCTGTGGGCGCTCCTGCGCGTGCCGACCGGCTTCATCCCGCTCGAGGACCAGGGTTACGTCGTGATCGGCGTGCAGCTGCCGGCCGGCGCCTCGCTCGAGCGCACCGAGGCGGCGATGGCCGAGGTCACGCGGATCGCCAAGGATACGCCGGGCGTCGATCGCGTCGTCGCCATCTCCGGCATCTCCGTCCTCGACAACAGCGCGTCGCTCGCCAATTCAGGCACCGCCTACGTCATTCTCAAGGACTGGAGCGAGCGCACCACGGCCAATGGCCAGGATCTCAAGACGCTCTTCTTCGGCCTTTCGCAGAAGATGCAGACGCTGTCCGACGGCAGCGGTTTCGTCATCATCCCGCCGCCCATCCAGGGCATCGGCAATGCCTCGGGCTTCCAGATGCAGATCGAGCAGCGCGACGGCAGCTTCGATCTCGTGCGGCTGCAGGACGTCGCCGACGCCGTCATCGCCAAGGCGAAGACGCAGAGTTCGATCTCCCACATCCTGACGTCCTTCCGCGCCGACGCCCCCTACATCGAGCTCGACGTCGACCGCTCCAAGGCCGAGACGCTGCAGGTCTCGGTGGGCGACGTGTTCTCGACCCTGTCGGCCTATCTCGGTTCGACCTTCGTCAACCGCTTCAACAAGTTCGGGCTCAGCCTGCAGGTCTTCGTGCAGGCCGATTCGCAGTACCGCGCCCGGCCCGAGGACGTCCTCAAGCTCAACGTGCGCAGCGCGACCGGCAAGATGGTGCCGATCGGCGCGCTGGCGCAGCTGCGCCCGGTGCTCGGCTCGTCGATCATCAGCCTCTACAATCTCTATCCCTCGGCGGCGGTCGTCGGCATGCCGGCGACCGGCTTCAGTTCCGGCGAGGCCATCGAACTGATGGAGCAGGTCGCCGCCCAGACCCTGCCGCCCGGAACGAGCTACGAATGGACGGGGATGTCCTACCAGGAGAAGCTGGTCGGGCCGCAGCTCGTTTACATCTTCGGCCTGGCGATTGTGCTGGTCTATCTCTGCCTCGCCGGCCAGTACGAGAGTTGGCTGTCGCCCTTCGCCGTGATCTTCGCCGTGCCGCTCGCGCTGATCGGTCCGGCCATCGCCCTGACCCCGATCCCCGAGCTCGGCAACAATCTCTACACCCAGATCGGGCTGGTGCTGCTGATCGCGCTCGGCGCCAAGAACGCCATCCTGATCGTCGAGGTGGCGCGCGAGGAGCGCATCGTCCACGGCAAGCCGATCGAGCAGGCCGCGCTTGAGGCCGCAGTGCGACGCCTCAGGCCGATCCTCATGACGTCCTTCGCCTTCATCCTCGGCGTCGTGCCGCTCGTGATCGCCAGCGGTGCCGGCGCGGCGGCGCGCGTCTCGCTCGGCCTCTGCGTGTTCAGCGGCATGATCGCCTCTACCTGCCTTGCCGTCCTGTTCGTGCCGTCGTTCTTCACCGTGCTGCAGCGCCTCGAGGAGCGTCGCAAGCCCGTCGCCAGGACCGCGTCCGCCGCGCTGTAGCCGTTTCGGCGGCGGCCGTGTGCACGCGACGTCACCGGACGGGCACGAGGCCACCGCGCTATAGTCGGCGGGCATGCGCCGCACGCTCGCCGCCAACCTCGCCGTCCTCGCGCCGTCCTACCTGGCGCTGGCTGTCCTGTGGTGGTCGGACGAGCTCTCCGGCCATGCCATGCTGTTGGCGATGGCGGGCATCGGCCTCGTCACCGTGCTGCTGGTCCAGCGCTACCTCGAATCGCTCGCCCGCTTCGCCCGCTTCGTCGCCGAGCTGTCGGGCGAGCGCGAGCCGGTCATGCCGCGCCTGCCCTTCGCGCCCGCCACCGAGGAGCTCGCCACCGCCGCCGCCACCCTCGCCGCCGGCTGGCGCCGCCAGCGCGCGGCGACCGACAATCTCGCCGCCTCCGCCCAGACCGTCGTCGACGGCCTGCCCGACCCGCTGATCGCCGTCGACCGTCAGCGCCGCGTCGTGCGCACCAACCGCGCGGCGCGCGCTCTGCTCGGACCGGTCGCGGCCGAACGCGACCTGTCCATGACCTTGCGCCAGCCGCAGCTACTCGCCGCGCTCGACGGGCTGCTCGTCACCGGCGCCGACGGCAACTTCACCCATCCCGATCGCGCCGAGGTCGAGTTCGTGCTGGCCGGCGCCCCCGAGCTCGACATGGTTGCCCACGTCCAGCGCCTGCCGCGCGCCGCCGCCGACGGCTCGTTGGCGCTCGTCGTGCTGCACGACACCACCGCATTGCGCCGCGCCGAGCGCATGCGCGCCGATTTCGTCGCCAACGCCAGCCACGAGCTCAAGACGCCGATCGCGGGCCTCGCCGGCTTCATCGAGACCCTGCGCGGCCCGGCGCGCGACGATCCGGCGGCGCGCGAGCGCTTCCTCGGCATCATGGCCGAGCAGGCCGACCGCATGCGCCGCCTGGTCGACGACCTCCTGATGCTGTCGCGCATCGAGCAGCACGAGCACGCCATGCCCGCCGCCGCCGTCGACCTCGGCCGCGTGCTGGAAGGCGTGCGCGACCTGCTGCAGCTCAAGGCCAGCCAGCGCGATGTCGCGCTGGATCTCGCCATCGAGGCGAACCTGCCGTCGGTGCGCGGCGACGCCGACGAACTCACCATCGTGTTCCAGAACCTGATCGACAACGCGCTCAAGTACGCTCGCGCGGCGACGGCGGTCACCGTGACGGCGCGGCCGCTCGGTGGCGACTGGATCGCCGTCGCCGTCGCCGACCGGGGCGAGGGCATCGCCGCCGGCCACCTGCCGCGACTCACCGAACGCTTCTATCGAGTCGATTCGGCGCGCTCGCGCCAGCTCGGCGGCACCGGCCTCGGCCTCGCCATCGTCAAGCACGTCGTCAACCGCCATCGCGGCCGCCTCGAGATCCGCAGCACACCGGGCGAGGGCTCGGTCTTCACCGTCGTCCTGCCGGTCGCCGCCGCCCGCTGAACGCGCCGCCGCATCAGGGTCGTTCTGGCCGGAGCAAAGGCAGTTCGACGTCTCACTCATCTACGGGCCGCAACGGCCGATGTCTCACCGGTGTCTTCCGTGAGACATCACAAGTCATTGATTTTAATGGATAATCGACCAGATGGCCCATTGAAGCGGACGGCGCCCGCGGAGGGATGGTGGAAAGCTCGCACCGCGGCCGCGGCCGATCCACCCACAGGCGCGACGATGGTGAGCAGGCCGTGTCATCCAACTGTAACCTTTCCGAAATAGTCCCTTCTTGTCGCTTCCCTAGGACTCTCCGCGGGCGAGACAGAGGAGGTCCCATGAAACGTCGTATCGTGCTTTCCGCGGCCACTGCCGCGATGGTCTTCGGAATGGCCGCGCCGGGCCAGGCAGAGGGCATCGATCCCAAGCTGCCGAATTACAAGCCGGTCAGCGGCATCTCGGGCAATCTGAAGTCGATCGGCTCGGACACCCTCAACAATCTGATGACGTTGTGGGCCGAGGGCTTCAACAAGATGTACCCGAACGTGAAGATCGAGATCGAGGGCAAGGGTTCCTCGACGGCGCCACCGGCCCTCGTCGCCGGCACGGCCCAGTTCGGGCCGATGTCGCGTCCGATGAAGGGCGCCGAGATCGACGCCTTCGAAAAGAAGTATGGCTACAAGCCGATGGTGATCCGCAGCGCCGTCGACGCGCTCGCTGTGTTCGTCCACAAGGACAATCCGATCAAGTGCCTGTCGCTGCAGCAAGTCGACGCGATCTTCTCCAAGACGCGCAAGGGCGGCAACGACAAGGACATCACGACCTGGTCGCAGCTCGGCGTCGAGGGCGAATGGGCGAACAAGCCGATCTCGCTCTACGGCCGCAATTCGGCTTCGGGCACCTACGGCTACTTCAAGGAAGTCGCGCTGTTCAATGGCGACTACAAGGACTCGGTGAAGGAACAGCCCGGCTCGTCGACGGTGGTGCAGGGCATCGCCTCCGACAAGTTCGCCATCGGCTACTCGGGCATCGGCTACAAGACCGCCGACGTCAAGGCCGTCCCGCTGTCGGCCAAGTCCGGTGGCAAGTGCATCGAGGCGACGGCCGAGATGGCCTATGCGGGCGAGTACCCGCTGGCTCGCTTCCTCTACATCTACACCAACATCAATCCCAACCAGCCGGTCGAGCCGGTGCGGGCGGAGTTCATCAAGTTCATCTACTCGAAGGAAGGCCAGGCCGCGACCGTCAAGGACGGCTATTTCCCGGTCACGTCGGCGATCGCCGAGGACGACCTCAAGGCGATGAAGATCAAGTAGCATCGGATGTAACGCGGCGGCCGGTACAAGCCGGCCGCCGTCATCGCGGCCGGTGGGCCGCAGCGTAGCAGGGACGGGGGGATCGGAATGCCGCAGGACGCAGCCAGCGCTGCCAAGGGGGGCGGTGCCTCGGCCCTGGTGGGCAGACGCGACAAGGCGACGAAGCGCTCCGTCATCCTCGCCGACAAGGCGGCCGACTGGATCATCACCGTAGGCGGCCTCGGCGTGATCCTCGCCGTCTTCGGCATCATGGTCTTCTTGCTCGAGGTCGTGGTGCCGCTGTTCACCGGCGGGTCCGTCGTCGAGACAGTCGCCGCTCGCGCCGCAGAGAAGCCCGGCGACGTGGTGATGGATCGCATGGACGAGTATCGAACCTTGTCCGTCGCCCTCACGACTGCCGGCGATCCTGCGGCATTTCATGTTCCCACGGGCAAGGCCATCGAGGCGCCGAGCATGGATTTCGGCGGCAAACGGGCCACCGCCTTCGCCCGCACCATCGCGACGGGCGACATCGCCTTCGGCTTCGCCGACGGGACCGTTCGATTCGGGAAGATTGGCTTCGACGTCAAGGTACTGCCGGCCAGGGACGTGCCGCCCAACGCCACCCTGCTGGGGGGGAAGGATCGCACCGACGGCCGCCACGTCTTCAGCGAGTTGCCCGGCAATCAGGCGCGCTCGATTTCAGTCTCGGCCTCCATCGCCGATCCGCAGGAAGTCGCGCCTGGTGCGGCGATCGTGGCGGTCGACTATCGGGTGGGCGGCACCGTCGAGCGGCCGACCCGTGCCTTCGTCACTGTCGACGAAAAGGGTGTGGCGCGTCTGAGCTTCGCCGAGACCAAGGTCAACCTGCTGACGCGCAAGGAAACCACCAACATCGTGACTTCGACGCTGCCCGCCTTGCCGGAAGGCACGTCGGTGGCCGCGGTGTTGATGACGGAGAAGGCCGACCAGGTCTACATCGCCGAGCGCTCGGGACGCGTGCACCGCTACGACACCCGCAACATGAATCAGCCCAGGCTCGCGGAAACCGTCAATCTGCTCCCCCAGGGCGTGAAGCTCACGGCATTTTCCTTCCTGATCGGCGAACAGTCGCTGGTCGTCGGCGCGTCCGACGGTTCCGTCGACATCTACTTCCGGCTGCAAAGAACGGGAACACAGTCGACCGACGGCTACACACTGGTGCGCGCCCATCGGCTCGAGAAGCAGGGCGCGGGCATCGTGGCGATGGACGTGTCCAAGCGCAGCAAGATGTTCGTCACCGCCGATTCCAGGGGCGAGGTCTGGGTGCGGCACAGCACCACCGAGCAGACGCTTCTCAAGCTCAGGCCGCCCGCCGACTTCGGCGCCGCCGACTACAAGGCGGTCGCCTTCGCGCCGCGAGACGACGCGGTGCTGGCGATCGCCGACGGCGGCCGCTACGTCGAGTGGAACGTCTCGATTCCACACCCGGAGACGACGCTGTCGTCGATCTTCGGCAAGGTCTGGTACGAAGGCTACCAGGGCCCCGAGTACACTTGGCAGTCGTCGTCCGGCACCGATTCGTTCGAGCCGAAATTCTCACTCGTGCCGCTGATCTTCGGCACCCTGAAGTCGACCTTCTACGCTCTCCTGATGGCGGTGCCGATCGCTCTGGCGGCAGCGATCTTCACTTCCGAGTTCCTCCACCCGACGGTGCGTTCGGTGGTCAAGCCGGCGATGGAGATGATGGCGTCGCTGCCGTCGGTGGTGCTGGGCTTCATCGCCGCGCTGATCGTCGCCCCCATCGTCGAGACGCAGATCGCCAGCGTCTTGCTGGCCTTTGTCTTCGTGCCGCTGTCGCTGATCGCAGCTGCCTATCTGTGGCAGTTCATGCCGCAAACCCAGGCCATTCGGCTGAGCGGTGTGCCCCGCTTCGCGCTGATGTTCGTCGCTCTGGCGTTCGGCATCTGGTTGGCCGGCGTGCTGGGCGGACCGCTCGAGAGCCTGATGTTCGCCGGCGACTTCAAGGCCTGGGTGAATCGCGATCAGGGTTCGCCGGTGCCGTTCCTCACCGTCATCCTGCTGCCGATCGCCTTCGTCGCCGTCTCCCGCGGGTTGCGCCGCTTCGGTCCCGGGCCCCGCATCGACGAGTTGCTGCGACGTGCCGGACGCACCCGATCGGCGGCGATCGACGGCGGACGCTGGCTCGCGGTGATCCTGGCGGCGCTGCTGCTGGCCTATGTCGTGTCGACGCTGCTGTCGGGCGTGGGATACGACCCGCGCGGCGGCATGATCGACACCTACGTCCAGCGCAACACGCTGGTGGTGGGTTTCGCCATGGGCTTCGCCGTGATCCCGATCATTTACACAATCGCCGAGGACGCGCTGAATTCCGTGCCCGAGCACCTGCGCGGCGCCTCTCTGGCTTGCGGCGCGACGCAATGGCAGACCGCGACCAAGGTCATCCTGCCAACGGCTGCGAGCGGTGTGTTCGCGGCGGTCATGATCGGCATGGGCCGCGCCGTCGGCGAGACCATGATCGTGGTGATGGCGGCCGGCAATACGCCGATCCTCGACATGAACATCTTCAACGGATTGCGCGCCTTGTCGGCGAACATCGCCGTCGAGCTCCCCGAGGCCGTGCGCAACGACTCGCTCTACCGCATGCTGTTCCTGGCGGCGCTGACGCTGTTCGCCATCACCTTCGTGGTCAACACCGTGGCCGAGGTGATCCGCCAGCGTTTCCGCCGGCGTGCGGTGTCCCTGTGACCGGCCGGGGAGAACGGGTATGACCGTCGCCAACATAGAGTCTGCCGCCCCCGTCGAGAAGGCGCGCACCGGCGTCTATCGGCGCGCCCATGCCTCCGACCTCAGCGCCGTCGGCGAGCCCTTCCAGTGGGCGCTGGGCGGCGCGTTGGCGCTCGGCTGCGTGCTGATCTTCGGGCTGTTGGCTCTGGTTTTCTGGAACGGGCTGGTGACGTTCTGGCCGAAGCCCGTCGAGGTGGTTCGCCTCGTCGACGGCACGATGGTGGCCGGTGAGCCGTTCCGCAGCGAGAGCTTTCGCGTCACCGCGGAGCAGCTCGCCAAGGTGCCCCCCGACCGGCGCGCGGCGATTGCCCGCAACGACGGCTTCGCCGAGAGGACCCTGTTCCGCATCGGCAACTACGATATCTACAACGACGATTTCCGCTGGGTGCCCGACTACGACGTCGCGTCCATGGAGCGGCCGGCTGACATGGTCTATGTCGAGCGTCTGGAATGGGGTGCGTTGATCGGCCGGATCAAGGCGGCGACGGTGAACGGCCATCCTGTGCCGGCCGATCGTCTTTCGCCATTGGGACTGGCGGCAGCCCATCGTGCGGCGCGGGCCCGCTGGGAGGCGATCCGCCACATCGAGCGCGATCTGATCGGCGACGTCAATCACACGATCGAGAAGGAGCGCTTGCGGTTGCGCCGGATCGAGTTGTCGGACGGAACCGGCAGCGACGCCTACAGGGCCGCCCAACGGCGGCTCGATCAGCAGAGCGCGGCGCTGCAGGAGCGCTTTCAGGAGCTGTCGAAGCGGGCCCAGGCGCTGCGCGCCGAGGATGCCAAGGACACCGTCACCTTCGCCGAGATCGGCGGCAAGGAAAAGACCGTGCCTCTGTCGGCGGTCGTGCGCTTCTATCGGCCCAACGACCTGTCCTTCTTTGACAAGCTCGGCGTTTACTTCGGCCGCTGGTGGGAGTTCCTGTCGACCGAACCGCGCGAAGCCAACACGGAGGGCGGCATCCTGCCGGCCATCTTCGGCACCGTGGCGATGACCTTGCTCCTGGTCATCTTCGTGGCTCCGTTCGGTGTCATCACCGCGCTCTATCTGCGCGAATACGCCAGGCAGGGGCGGCTCGTCGCCGTGGTGCGCATCTCGGTCAACAATCTGGCGGGCGTGCCCTCCATCGTTTACGGCGTGTTCGGCCTCGGCTTCTTCGCCTACCTCGTCGGAGGCACGATCGATCAGGCGTTCTTCCCAGAGCGCCTGCCGAGCCCGACATTCGGCACGGGCGGCCTGTTCTGGGCCTCTCTGACGCTCGCGCTGCTGACCGTGCCGGTGGTCATCGTGGCCACCGAGGAGGCGCTGGCCGCGGTGCCGCGCTCCATGCGCGAGGGCTCGCTCGCCTGCGGTGCCTCCAAGTGGCAGACCATCCGGCGCATCGTGCTGCCGCGCGCCATGCCCGGCATCATGACCGGCATCATCCTGGCGATGGCGCGCGGCGCGGGCGAGGTGGCACCACTCATGCTGGTGGGCGTCGTCAAGCTCGCGCCCGAGCTGCCGATCGACGGCTACTTCCCCTTCATCCATCTCGAGCGCAGCTTCATGCACCTCGGGTTCCACATCTACGACGTCGGTTTCCAGTCGCGCAATTCGGAGGCCGGCAAGCCGATGGTGTTCGTTACCACGCTGCTGCTCATCCTTCTGATCGTCGTCATGAACGCGTCGGCGATCTACATCCGCAACCGCCTGCGCCGGCGCTTCGCCGGCAGCCAGTTCTAGAGTCCGGGAGTCTCCCATGCCCGACGGCAGCCAGATCGAATTCGACAAGACCGTGTACCATCCGGTGCGCGGCGAAAAAGGCGCGGCGCTCGACATCGACACGTTCTCGCTGTGGTACAGCGAGAAGCAGGCGCTCTACGGCAACTCTCTGCAGGTCGAGCGCGGCCTGGTCACGGCACTGATCGGACCGTCGGGCTGTGGCAAGTCGACCCTCCTGCGATCGATCAATCGCATGAACGATCTCATCGACGGGTTGCGCATCTCGGGCCAGATGAAGATCGACGGCCGCGACATCTACGGGCCGGGTGTCGACGTCATCGCCCTGCGCAAGCGCATGGGCATGGTTTTCCAGAAGCCCAATCCGTTCCCAATGTCGATCTTCGAGAACGTGATCTATCCGCTGCGCGTCGACGGCGTGACCAACAAGACGGTCCTCGAGGAGACGGTCGAACGCTCTCTGCGCGGGTCGGCGCTGTGGGACGAGGTCAAGGATCGCCTGCACGAGAGTGCGCTCGGCATGTCGGGCGGCCAGCAGCAGCGCCTGTGCATCGCCCGCGCCATCGCCGGCGACCCGGAGGTGCTGCTGATGGACGAGCCGTGCTCGGCGCTCGACCCGATCGCCACTTCGCGAATCGAGGAGTTGATCGACGAGCTCGCCGGTCACTACACGATCGTCATCGTCACCCACAACATGCAGCAGGCGGCGCGCGTGTCGAACAACACCGCCTTCATGTATCTGGGCCGGCTCGTCGAGTACGGCGCCACCGATGTCATGTTCACCACCCCCAAGGCCGATCGCACGCAGGCCTACATCACCGGCCGTTTCGGCTGAACGAGAAGGACGAGCCATGGCGAGCGACCACATGCTGAAGCGCTTCGACGAGGAGCTCGAGCGCCTGAACGCCTCCCTCAGCGAGATGGGCGGCCTGGCCGAGAGTCAGTTCACCCGTGCGTTGGTCGCCGTGCGCGAGCGCGATACCGCGGTCGCCGAGCAGGTGATCGCCGACGACGCCCGCGTCGACGCCCTCGACACCGCCGTCCAGGAGCAGACCGTCAAGATGCTGGCGCTGCGCCAGCCGATGGCGGTCGATCTTCGGGTGATCCTGTCGTCGATCAAGATCGCCGCCGCGCTTGAGCGCATCGCTGACTATGCCAAGAACACCGCCAAGCGCAGCCTGGTGCTGACCCAGGGCAATGCGCCGGCATCGGCGGTCGCCGGCATCGACCGGCTGGGGCGCCTGGTGCGTACCGCGCTCAAAGACGTGCTCGATGCCTTCGCCGACGAGGATGTCGACAAGGCGCGCGACGTCTGGCAGCGCGACGAGGAGATCGACCACGTCTACACTGGTCTGTTCCGCGAGCTGCTGACCTACATGATGGAAGATCCGCGCAACATCACCGCCTGCACACACCTGATGTTCATGGCCAAGAACATCGAGCGCGCCGGCGACCACGTCACCAATATCGCCGAGCTGGTGGCTTTCCGGAAGACCGGCCAGAGCTTCGCCGAGGCCCGGCCGAAGGGCAGCGCCTCGATCTACACCGCGGGCGGCGTGGCATGAGCGTGGCGGCGACGTCCCCCTCGCGGCGCGAGACGCAGGGTGTGGCGCTCAAGCCGCGCGTGCTGATCGTCGAGGACGAGACGGCGCTGGTCGAGCTGCTGCGCTACAACCTCGAGCAATCGGGCTTCCGCGTCGGCGTCGCACACGACGGCGAGGAGGCCATCGCCTCGGTGCAGGAAGACGCACCCGACCTCATCCTGCTCGACTGGATGCTGCCCCTGATGTCGGGCATCGAGGTGTGCCGCCAGCTGCGCCGCCAGACCGCGACCGCCAACATCCCGATCATCATGCTGACGGCGCGCGGCGAGGAGGGCGATCGCGTGCGCGGGCTCGACGCCGGCGCCGACGATTACGTCGCCAAGCCGTTCTCGCCGACCGAGCTGGTGGCGCGCATTCGCGCCGTGCTGCGCCGCATCCGGCCGGCCCTCGCCGACGAAGCGCTGACCTACGCCGACCTGGTGATGGATCTGGTGGCGCATCGGGTGGTGCGCGCCGGCAAGCCGGTGCATCTGGGTCCGACCGAGTTCCGCCTGCTGCGCCATTTCATGGAGCATCCCGGCCGCGTCTTCAGCCGCGAGCAGCTGCTCGACGCGGTGTGGGGCAAGGACGTCTATGTCGAGGCGCGCACCGTCGACGTGCATATCCGCCGCCTGCGTATCGCGCTCAACGGCGAGCACGGCACCGACCTCATTCGCACCGTCCGCGCCGCCGGCTACGCGCTCGACGCGCAGGGTTAGCGGTACGCGTCGGTGTAGCGCCCCTGGCAAGGAGTTTTCCACACCCCCAGTCACGGTTTTGTAGCGTGGACGCCCTACACCACGCTCACCCGCTTCGGGCCGGCACCCCCACGCCCCGCTCCGGAACGGGTAGGTTCCCCCGGCACGGAGACACCCCGCGCCGACATTACTGCCCCTCCTTCTCCGAAGGAGGGGTTTCTTTTTGGAAGTGGTGCAGCACCAGCACCGCCAGCACCAGTGCTGGCAGGCCGAGCGCGGTGGTGTAGACGAAGAACACCGCGTAGCCCGCGAACTTGGCGGTGGCGGCGAGGCTGGCCTGCAGGCTATCGACGATCCAGCCCGAGTAGCCGGCGATCAACTTGCCGGGCAGGGTCATGATCGAGCTGAAGAGCGCGTACTGCGTTGCCGTGTAGGCGGCGTTGGTCAGGCCCGACAGGAAGGCGATGAAGATCGAGCCCGCCATGCCGCTCACCAGATTGTCGACGCTGATGGCAACGGTCAGGATCGAGGTGTCCGGCGTACCGACCCAGGCGAGCCAGGCGAAGGTGAGGTTCGATCCCGCGATCAGGATGACCGCGGGCACCAGGAGCCGCGGCGCGCCGACGCGGAAAACCAGCGCGCCGCCCAGCAGGGCGCCGGCGATCGACATGACGAAGCCGTAGAGCTTCGTCACGTTGGCGATCTGCGACAGCGAGAAGCCCATGTCGATGTAGAACGGGTTGGCCATCACGCCCATGGCGATGTCGCTCAGGCGGAACAGGCCGATGAAGGCCAGCAGCACGAGGCCGTGCCAGCGGTAGCGCACGAAGAAGTCGACGAACGGGCAGACGATGGCGCCGTAGACGAAGACCAGCGCCGGCTGCAGCCCCGACGGCAGACGGCCGAGCCGGGCGGCGAACTCGGCCAGCTTGCCCTCACGCTCGTCGGTGCCCGCGGCGACGCGCCGAGCGGGTTCGGCGATCGAGAGCGTGGTGAGGATGCCGACCAGGCCGAGGGCCGCCATCGCCCGGTAGGCGACGGGCCAGGAGCCGAATTCGGCGATGTAGAGCGCGCCCGCGCCGGCGGCCAGCACGGCGATGCGATAGCCGAGCTGGTAGGTCGCGGCGGTGGCGCCCTGCAGGCTTTCGTCGGTCGCCTCGATGCGGAAGGCGTCGAGCGCGATGTCCTGGGTTGCCGAGCAAAAGGCGACGACCAGCGCGAACACGACCAGCCACCACAGATCCTTGCGTGGGTCGCAGAACGACATGGCGAGCAGACCGAGCGCGATGCCGGACTGCGCCAGCAGCATCCACGAGCGCCGCCGGCCGAGCCAGGCGGTGAGCAGCGGCAGCGGCACGCGGTCGACCACGGGCGACCACACGAACTTGAAGGAGTAGGTGATGCCGATCCACGAGATGAAACCGATCGCGGTGCGGCTGATACCGAACTCGCGCAGCCACGCCGAGAGCGTGGAGAAGACCAGCAGGAACGGCAGCCCGGCCGAGAAGCCTAGGAACAGCAGCTGGACGACGCGCGGATGCGTGTAGGTCGCCAGCGTCTCGCGCCAGCTGCGTTTGTCGGCGACTGTGGTCAAATCAGGTCCTTCAGCGGCTTCTCCGGCCGCGCGCCGACATGGGAGATCACTTCGGCGGCGGCGATGCCGCCCAGCCGCGCGCATTCGGGCAGCGGCTTGCCGTGCGTCAGGCCAAATAGGAAGCCCGCCGCGTAGAGATCGCCCGCGCCCGTCGTGTCGACCACCCTGCCGACCGGCGCGGCCGGCACGGCGTGGGTCTCGCCGCCCTTGACCACCACCGAGCCCTTCTCGCTGCGCGTGACGGCGGCGATCTTGGCGTCCTTGCGCGCGGCGGCAACGGCCTTGTCGAAATCGTCGACCTGGTAGAGCGATTTGATCTCGGCTTCGTTGGCGAACAGGATGTCGACCTTGCTGCGCACCAGCTCGAGGAACTCGGCGCGATAGCGGTCGACGCAGAACGAATCCGACAGCGTTATCGAAACCTGCCGGCCGGCCGCGTGCGCGGCGTCGAACGCCTTCAGCACCGCCTGCTTGGCCGCCGGCTCGTCCCACAGATAGCCCTCGACGTAGGTGACCCGCGCGGCGGCCACGCGCGCGACGTCGATGTCGGCGGGACCGAGGCGAGTGCAGGCGCCGAGATAGGTGTTCATGGTGCGTTGTGCGTCGGGCGTCACCAGGATCAGGCAGCGCGCCGTCGCCGGCCCCTCGGTCGCCTGCGCGGTGTCGAAGGTGACACCGGCCGCGCGGATGTCGTGGCCGAACACGGCGCCGAGCTGGTCGTCTCGCACCTTGCCGATGTAGGCGCCCTTGCCGCCGAGCGAGGCGACGCCCGCCATGGTGTTGCCGCACGAGCCGCCGGAGATCTCCACGCCAGGCCCCATCGCGGCGTAGAGGGCCTCCGCGCGCGCCTCGTCGATCAGGGTCATGGCGCCCTTGGCCAACGCGTGCTTGCGCAGGAAGGCATCGTCGGCATGGCTGATGACGTCGACGATGGCGTTGCCGATTCCCAGCACGTCGAAGGCGGCGGATGTCATGAAGTCTCCCGAGTGTCTCTACAGTGAAATCAAATGCATGCCGGCTCTGGTCTCTTCCAGCAGGGTCACGATGCCGGCGATCGTGACCGGGACGTCGGCACGCAGTTCGCCCGCGTCGATGGCGAGCGCGCGCAGTCCCATCTCGCAGACGATGAACTTCGCGCCGAGCTCGACACAGGCCTGCAGCAGGGTCTCGAAATCGCCGATGCCGCGCTCGCGATAGAGCGCGTCGCGGCCCCACTCGTCGAGCCGCGCCGGCGGGCCGGTCAGGGCGCGGATGCCGTTCATGGTGAAGAACAGCACGGCGGGCTTGTTGACCGCGAGCGCCGCACTCGCCAGCGCCAGCGCATAGTGGGCGCTCTCGTAGTCGCCGGAACGGACGATGACCGAGACGCCGTTCATGCGGTCCCGCAGGTTGGGCAATCGGGGCGTTTGGTGATCGCCATCTCCTCGAACGAGCCGTCGAGCGCGTCGTAGGTCAGCAGCCGGCCCGACAGCGAGCGGCCGATGCCCAGGACCTCCTTGACCACCTCGGTCGCCTGCAGGGAGCCGAGCGTGCCGGCCAGCGCCCCCAGAACGCCGGCCTGTGCGCAGGACGGCACGGCATCTTCCGACGGTGCCGCCGGAAAGATGCAGCGCAGGCAGGGATGGCCCGCGCCGCGCCACGCCTTGTAGGTCGAGATCTGGCCGTCGAAACGAAGTATCGCCGCGGAAACCAGAGTCTTCTTGAGGCGATAGCAGGCGTCGTTCAGCAGATAGCGCGTGGCGAAGTTGTCGCTGCCGTCGGCCACGATCTCATAGCCGGCGATGATCTGGTCGACATTGGCTTCGGTGAGGCGTCGCGGATGCATGACCACGCGGACCTCGGGGTTGATGTCGGCCAGCGCGCGATGGGCGCTTTCGACCTTGGGCAGGCCAATGTCGGAGGTGCGATGGATGACCTGGCGCTGCAGGTTGGAGAGATCGACCGTGTCGTCGTCGATCACGCCCAAGGCGCCGATCCCCGCCGCCGCAAGATATTGCAGCAGGGGCGCGCCGAGCCCGCCGGCGCCCACCACCAGCACGCGCGCGGCGATCAGTCGCGCCTGGCCGACGCCGCCGATCTCGGCCAGCACGATGTGCCGGGCGTAGCGCCGTATCTGCATTTCCGTCATGTCGGGCAGCGACATGGCCCGCTTATAGCATGTCGGCTATAGAGCCGACGCGCCTATGAACTCTCCAACAGCTCCAGCGGCGACCCGCCCGACCCTGACGCCGCTCCTGTTGGTGCTGCTGGCCCTTCTTTCGGCCTTCACGCCGCTTTCCATCGACATGTATCTGCCCGCCCTGCCGGTGATCGCCAGCGATCTCAAGGGCACGGCGGGCGACATCCAGCTCACGCTCTCGGCCTTCATGATTGCCTTCGGTGCCGGGCAGATATTCTACGGGCCGGCGGGCGACCGCTTCGGCCGCCGACCGGTGATCCTGGTCGGCCTCGCGATCTACGTGTTGGCCAGCGCGGGCTGCGCCTTCGCCGCCGCGGCGGGCCACCTCGTCACCCTGCGCGTCCTGCAGGGGCTGGCGGCATGCGGCGGCGTCGTGCTGGCGCGCACCATGGTGCGCGACCTCGCCGAAAAGGATCAGGCGGCGCGCGCCATGTCGCTGATGATGGCCTGCACCTCGATCGCGCCCATGCTGGCGCCGCTGATCGGCGGGCAGGTGCTCTGGTACCTGGGCTGGCGCGCGATCTTCTGGGTGTTGGCGGCGATCGGCGTGGTCGCCTTCCTGGCGGCCTGGCTGCGCCTGCCGGAGACGCTCAGGCCCGAGTACCGCCAGCCGCTGCGGATCGGCTCGGTGCTGAAGCGTTTCGGCGAACTGCTTCGCCATCGCGCCTTCATGGGCTACGCCTTCACCGGTGCCTTTCAGTTCGCCGCGCTGTTCTCGTTCCTGTCGGGCTCGCCCTTCGTGCTGATCGAGACTTATGGCATCGCGCCGCGCGCCTACGGTCTGGTCTTCGGTGGCATGGTGGTGTTCATGACCATCGGCAGCCTGCTCAACGCCCGGTTCGCGCCGGTGTTCGGTGCCGGCAAGATCCTGCGCCACGCCGTCATCGTGCCGGCGGTCGTGGGGCCGGCGGCGCTGGTCATGGGCTTCATCGAGGCGCGCCACGGCACCATCGGCCTGTGGCCGTTCCTGCTCTGCTTCGCGCCGCAGATCGCCACCATCAGCCTGATCGGTCCCAACGCCATGGCGATGGCGCTGCAGCGCTACCCGCACATGGCAGGGACGGCGTCGTCGCTGATCGGCGTACTGCAGTTCGGCATGGGCGCGCTGTTCGGCGCCATCGTCGGCCAGACGCTCGACGGCACCATCGCGCCCATGACGACGGCGATGGGCATCGCGGGCGTGCTGTGCCTGCTTTCCAACCGGTGGCTGGTGGGACGCCGCGGCTAGCGCCGCAGATCGATCACCAGCAGATCGCCTCTGTCGTTGCCGGCGGCGAGCTTCTGGCCGTCGGGCGACCAGGCGAGGCAGGTGACGGGCGAACTGTCGGCGAGCTTGATCACGACCGAGCGCTTGCTCTTGATGTCGCCGAGCTGCAGCTCACCCGATTCATAGCCGCCGGCGACGTAGTCCGTCGCGGGATGCGCCGCGACGACGGTCATCAGGCCGGCGCCCTCCTGGCCGAACTGCAGCGGCGGCTTGCCTTCAGGTCCCTTGCCGGCGAACGGCCAGCCGGTGAAGACCGGCTGCGAGGAAGTAAACAGGAAGCGCGCGTCGGCCGACCAGGACAGGCTCTTCACCTTGGCGGGATACCCCTGCATGCGCATGTCGGTGGCCTGCGCCATTCGCCAGACATGGATGTCATTCTCCTGCGTGCCGGTGGCGATGAACTTGCCGTCGGTGCTCCATCTCACCGCGACATGGCTGCCCGCCCAGGCGAAACGGCGCGGCGGCAGGGCGACCTGGCCGATGCTCCACACCGTGACGCCGCCATAGTGCGCGCAGGCGATGCGGCTGCCGTCCTTGCTGAAATCGACGCCGGCGACGGTGCTCTGATGCGGGCCGAACTCGCGCAACTCGCCGCCCTTCAGCACATAGGCCGTCTTGCCGGCGCTCGCTGCGACGGCACCCGTCGCACGATGCGCGGCCAGATGTTCGAACCACTTGCCCGTCTGCTGGGCGATCTCGATCGCACCGCCGTCGGCTGCGATGCGCAGCAGGCGGCCGTCGTCGCCGCCGCTCACGAAGCCGTCGCTCGTCGGATCGCCGATCAGGCAGAGCACGGCGCCCCGGTGGAGCGGCGGCGCCGCGTCGGGTGCGGGCGCCGCCGGATCGGCAGGCAGCAGGCGTACGCCGCCGTCGCCCATGGCGAAGGCGACCGTGCCGCCGTCGCGACTGAAGGCGCAGGCGGCGGCGGGCGCATCGGTCGCGACGGTGCGGGTGGGCGGCAGGCTCTGCCGCCACGCCGGATTGGCGAGGTCGAGCTTCACGGGCTTACTTGAGGCAGTCTTCGAAGCCGCGCTTGAGGTTGTCGCCATCGAGGTTGCGGCCGATGAAGACGAGCTTGCTGGCGCGCTTCTCGCCCTCCTTCCATGGCGTGCCCCAGCCGGCGTCCATCATCATGTGCACGCCCTGGTAGACGTAGCGCTTGGGCGCGCCGTCGATGGCGAGGATGCCCTTGCTGCGGAAGATGTCCTGGCCCCTGAGCTGCAGCAGGGCGCCCATCCACTTCTGGAACTTGTCGGGATCGACCGGCCGGTCGGCGGTGACGCTCAGGCTCTTCACCTCCTCCTCGTGGTCGTGGTCGTGACCATGCTCGAGGAAGTGCGGCTCGAATTCGAGGATGCGGTCGAGGTCGAAGGCGCCCTTGTCGAGAATGGCCTGCAGCTCGACCTGGCTCTTCTGCGTGCGGTGGATGCGGGCGTAGCGGTTGATCGCCTTGATCCTGCCCTCGACCTCGGCGAGCTCCTCGGGGTCCACCAGGTCGGTCTTGTTGAGCAGGATCACGTCGGCGAAGGCGACCTGCTCCTCGGCCTCGTTGCCCTGTTCGAGCTGGCCGAGGAAATGCTTGGCGTCGACCACGGTGACGATGGCGTCGAGGCGCGTCCGCGCCTTGACGTCCTCGTCGGTGAAGAAGGTCTGCGCCACCGGTCCCGGATCGGCGAGGCCGGTGGTCTCGACCAGGATGCCGTCGAACTTCTGCTTGCGCTTCATCAGCCCTTCGATGATGCGGATCAGGTCGCCGCGCACGGTGCAGCAGATACAGCCGTTGTTCATCTCGAAGACTTCCTCGTCGGCGTTGACCACGAGGTCGTTGTCGATGCCGAGTTCGCCGAACTCGTTGACGATGACGGCGTACTTCTTGCCGTGCTGCTCGCTCAGAATGCGGTTGAGCAGGGTGGTCTTGCCGGCGCCGAGATAGCCGGTCAGGACGGTCACGGGCACTTGCGCTTGGGCCATGGGACTCCCTCGAAAATCCGGCCCCTGAGATAGGTTGGCGGGAGTGCCGAGTCCAGTGGCCGAGCGACGCGGCGTCGTTCAGCGCACCGTGGCGACCCGGAACGGGCGGGCGATGCCGTCGTGCTCGGTGACGGTGACGTACTCGCCGGGCACGAAGACGTGGCGGTCGAACTTGAAGATGGGTTCGTCGTCGTCGTCGCCCGGGGCGTAGGAAAAGGCCCAGCTGCCGTCGCGGCGGTGGATCAGCGTGCCGTGCTCGTCGTCCTGGTTGGGCGCGAAGCGCAGCACCGTGCAGGAGTCCTTCGCGGTCGCCCAGCCCTTGGCATCGAGATGGCCCCTGGCGTCGAGCGGTGCGGTGAATTCGTAGCCGTGCATCCTGCTGCCCTCGGGGAATTCGGGCGTGCGCGCCAGTTCCAGGCGGATCTTCTTCAGGGCCATCGCAAGCTCCTCGTCGCGCCCGCGGTGCGGGCTCATGCTAATGAACGTCAGGATCGGCCAAACGCTGCCGTCGGGCGTTGATGCACGTCAAAGCCGGCCAGGCGCGCGCGGCCGATGGTCAGAAAGAAGGGCGGGAACCAATGCTGCGAGTGAGGAAGCTGGGCATCGACACCAGCCAGGAAACCGTCGCCTTCCTGTCCCGCCGCTGCCCGTTCTATCGTGCCGAGGAATTCCTGGCGCTGGCCCGCATCGAGATCACCGGCGGCGGCCGGCGCATCGTGGCAACGCTGAACATCGTCGACGATCCGGCGATCCTGGCGCCGGATGAGCTCGGCCTGTCGATGCTCGCCTTCCGACAGTTGGGACTACCCGATGGCGCTCCGGTCGAAATCGCCCAGGCCGCGGCGCCGGCCAGCCTCGACCATGTCCGGGCCAAGATAGACGGGGCGGAACTCTCACCCGAGGCCTATCGGGCGATCGCCGAGGATCTCGCCGCGCATCGCTACTCCAAGATGGAGATCGCCGCCTTTCTGATCGCCTCGGCGCGCTTCACCACGGCGCCGGAGGTGCTGTCGCTCACCCGGGCCATGGCCTCGGTCGGCAGCCGGCTCGCCTGGGACAACGGCGGTATCGTCGTCGATAAGCATTGCATCGGCGGCATTCCCGGCAATCGCACGTCGATGATCGTCGTGCCCATCGTGGCGGCGCACGGCCTGATGATTCCCAAGACGTCGTCGCGCGCCATCACCTCGCCGGCCGGCACGGCCGACACGATGGAGGTGCTGGCGCGGGTCGATCTCGGGCCCGACGAGATGCGCGAGATCGTCGCTGCCGAGAAGGGTTGCCTCGCGTGGGGCGGCCACGCCAACCTGTCGCCGGCCGACGACGTGCTGATCACGGTCGAACGGCCGCTCTCGATCGACACGCCTGAGCAGATGGTGGCCTCGATCCTGTCCAAGAAACTGGCCGCCGGCTCGACGCATCTGCTGCTCGACCTGCCGGTGGGTCCCACGGCGAAGCTGCGCGATCGCAGCCGTTTCGTGACCCTGCGCAAGCTGTTCGAGTACGTCTCCGACCAGGTCGGGCTGCAGACCGAAGTGGTGGCGACCGACGGCAGCCAGCCGGTTGGCCGAGGCATCGGCCCATGGCTCGAGGCGCGCGACGTCATGCAGGTGCTCGAGCGCGATCCGGCGGCGCCACGCGACCTCGAGGAGCGGGCGGTGTTCCTCGCCGGCCATGTGCTGGAGTTCGACCCCGCGCTGCGCGGCGGCCGCGGCATCGTGCGCGCCCGTGAGATCCTCGAGAGCGGCGCGGCGCTCGCCAAGATGCGGCACATCATGGCCGCGCAGGGCCCGCCGCCGGCGGCCTGTGCGCCGGGCGGCCTGACGCACGACGTCAAGGCAGCGCATGACGGAGTCGTGAGCGCGATCGATTGCCTCCGTCTCGCACGCATCGCCCGGCTGGCCGGCGCGCCGGCCGACAAGGGCGCCGGGGTCGATCTCTTCAAGAAGATCGGCGAGCCGGTCGAAAAGGGCGAGCCGCTCTATCGCATCCATGCCGCCTTCGAGGCCGATTTCCGCTTCGCCTCGCGCCACGCGGCGGATGGCGATGGTTACACCGTCGCGGGCCGGTCGTGAGCGTCGTCCTGCACGTTCACGGCGCGGCCGGCACCGTCACGGGCTCGTACTTCCGGCTGGCGCTGCCGGTGGGCGAACTGCTGGTCGAGTGCGGCATGTTCCAGGGACCGAAGTCGCTGCGCGCGCTCAACTACCGGCAGTTCCCCTTCGACCCCACCGACGTGCATGCCGTGATCCTCACGCACGCCCATATCGACCACACCGGGCTTTTTCCCAAACTGGCGCTGGCCGGTTTTCGCGGTCGGGCCTGGACGACGCCGGCGACCCGCGACTTGCTGCGCTGGCTGCTGCCCGATGCGGGCGCCATCCAGGAGAACGACGTCGACCGACTGAACCGGCGCAACGAACGGCGCGCCGAGCCGCCGGTGGTCGCGATCTACACCAAGGCCGACGCCGAGGCCTCGCTCGAGCTTCTCCACGCTTGCGACTACAATTCCTGGTTCGAACCTCTCCCCGGCGTGCGCGCGCGGCTGCGCAATGCCGGGCACATCCTCGGCAGCGCTTTCGTCGAGATGGAGGTCGACGCCAATCCCCGGCCGATCCGCCTCGTCTTCTCGGGCGATATCGGACCGACCGACAAGGCGCTACAACCCGACCCGACACCGCCGGCGCCGGCCGACATCCTGCTCGTCGAATCGACCTACGGCGACACGGTGCGGCCAAAGTTGTCGGCGGCCGAGCGACGGGCGCTGCTCGGCCGCGAGTTGGCCCAGGGTCTGGCGGCGGGCGGCAACGTCATCGTTCCGGTGTTCGCCGTCGAGCGCACACAGGAGATCCTGGAGGACATCGCCCAGCTCGAACGCCAGGGCGCGCTGCCGTCCGTGCCAGTGTTCCTCGACTCGCCGCTCGCCGGCCGGGCGACGGAAGTCTTCCATCGGCATCGCCATGCGCTGGACCGCTCCGAGGACGGTCGGCTGTTCTCGGCCGGCGACTTCCGGCTGACCGAGACGGTCGAGCAGAGCAAGGCGATCGGCCGCATCCACGGTGGCGCCGTCGTGCTGGCGGGCTCGGGCATGTGCGAGGCCGGACGCGTGAAACATCACCTGAAGGATCATCTGTGGCGGCCCGATTCGACCGTGCTGTTCGTCGGCTACCAGGCGCCGGGAACGCTGGGCGGGTTGATCCGCGACGGCGCCTCGCAGGTCCGCATCCACGGCGAGGAGGTCAGGGTCAAGGCGCGCATCCGCACCATCGACGCCTATTCGGGACACGCCGACCGCGACGAGTTGCTCGCCTGGGCGCGGCCGACACTGCCGTCGCTCGGCACCGCCTTGCTGGTCCATGGCGAGGAGCGGTCGATCGAGGGCTTCGCCGAAGCCTTGGCGGCGGCGGGAGTGCCACGGCAAAGGATCGTCGTTCCCGGGCTCGACCAGTCGTTCGCCCTCGTGCACCGGGACGGCCGGTGGGTGGCCGAACCCTCCACGTCCGCGCTGCCGCCCCGACTCGATGCCGGCGAGGCCTCGGCGCAACGCGACTGGCACAACGACTATGCCCAAATGCTGCTCGACCTCAGGGCCGCGTTGCGCCAGGCGACCGACGACCGCACGCGCCGGCGGCTCCTGGGCGAGGTCCGGCGGGTCATCGACAGCCATCGCGGGCGCTAGTCGCCGGACGACGCGCGCTCGGCCTCGTCGTAGGCGGTCTTGATCATCCACCAGCAGAACAGAACGGCGAACAGCATGATCGCCATGCCGAACAGGAAGATCCCCGTATCGTGCGCGGCGGAGGCCATGAACAAGCCGATCAGGCCGAACAGGGCGGACAGGATACCCATGATCCAGTGGGACATTGCGTCACTCCTCGAAGGTCAATCGTCGAACAGGATGCGGCCCGCCGACCCGTCGGGATCGTCGAACTGGCCGTTGCGCAGCGCCCACAGGAACGCCGCCAAGGCCATCAGTCCGAGCAGCAGGGCGGCCGGCACGAGCAAAAGAAGGCTATCCATCAGGGCATCCTCCGCCTTGATCTGGATCCAAGCCGCAGCGCATTGCCGATGACCAGCAACGAGGACGAAGACATGGCGATCGCCGCCACCAGCGGCGTCACCTCGCCGGCGATGGCGAGCGGCACCGCGGCGAGGTTGTAGAAGAGCGCCAGCGCCAGGTTCTGTCGCACCAGCCGGTCGGCCTGGCGCGCCACGTGCACCGTCTCGACCACGGGCAGCAGGCTGTCGCCCTGGAACACCGCGTCGGCGGCGTTCTGGGTGGCCTCCGACGCCGTGGCCGGCGACAGGGAGGCGTGGGCGGCGGCGAGGGACGGTGCGTCGTTCAGCCCGTCGCCCACCATCAGCACGCGCTTGCCCTGGGCGGCTAGGCTCTCGAGATGTCGGGCCTTGTCGGCAGGCCTCTGTTCGGCGCGCCAGGCGATTCCGACGTCCCGCGCTGCCTGGGCAACCGCGAGCGGACGGTCGCCGGACAGGAGCTCCACCGGCAGGCCGTCGGCCTGGAGGAACGTCACCGCGGCTGCCGCATCCGGACGCAGCCGGTCCGCGAAGGCGAAACGCTGCGGCGCATGGCCCGGTCGGCTGAGCCACAGCTCAGAGCGGCCGTCGTCGCTCGCCGCCTGCACGCCGCAGAACCGTGCCGAGCCCAGCCGGACGTCGCCCTGTTGCAGGCCCAGTCCGGGATGCTCGACGACGCCCTCGGAAACGGCGACGAGGGGCGCGGCACGCACCAGCGCCTGCGCCAGCGGATGGCGGGAACCGGCGGCGATGCCGGCGGCCAGCCGCAGCGCCGCGGGGCTGCCGGTCCAGTCGACCAGCTCGGGTCGGCCGAGGGTCAGCGTCCCGGTTTTGTCGAGCACGACATGGTCGATTCGGGCCAGCCGCTCGAGCGCCGTTGGCGAGAGCAGTAGAACGCCGGCCCGCAACAGCCGCGTGCTCGCCACCACTTGTACGACCGGCACCGCCAGCGCCAGCGCGCAGGGGCAGGTGATGATCAGCACCGCGGTGGCGATCAACAGGGCGCGATCCCACGGCAGGCCGCCCACGAACATCCAGCCGAGGAAGGCGAGCAACGCGGTGACGTGGACCACCGGCGCATAGGCGCGCGCCACCCGATCGGCCAGCGCGACGAAGCGCGTGCGGCCGCGCTCGGCCGCCTCGACCAGGCGCACGATCTCGGCGAGCAGCGTGCGCTCGCCCGTCGCCGCGACCTTGACGCGCAGCGGCGCGCCGAGATTGACCATGCCGGCGAACACCTTCGTGCCGGGCTCGACGGATACCGGGACGCTCTCGCCGCTGACCAGCGCAGCATCGAGCGAGGAGACGCCGTCGACGACCTCGCCGTCGGCGCCGAGCCGATCGCCCGCCGCGACCAGCAACAGGTCGCCCGACTTCAACTGATCGACGCGGCGCGACGCGGCCGTTCCATCCGCCAGCAGTACGCTGACGTTGCGGTTCGACAGTGCCAGCAGCGCCTGCACCGCCTGCCGGGCGCGGCCGCGCGCGCGACGATCGAGATAGCGGCCGATCAGCAGAAAGAAGAGGAGCGTGATCGCCGAGTCGAAATAAGCGTGCTGCTGGCTGGTCCATGTCTCATGCAGGCTGACGATCGAGGCGAGCGTCACGCCGATCGAGATCGGCACGTCCATGTTGCTGCGGCCGGCCTTGAGCGCGGCGAAGGCCGAGCGGAAGAACGGCCGCCCCGCATAGACGATGGCTGGCAGCGCGATCGCCGCCGACAGCCAGTGGAACAGGGTCCGTGTGGCGTCGCCCATCGAGCCGTCGTGTCCTGCCCAGACGGCGACCGAGAGCAGCATGACGTTGGTGGCCGCGAAGCCCGCGACGGCGAGGCTGCGCAACAGGTCGCGCGCCTCGCGGTCGTCCTGCGCCGAGGCCTTCAGCGACTCGAAGGGGGCGAGGCGGAAGCCCAGCGCGGCGACCAGCGCGGCGTGGTCGTTGGCCTCGGCCGGCGTGCCGCGCCAGCGCAGCGCGAGGCGGCGTGTGGAAAGGTTAACGCGCGCCTGCACGATCGCCGGGTTGCGCGCCAGCAGGCTCTCGATCAGCCAGACGCAGGCCGCGCAGTCGAGGCCGTCGACCAGCAGGTCGAGCGCCGCCTCGTCGGTGCCCGAGGCGCGGGCGTGCGGCGTGAAGTCGATGTCGAGGGACTCGGGCCGGCGGGCGTGCGTGTCCTCGAGCCGACGGTAGAAGGAGTCGAGACCCGCCGCGCCGATGATGGCGTGGGCGCTGGCGCAGCCGGCGCAGCAGAAACCCGACGTCGCGTCGGCCGGCAGCTCGGCGGCACAATGCGCGCACAGCGCCGCCGGCGGGCGCGCCGGGAAGGAAAGCAATGTGGCGATGTCGCTCACTGGAGGAACATCCGGCGTGTGACGGCATAGCGCTTGCCGTCGAATTCCACGACGATGTCGAGGTCCCAGTTGCCGCGCGCTGGCAGGTCTACGTAGCCGGCGTAGCGGCCGATCCCCACGGCGCTCATGGCGATGCCCAAGGGCGGGCGCTTCTCGGCCGGCCGCACCAGCTCGACCGAAACACGGGCGCCGGCGAGCGGCACGCCGTCGGCGGCCGTCGCGACGACCTCCAGGCGTCCTGTCTCCGGGTGCCAGCGGCTATCGATCCGCCAGCCCAGGGCGTCGCGCGCGCGCTGCTCGGCGACGACTTGGTTGTAGTGCAGGCCGCGGTCGCGGGGCTTGTGGGCATAGAGGCCGGAGAAGGAGCCGACGGCGAACCACACCATCACGGCGTTGACCGCTACCACGACGGCGAAGCCGGCGACGAAGATCCACGGGATGTGGCGGCTGCGCTGGACGGAGGCGGTGGTCATGACATGCTCCCTATCGGGCCGGGCCGATGAAGACGGCGCCGTGCGCGGCGCGTTCGCGGCCCTGCCGGTCGCGCACGATGAACTCGATGGATCTCGATCCCGACGGCGCGGCGGTGGCGGGCACGGTGACGAGGATGCGGAAGGTGCCGACGCTGTCGGGATGCACGGTGAAGGCGCCGTCGCCAACCTGGGCGAGACTCGCCTGCGCGAGGCCGTCGAGCGAGAGCACGAGGCTGCGTTCCTCGCGCGTCTTGTTCAGCACCTTGACGGTATAGGAGTTGCGAATGTCGCCGTTGCTGAGACGCACGAAGTTCGGGCTGCGGTCTCGCTGCACGGTCAGCTCGGTGTCGGTGCGCAGCAGGAAGGCCGTCAGCATCGCCCCGGTGACGATCAGCAGAAGCGCGCCGTAGAGCAGGGTGCGTGGGCGCAACGCGCGCCAGGCGCCGACCGCCGCTCGCCGCTCGCGGTCCTGCTGGCGGGCGAGCGTGTCCCAGCGGATCAGGCCGCGCGGCCGGCCGACCTTGTCCATGGTCTGGTTGCAGGCATCGACGCAAAGGCCGCAGCCGATGCATTCGAGCTGCTGGCCGTCGCGGATGTCGATGCCCATGGGGCAGACGGCGACACAGAGCGTGCAGTCGACGCAGTCGCCGCGGCCCTCCCAGCTCGCGCCGGCCTTGTGCTTGCCGCGCGTCTCGCCACGCCACTTTTCGTAGGTGACCAGCAGGCTCTGCTCGTCGAGCATTGCCGCCTGGAAGCGCGGCCACGGGCACATGTAGGTGCAGACCTGTTCGCGTGCCCAGCCGGCCAACATGTAGGTTGTCGCGGTCAGCAGGCCGATGAAGAAGTAGATCTCCAGAGAGGCTTCGCCGCGGAAGATCTTCACGACCGTCGAGGGAGCGTCGACGTAGTAGAATACCCAGGCGCCGCCAGTCGCCGCGGCGATCGCCAGCCAGGCCGCGTGCTTCAGCCCCTTGCGCGCGATCTTGCCGCCCGACATCGGCGCGCGGTCGAGCCTGACGCGGGCATTGCGGTCGCCCTCGATCAGGCGCTCGACCAGCATGAAGAGATCGGTCCATACGGTCTGCGGGCAGGCGAAGCCGCACCAGATGCGGCCGAACAGCGAGGTCGCCAGGAACAGGCCGACGGCACCGAGAATCAGCAGGCCGGTGACGAAGTAGACTTCCTGCGGCCAGATCGTGACGTCGAAGAACCAGCCGCGGCGGCCTTCGAGATCGATCAGGATCGCCTGGTCGGGCGCGCCCGGTCCGCGATCCCAGCGCAGCCAGGGCACGAGGTAATAGAGGGCGAGCAGAAGGACGAGCACGCTCCACTTGATTGTGCGCCAACGCCCGGCGACAGCGCGCGGATAGACCTTTATCCGCGTCGCATAGAGCGGTTGGGCTTCCTTGCGGACCCGTACCGAGACGGCATCCTCGTCGTTGAGCCTGGTGTCCATGACCGCCCCACGCGGTTCCTCAGCGCCCGCCGCCCAGCGAATGGACGTAGATAGCGAGCATCTTCAGGGTCGCCTCGTCGAGCCGATCGGCCCAGGCCGGCATGCTGCCGTTGCGGGCGTAGAAGACGGAGCGATAGATCGAGTTGCGGTCGCCGCCATAGAGCCACAGCCCGTCGGCCAGATTGGGCGCTCCCAAATCCTGGTTGCCTTTGCCGTCGGCCTGGTGGCAGGCCGCGCAATTGTCCTGGAACAGCTTGGCGCCCTCGGGTGCGGCTGTGCCGTGGCCCGACAGGCTCAGCACGTAGTCGGTGACGGCGCCGACCTGCGCCGCCGTGAGGATGCCGTCGGCGCCGAAGCGCGGCATCGCCGACTGACGCGACTTCTCATGGGCGTTGCGCACGCCGTAGGCGATGGTCGCGTGGAGTTGGTCGAGCTTTCCGCCCCACAGCCATTCATCGTCGGCGAGGTTGGGATAGCCCTTGCTACCCGCACCGCCGGCGCCGTGGCATTGTACGCAATTGGTCTGGAACGCCGAGCGGCCGCCCGCGATGGCGAAGTTGAGCAGCTCGGGGTCCTTGCCGATGTCGGCGAGCGGCGTGGCGCGGATGCGTTCGACGTAGCGGCCCCGCGCCCTGACCTGGGTGTCGAGTTCCTGCGCGAGCTCGGCGCGGCTCCAGTAGCCCAGAACGCCCCTGGTGTGGCCGTCGAGCGACGGCCAGGCGGGATAGAGGACGCAATAGACGATCGCGAACACGATGGTTGCCCAGAAGGTGTAGATCCACCAGCTCGGCAGCGGCGTGTTGAGCTCCTTCACCCCGTCCCATTCGTGGCCGGTAGTGTCGGTCCCGGTGACCGCATCCTTCTCGATCTTGGTCGGCATGTCGCGGCCCTCAGCCTTCGTCGTTCAAGGGGATGTGCGCGTCGCGCTCGAAGCGCGCGCGGTTGGCGGGACGCCACGCCCAGAAGCCGATGCCGGCAAACACGCCAATCGCCCACACGGTCCAGATCGACGATAGGATCTCGCCGAGACTCTGCAACATGACCACGTCCTCCTATTGCCGCAGCCGCTCGGGCGGGATGTCGGCGAACTGCACCAGGGTGCCCAGCATCTGCAGGTAGGCGACCAGCGCATCCATCTCGGTGATGGCCTCGGCCGACGGGTTGAATTTACCAACCGGAGTGCGCGGATAGCGCTTCAGCAACTCGGTCGTGTCGGCATCGGGGCTTGCCTGCGCCTCAAGATCGGCGCGCGCGTTCTTCACCATCTCGTCGGTGTAGGGGGTGCCAACGACGCGCAGCGCCTCGAGATGGTCGGCGATGTCGCCGTAGGCGAGCTTGCGTGCGGCGAGGAATGGATAGGCCGGCATGATGCTCTCCGGCACGACGGCACGCGGCGAGACGAGGTGCTCGACATGCCAGTCGTTGGAATAGCGGCCGCCCACCCTCGCTAGGTCCGGGCCGGTGCGCTTGGAACCCCACTGGAACGGCCGGTCGTAGATGCTCTCGGCCGCCAGGCTGTAGTGGCCGTAGCGCTCGACCTCGTCCTTGAAGGGGCGGATCTGCTGGCTGTGGCAGACATAGCAGCCTTCGCGGATGTAGATGTTGCGACCGGCCAGCTCGAGCGGCGTATAGGGCCGCACGCCCTCGACGCGCTCGATGGTCGTCTCGATGGTGAAGAGCGGGATGATCTGCACCAAGCCGCCGATCGACACGGTGATCAGCGTCAGCACCACCAGCAGGATGACGTTCTTTTCGACGATCTCGTGACGAAAGTAGGACATCGCGAATATCTCCTTACGCCGCGATCGCCGGGCGCTCTGCGAGCGTCGCCCGTTCGGGCACCGCGCGCAGGGTACGCCACACGTTGAAGGCCATGAGCAGGGCGCCACCCAGGAAGAACACGCCCCCCACCAGACGGATGAGATAGAAGGGCTGCATCGCCGCGACGGTCTCGACGAACGAGTACTGCAGGAAGCCGAGCTCGTCGTAGGCGCGCCACATCAGGCCCTGCATGATGCCGCTCACCCACATCGCGGTGATGTAGAGAACGATACCGAGCGTGGCGATCCAGTAGTGCCAGCCGATCAGGCGCGTCGACCACATGGCCGGCCGGTTCCACAGCTTCGGCACCATGTAGTAGACCGTGCCGAACACGATGAAGGCGACCCAGCCCAGCGCGCCGGAATGGACGTGGCCGATCGTCCAGTCGGTGTAGTGGCTGAGCGAGTTCACCGCCTTGATCGACATGACCGGCCCCTCGAAAGTCGACATGCCGTAGAAGCCGACGGCGGTGACCGAGAAGCGCAGCGCCGGGTCGGTGCGCAGCTTGTCCCACGCGCCCGACAGCGTCATGAGGCCGTTGATCATGCCGCCCCAGCTCGGCATCCACAGCATGACCGAGAACACCATGCCGAGCGTCTGCGCCCAGTCGGGCAGCGACGTGTAGTGCAGGTGGTGCGGGCCGGCCCAGATGTACAGGAACACCAGGGACCAGAAATGGACGATCGACAGCCGGTAGGAATAGATCGGCCGGTTCGCCGCCTTGGGGATGTAATAGTACATCATGCCGAGGAAGGCGGCGGTCAGGAAGAAGCCGACCGCGTTGTGGCCGTACCACCACTGGATCATGGCGTCCTGCACGCCCGACCAGGCGCTGTAGCTCTTCACGCCGACGATCGACACCGGGATCGTCAGGTTGTTGACGATGTGCAGCATCGCGATGGTGATGATGAAGGCGAGGTAGAACCAGTTCGCGACATAGATGTGCGGTTCCTCGCGCTTCATCACGGTGCCGAGATAGACGATCAGGTACGTAACCCACACGACGGTCAGCCAGAGATCGGCATACCATTCGGGCTCGGCGTATTCCTTGCTCTGCGTGATGCCGAGCAGGTAGCCGGTGGCGGCGATGACGATGAAGAGCTGATAGCCCAGCAGCACGAACCAGCCCGCCGGCGCGCCGCCGAACAGCGTGGCGCGGCAGGTGCGCTGCACGACGTGGAACGAGGTGGCGATCAGCGCCGTACCACCGAAGGCGAAGATGGCGGCGGAGGTATGCAGCGGTCGCAGACGCCCGAAGGTCAGATACTCGCTGTCGAGGCTGAGCTGCGGCCAGACGAGCTGGGCGGCGATCACCACGCCGACCAGGAAGGCGGCGATGCCCCAGAACACCGTGAGCACGACGCCGGCGCGGATGACGTCCTCGACATAGCGCGGCGAGATCGATGAAGGGGCGGACGAAACGGCTTGGCTGGACATCGGGGCTCCCGCACGAATGGCGCGGGCGGACCCTAGGGGCCGTCGGGGCGAGCGACTTTGATGTGTATCAAGGTCGGCCTCGATGGGCCCGGCCACCTTGTCGCCGCGATGAAATCGCCGGGATGAAACGTGCATGAGCGAAATGGTGGCAGTCTTCCGCGGCCCGCAGCCGCATATCAGGAAAGTGCCGCTCGACCGGCCTTGGACGTGGCTCGCGGCGGGATGGCGCGACCTGTGGTCGGTGCCGACGGTCAGCCTCGGCTACGGGCTGCTGCCGGTGCTCGCCGGATGGCTGGCGATCGCGCTGCTGCTCTGGTTCGACCTGCCCTATCTCGTCCTGCCGCTCAGCGCCGGCTTCTTCTTCGTCGGTCCGTTCATCGCTGTCGGCCTCTACGAGGTCAGCCGGCGGCTCGAGGCCAACCATGTCGTCGACGGCGAAACGACGCTGCTGGCATGGCGACGCAATCCCGAGCAGATCGCGTTGATGGGTCTGGTGCTGCTGCTGCTGCATCTCGCGTGGATGCGCATCGCACAGTTGATCTTCGCGGTGTTCGAATGGCGCACCGTGCCGTCGTGGGACCGCTTCCTCGACCTCGCCTGGTACTCCAGCAAGAGCCTGCCGTTCCTGGCGATCGGCATGGGCTGTGGCGCGATGCTGGCCGCGCTCGCCTTCCTCGTCGGTGCCTTCTCGATGCCCTACTTGCTCGATCGCCGCGATGCCAACCTGTTCGAGGCGATCGCCACCTCGGTCGCCGCGGTGCGGCTCAATCTCCGGCCGATGCTGCTGTGGGCCGGCCTGATCGTCGTGCTGGTGGCGCTCGCCATGGTGCCCGGCCTGCTCGGCCTCGTCGTCGTGTTGCCGGTCGTAGCCCATGCCACCTGGCATGCCTATCGCGACGTCGTGCGCTTTCCGACGACGGCTTGATCTCGATCAACCAGCCCGTCGTTCGGCGCGCGTAGGAATCTCCCGGATCCAGTGGGTCCGAAAAGGAGGTCGACATGACAGAAGCGAAATCGTTGATGCCCCGCGGCCAGTCGCCATTCATCGGCGATCTCGACCAGATGTTCAACCGGATGATGCGCGGCTGGCCGTTCGGTCTGCCCGAACTGCCGGCGATGTCCGAACCGCGCGCGCTGCGTGCGTTTGAGCACGTTCCCAAGGTGGAGGTGAAGGAGAACGGCTCAGCCTACGCCGTGACGGTCGAACTGCCCGGTCTCGACGAGAAGGACGTCAAGGTGACGGTCGAGGACGACGTGCTCACCATCACGGGCGAGAAGAAGATCGAGCGCACGGACGAGAGGACGCACTATTCGGAGCGCAGCTACGGCAGCTTCACGCGCGCCTTCACCCTGCCGAGCGATGCCGACCACGCCAAGCTGGCGGCCAGGTTCGCCAAGGGCGTCCTGACCATCGACATTCCCAAGACCGCCAATCCGCCGGCCGCGGTCAAGCAGGTCGAGGTCAAGGCAGGCTAAGTCACAGACGCTGGCTCGCCAGCGCCAGCAGCAGCCCGGCGTTGGCGAGCAACAGCGGCGTTGCTACCCATCGCGCGATGCTGCCCAGGCGCCGCCGCAGCATCAGGCCGCCCCAGCCCACGGCCACCAGGGCCGGCACGGTGCCCAGCGCGAAGGCCGCCATGGCGACCGCTCCTTCGGCCGCCGAGCCCGTGCCGGCCGCCGCGGCGATCGCGCCGTAGAGCAGGCCGCACGGCAGGAACCCCAGAACGACTCCCAGGGCATAGCGCGCCGGCAGGCCACGCGCCTCGGTGAGCGGCCGGGCGAAGCGGGACAGGGCGATCGTCCAGGGGACGCCGGGCAAGGCCGCGAGGCCGAGCGACTGCACGATCAGCAATGCCGCCGCCAACGCCAGGAGCGCGGCGGTGAGCCAGGCGAACGACGGGCTGGCGGCGAAGAGCGCCGTTGTCGCGCCGGCGATCGCGCCGAGCGCCGTGTAGGTGGTGGCGCGGCCCAGGTGATAGGGCAGCAGCGTCGCGTCGGCGAGGCGCTGCCATTCGCCGTAGCGCGTCCGCGCGGCGCCGGCGCCGGCCACGACCTGGCCGAGCACGAACGGCCCACACATGCCGACGCAGTGCACGACGCTGCCGGCGAGCCCGATCAGGAACAGCGACAGCGGCAGGCCGGCTGTCGATCGTCCGGCATCGCCCAGAGCGGCGCGGCAGACCGCCATCACTTCGGCGACAAATTCCATGCCGCTCGAATACGCGGCTTCGCAACGCGCCGGCTTGACCTGCGTCAATACGGAAGCGGGCGAGGCGTGGCATTCCTCTCTCGCCCGACATCAGAGGAGGAGCCGATGAGCTACAAGACGATCCTGGTCAACTGCGACGCCGGCAAGAAGCTGGCCCAGCGTCTTGATGTCGCGACGGACGTGGCCCAGCGCTTCGGCTCCCACCTCGTCGGGATTCATGCGCGGCCCCCTTTCCAGTCGCCCATGTTCTTCGAGGGGGGGATGCCGATGGACACCTTGTTCCAGGCCTACGAGGAGTCTGCCAACAACGATCAGAAGGCCGCCGCCGCCGTCTTCGAGAAGTCGCTGAAAGGCAAGCACCTGTCCTCCGAATGGCGCGTCGCCAACGGCTTCATCGACAGCGAGCTCGCCGTCCAGGCGCGCTACGCCGACCTGCTGGTGGTCGGCCAGACCGACCCCGACGACTCGACGCCGACGCCGGGCGACCTGCCCGAGGCGATTGCGCTCTCGACCGGGCGTCCGATTCTCGTGGTGCCCCACATCGGCGCCAAGAAGCCGATCGGCAAGAACGTCCTGTTGTGCTGGAACGCCAGTCGCGAGAGCGCGCGCGCCGCCACCGACGCGCTGCCGATCCTGCAGAAGGCCGCCAAGGTCATGGTCCTGGTGATCGATCCGCACACCTCGCCCGAGGGCCACGGCGCGGAGCCGGGCGCCGATGTTGCCACGTGGCTCGCCCGCCACGGCGTCAAGGTCACCGTCCAGCGTGACGTCGCGGCCGACGCGGACGTCGGCAACGTGATCCTCTCTCGGGCAGCCGACCACGACATCGACCTTATCGTCATGGGCCTCTACGGGCATTCACGCATGCGCGAGCTGGTGCTGGGCGGCGCCAGTCGCACGGTCATCGCCAGCATGACCGTCCCGGTGCTGATGTCGCACTGAAAGCCATGGAACCGGCCCTCATTGCGGCCTACGACCGGCCGGTCCCGCGCTACACAAGCTATCCGACGGCGGCCCAGTTCACGGCCGGCGTTGGGCCGGCCGAGCATGCGCGATGGCTGGGCGAGATCGCCGAGGCGAGCGCGGCGCTCTATCTGCACGTGCCGTTCTGCCGCGAACTCTGCTGGTACTGCGCCTGCCACACCGTGGCGATGCGCCAGCCCGGGACGCTCGCGGCCTATGCCAGGGCGATGGAAGCGGAACTCGCGCTCGCCGCACGCGCCTCGCCAGGCCTCGTGCTCGACGCGATCCAGTGGGGCGGCGGCACGCCGTCCCAGCTTGGACCCGATCGCATCCTCGCGGTCGCCAGGCGGGTGTCCGCCCTGTTCGACCGTCGCGCCGACGCCGAAGTGTCGATGGAAGTCGATCCGCGTCATTGCTCGGCTGAGCTCGTAGAGGCGATGGCGACCGCCGGCGTGACGCGCGCGAGTCTCGGCGTGCAGGATTTCGACGAGACCGTTCAGCACGCGATCAATCGCGTTCAGTCCTATCGGGCGACGTCGGACGCGGTCGAGCGGCTGCGGTCGGCCGGCATCGCGAGGCTCAACATCGACCTGGTCTACGGCCTGCCTCACCAGACGCCGGAAACGGTGGCGCGAACACTCGATCAGGCGGTGGCGCTTGGCCCGGATCGGTTCGCCGTGTTCGCCTATGCCCACGTTCCCTGGATGAAGCGCCACCAGGAGCTGATCGACCCGTCTGTCCTGCCGGAGGCGTCGGTGCGAGCCGAGATGGCCGATCTGGTCGCGCGGAGGCTGATCGCAGCGGGCTATGTCCGGGTCGGGTTGGATCACTACGCCCGGCGAGGCGATGCGCTTGCCCGTGCCGCCCAGGGCGGCACGTTGCGGCGCACCTTCCAGGGCTATGTCGCCGAGGCCTCGCCTTGGGTGGTGGGCGTGGGCGCATCGGCCATTTCGAGCCTGTCGGGCGGCTACACCCAGAACGCCGTCGATGCCGGGAGATACATGGCCGCGCTGGAAGGGGGCGGGTTCGCCACCGCGCGCGGCATCGCGATCGACGCGGAGGATCGGCTGCGCGGCGAGATCATCGGCCGGCTGATGTGCGCCTACGAGGCGGACGTGGCCGACCCCTGCCGGCGCCGCGGTATCGCACCGGCCGCGTTCTTGGCCTCGATCGAGGGGCTCGTTGCACTGTCGCGCGACGGTCTGATCGACCTCGATGGCACGCACGTGATTGTAACGCAGCGCGGACGACCTCTGGTCAGGTCGATCTGCGCCGCCTTCGACCGCTACTACACCGGCGCCAGCGGGCGCCATTCCCGGGCAATCTAGGAGGCCTGAAGCGATGAGCACCCATCAGATGGTCGCAAAACACGTCGAACAGGCGCTCGCCGAGGCCGCGTCCCGGTCGATCGCCGACGACGTGGTGGCCCGGTGCCTGTTGTCGGAGGCCATCCGCATTTTCAAGCGCAGTCGCAGCAACGACGATATCGCCTCCGAACTGGCCGCTGCCGCCGACAACCTCGACGACGACAATCCGCTGATCTTCATTCGACCCTAAGCCGGCGCCACCGGCCGGACGATCATGTGGTTGTGCACCCGCCGGGTGCCTCGCACGGCTTCCGCCGCGATCCGGATCGCGTCCCTGATGGGCTCGCTTGGCGCCGTGCCCCAGAGATGGACCGTGCCTTTCTCGACCACGACCTTGGGCGCCTGGCAGCTTGCCCACCCTTGCGTCGCGATCGCCCGCGATACCGCTGTCTGGATCGCCTGGTCGTCGATCGCGGCGGCGCCAACGGAAGACTCGCGGGCCATCAATCCCTGCAGCAGGTTGGCGCGGCTGACGATGCCGACCAGACGACCGTCACGCACGATGGGAATGCGCTTGATGCCGCGTTCCTGCATCAGCTCGGCGATCTCCTGCAGGTCGGCGTGCTCGCTGGCCGATACGACGTCCCTCGACATGACGTCGGCGACGCGATGGGCGTGCGAGCGGATGTAGTCCCGCGCCCGACGCGATTCGTCCGCCGTCAGCAACCGCTGGAGCCACGATTTGGTCGGGAAGGTGCCGATCTCCGGCCGGTACATGAGATCGGCCTCGCTCACGATGCCGATCATGCGATGATCGGCATCGACCACTGGCGCCGCGCTGATGCCGCTGTTGAGCAGGATCTGTGCGGCATCGTAGACCGAGGCCTCAGCTTTGATCGTCACTACTTCCCTAGTCATGACTCGTCCAGCGTGCATGGCGGACCCCGCAATCGAGAAAACACCATTCTGGGCCGCGTAAGTCCGGCCGACGTTGCGGCAGATCAACGTCGAGCACGGCGGATTGTTGACATGGCTCAATGTGGCGTTGAACGCAGACCCGCAGCATCCTTGCGATGTCACAGCCGTTGCCACCAGCATCCATTCGCACCACGCCGCTGCCCAGGGGCTTCACGTGGGGCGTATCGACGTCGAGCTATCAGATCGAGGGGGCCGCACTCGAGGACGGCCGCGGCCCCAGCATCTGGGATAATTTCTGCAGAGTGCCCGGCAATGTCGCCAACGGCGACACCGGAGACGTCGCCTGCGATCACTATCATCGCTACGCCGGGGACATCGAGCTGATGCGCCGGATGGGCGTCGGCGCCTATCGCTTCTCGGTTGCCTGGCCTCGCGTCATGCCCACGGGCCGGGGCGCGGTGAACGAGAAGGGCCTCGCCTTCTACGACCGGCTGGTCGACGGCCTGCTGGCGGCCGGCATAGAGCCCTGGCTCTGCCTCTATCACTGGGACCTTCCGCAGGCGCTCCAGGATGTCGGCGGCTGGGCGGATCGCGACATCGTCGGCTGGTTCGCCGACTATGCGCAGCTCGTTGGCGAACGTTTCGGCGGGCGCGTGAAGCGCTTTGCAACGTTCAACGAGCCCGGCGTCTTCGTCTTGTTCGGCTACGCCTTCGGCTGGCATCCGCCGGCCAGCAGCGCACGGGCCGATCACTACAAGGCCATCCATCACGTCAACCTGGCGCACGGAGCCGCGGTCGACGCGCTGCGCGCGGCTGTGCCGCGCGCGTCGATCGGCGCCGTTCACAACATCCAGCCGAGCCGGCCGGTCGGCACCACGGCCGAGGACGTGAAGGCTGCGCGGCTTCTCGACGCCTATTGGAACCGGGCCTTTCCGGATCCGCAAATGCTAGGCGTCTATCCCCCTGAACTCGCCGAGGCCATCGAGCCGTTCCAGCGCGACGGCGATCTCGCGAGGATCGCGCGACCGGTGGACTGGCTCGGCATCAATCACTACTCGCCGGTCTACGCGAAGGCGTCGGCGGACTCTCCCTGGGGGTTCGCGTGGGCTGACGCTCCGGAGGATGTTCCGCGCTCGCCGATAGGCTGGCAGGTCGACCCCGATGCCTTTCGCGACGTCCTGATCGGCGCCCACGAGCGCTACGGCCGGCCGATCTACGTCATGGAGAACGGCGCGGGCGGCGCAGACAAGCCCGATCCCACCGGTCACATCGTCGATCACGAGCGCATCGGCTATCTCGCGCTCTATACCGACGCCCTGCGCGAGGCCGTCGCGGCCGGTGCTGATGTGCGCGGCTATTTCGTCTGGTCTCTGCTCGACAATTTCGAGTGGGGCGCGGGCTACGATACGCGGTTCGGCCTGATCTATGTCGACTATGCCAGTCAGCGGCGAATCCCGAAGGCGTCGGCTCACTGGTACGGGCAGTTGATCCAAGCGGAGGCGGCGAAAGCCGGCACGGCCACATGACCAAGGTCCTGTTGTCCGACATCGGGGCGACGCGGGCGCGATTCGCCGTCCTGTTCAGCGGGGTCGTCGGACCCGTGACGTCCCTCGATGTCAGTGACTACGCGACCGCAGCCGATGCCGTCGCCGAGTTCTTGCGCCGTGGTGGCGGCGGCGAGAAATTCGACGGTGCCGTATTCGGCGTCGCCGGCCCCGTGGACGGGCCGCGCTGCGCCATGACCAATGCGCGCTGGGTGGTGGACGCCATCGAACTGCAGCAGCGCTTCGCGCTCGGGCCGGTCCGCATCATCAACGATCTGGCGGCCCTGGCGCTGGCCCTGCCTCACCTCGGGCGCGCCGATCTCAGAAGCATCGGGCCGGAAGAAGGACGGCCCGGCGAACCGCTGGCGATCGTGGCGCCCGGTACTGGCCTCGGCATGGCTTGCCTGCTTCGCGGCGGCTACGGCGCGCGCGTTCTGACCAGCGAGGGAGGTCATGCCTCGCTCGCCGCGGGCTCGGCCCGTGAGGCGGCGCTGGTCACCATCCTGCATCGCCGCTTCGGGCATGTTTCCGCCGAGCGCGTGCTGTCCGGATCCGGTCTCGTCAATCTGTACGAGGCGATCGCCGAACTCGAAGGCGCCCGGCCCGAGCGGCGGACGCCGGCGCAAGTCACCCGGGCGGCGGTTGAGGGAAGCTGCGCGCGAAGCCGCGAGGCACTCGATGCTTTCTGCGGCTTCCTCGGTGCCGTCGCCGGCAACGCCGCACTGATGTTCGGTGCGCGCGGCGGGGTCTATATCGGTGGCGGCATCGTCCCCAGGATCGTCGATCATCTCGCGGTCACCAGTTTCCGCGCCCGTTTCGAGGCCAAGGGCCGCTTTCATCGCTATCTCGCCGCCATTCCCACGAAGGTCGTCATGAAGCCCGATCCCGCTTTCGTCGGGCTGGCCGCGCTCGGCAGCGCGGGCCATGGTTGAGGCCGGCGAGGCGAAGGCCGTCGGACGGGAATCGATGCGCCGCTTCTGGCGCACTGCCTTCGGCTTTCTGTCGCGCGAGTCGGCGTGGATCTCGTGGGGCCTGATCTCATTGCTGGCGATCTGCGTCGTGCTGCAGATCGTCAATCAGTACTGGCTCAATCTCTGGAATCGCGACTTCTTCAATGCCCTGGAGCGACGCGACGGGCGCGAGATCTGGCATCAGACCCATGTGCTGCTGGTGCTTGCCGGCCAAAGCATCGCGCTGGCGGTCTTCGCCGTGTGGGGCCGGATGAGCTTCCAGCGATTGTGGCGCAACTGGCTGACTGCCCACTTGGTCGAGATCTGGCTGTCGAACGGCAACTATCGTCGCCTCGAGTCCGGAGGCGGAGAGCATCAGCTGGCCGAGTACAGGATCGCCGAGGACGCGCGAGTGGCCACGGATGCTCCGATCGATCTCGTGGTGGGCCTGCTCAGTTCCATTCTCACGGCAGGCACTTTCATCGTCGTGCTCTGGACGGTCGGCGGCTCGATCGACCTGCGGCCATTCGGCCTCCCCCTGCAAGTTCCGGGGTTCCTGGTCTTCGCGGCGATAATCTATGCGGCGCTGACGACCGGCGCGATGGTGTTGATCGGCAGCAACATGGCCCATGTCATCGAGCGCAAGAATCAGGCCGAATCGGAACTCAAATTCGCGGTCGCCCATCTGCGCGAACGCGCGGAGGAGAACGGGCCGCGGCCTGACCCGCCACTCGTTGCCGCCGTCGGCTCGGCACTCGCCGAAGCCATTCGCCAATGGAAACGCCTCGCTGGCCAGCACATGCGGACGACCGTGGTGTCGCACGGCAACACTTTGCTGGCGCCTCTCGTGGGCCTCATCCTGTGCGTCCCCAATTACGTGCAGGGCGCCATGCTGCTGGGCGAGGTCACGCAGGCGGCGGCCGCCTTCGTGGCCGTGCAAGGCCTGTTCAGCTGGCTGGTGGACAACTACCCGCGCCTGGCCGAATGGGTGTCGTCGGCCGTTCGTGTCGGCACGCTGCTGCGCGCTTTCGATCGCCTGGATATCGAAGCCCGTTCCTCCGGGCGGCCGCTCGGATCGTTGCCCGCCTAGATTGCCGTCGAAAGAGTGGGCGGGTGTGTGTTATCGTGCGAGTTGCATGAACGATGCGGACTCAGAATTGGATCTCGGTCCCGCCGTCGCCGAATGGGTAGTACGCTCCCCGCGCCCGGAACTGGTTCTTGCACCGGATTTGAGGATCGCGGCGGCATCCGAGGCATATGCCGGGATGTTCGGCTTCGCCTCCCATGCCATGGTCGGCCGCCGGATCCAGGATTGCTTCGCGCCGGGCCCGGCCGTCGAAGCGCTCCTGTCCTCGCTCCGAAGGGTAGTATCGAGTCGTCAGCCGGATCGGCTGGATGGCGGAGTGCTCGAACCCATCGGAGGGAGAGGCGCGGACGGCGCGATAGCGCCACCGGCCGCCATGTCGAACGCACCGGTGTTGGGCACCGATGGTGCCGTCCAATGGATCCTCCATGGAGTGGAGCCGCGACCGGCGGGCGACCGCCAGGGCATCGCCGAGGCGTTGGACGCCGCCGAGGCCCGGTTGCGGTCGATCCTTCAGACGGTGCCGGATGCCATGATCGTGATCGACGAGAGGGGGCGCATCGAATCGCTCAGCACCACGGCAGAGCGGTTGTTCGGCTACACGATGGACGAGGTGTCGGGCCGCAACGTCAGCCAGCTCATGCCGTCGCCATATCGCGAGCAACACGATTCCTACCTCGAGCGCTATCTGTCGACGGGCGAGAAGCGCATCATCGGCATCGGCCGCATCGTCGTCGGCCAGCGCAAGGACGGCACGACCTTCCCCATGCATCTGACGGTGGGCGAGCTGAAATCGGCGGACCGCCACTACTTCACCGGCTTCATCCGTGATCTGACGGCTCAGCAACTCACGGAAAGCCGACTGAAGGAGCTTCAATCCGAGGTCACGCACATGTCGCGCTTCACCGCGCTCGGCGAGATGGCCTCGACACTGGCGCACGAGATCAACCAGCCGCTGACCGCCATCAGCAACTATCTCAAGGGCTGCCGCCGTCTGCTCGACAAGGTCGAGAGCGAGAACTCAGGACTGTTGCGGGATGCGGTCGAGAAGGCCGCCGACCAGGCCCTGCGGGCCGGCCATATCATTCGCCGGCTGCGCGAGTTCGTCGCACGCGGCGAGAGCGAGCGGCATGTCGAGAACTTGCCGAAGCTGGTGGAGGACGCAAGCACGCTGGCTCTGATAGGGGCACGTGAGAACGGAGTGGAGGTCGGATTCCGCTTCGATCCCGCGGCGGACACCGTCCTTGCCGACCGCATTCAGATTCAGCAGGTACTCGTCAACCTGATCCGCAACGCGATAGACGTGATGATGGAATCTTCCGGTCCAAGAAGACTCGGGATCGCCACGCGTGCTGGCGGAGATGGCACGGCCCAGGTGAGCGTTTCCGACACCGGCCGGGGGCTTGCCCCCGAAGTGGCAGCGCACCTCTTCCAGCCATTCGTGACGACCAAGCGCAAGGGGATGGGGTTGGGTCTTTCGATCTGCCGCACGATCATCGAGTCCCATGGCGGGAAGATCTGGGTGGAGGCGCCGCCGACCGGTGGAACGGCTTTCCATTTCACGTTGAGGATGGCGACCGAGGAGGAGGAAGCGGAGCGTGCCGTCTAGTCAGGTGGTTCATGTGATCGACGACGACGCCGACGTGCGCCAGTCCCTCGCGTTCCTGCTGGCGACCGCGGGACTCGCGGTTCGCGTGCACGATTCCGCGGTCGCGTTCCTCAGGACATTGCCGGACGTTCAGGATGGCTGCATCGTCACCGACGTCCGGATGCCCGAGATGGACGGATTGGAATTGCAGCGCAGGTTGAAGGAGCTGGACGTGAAGATTCCGGTGATCGTCATCACGGGACACGGCGACGTCCATCTCGCCGTTTCGGCCATGAAGGCCGGCGCGGTGGATTTCATCGAGAAGCCGTTTGACGACGAAGTCCTGCTTGGCGCGATCCGCTCCGCGCTCGCTCGCAATGCCGATGATCACCAGCGGCAGTCGCGTGCCGTCGAGGTTCGGAACCGGCTCAAGATCCTGTCGCACCGAGAGCGTGATGTGCTGGCCGGGCTGGTTGCAGGAAAGCCCAACAAGATCATCGCCTACGAACTCGGCATCAGTGCCCGCACGATCGAGGTTTACCGCGCCAACGTCATGACCAAGATGCAGGCCGACAGCCTGTCGGAACTGGTTCGCATGACGCTGATGGCGGACGATTCACGCTAGCGAGCGCGCCATTTGCGTCAGATCAAGGCCCCATTGCCGGCGTCGTGAAATATCTTGCATTGGCTTCAATCTGGATTGTCGCATGCCGATGCATTCTGGAACTGTGCTTCTCGTCGATGACGATGCCGCGGTTCGCAGCGCCCTCAAATTCTCGCTCGAGGTGGAAGGATACGGTGTGCGCATCTACGAGCGTGCGAAGGCCTTGCTTGCCGAGAAGAGCCTGCCGACCAAGGCCTGCCTCGTCGTCGATCTGCGCATGCCGGCCATGGACGGCCTGGAGCTGATCGAGGCATTGCGCGCGCGGGGGGTCGGCCTTCCGGCGATCCTGATCGTCAGCGAACCCGTGAGCGCCGAGTTGCGGTCGAGATCCAGTCGCGTCAGCGTCGACCGCATCCTGGAGAAGCCGCTGTCGGACTCCGCGCTGCTGGAAAGCATCCGGCGCGCCCTTGTCGACCTCGCCTGATGGCCGCTGCCGCGGCATCGGCGCCTACGTAGAATCCCGTAGTTCAATACCCGAATGTTCGGATGACCGGCCGGCCGGTACCAAGGGCGCGTTCTTGAGGGAGATGACCATGCGCACTTCGATCGCCAGCCACAGCCCCGCCGCCAAGGTTCCCGCCCCCGTCGTGATCCGTGGCCTGACCACGCTCAAGAACGGCGGTGACGACCGCCAGCTGGGAACGACCCACGTTCTCGGCAAGGGCGAGGAGCTCTTCGCCGAGGGCGACCCGGCCGACTGCTTCTACAAGGTCGTGTCGGGGACCGTGCGAACCTACAAGCTGCTGAGCGACGGACGTCGTCAAATCGACGCCTTCCACCTCGCCGGCGACCTGTTCGGCCTGGAGGCGGGTGCCGAGCACCGGTTCTGCGCCGAAGCCGTCGACGGCGCGACCGTGGTGGCCTTCCGCCGCAGCCGGCTCGATGCCCTCACCCACGACCATCCCGGGTTCGGCGATCAGGTGATGTCGTCGATGATCCGCAATCTCGAGCGGGCGCAGGAGCACATGCTGCTGCTCGGCCGCAAGACCGCCCAGGAGAAGATCGCGAGCTTCCTGCTCGATATGGCCGACCGCATGCACGAGGACGACCATTTCGAACTGCCCATGCAACGCTCCGACATCGCCGACCATCTGGGTCTCACCATCGAGACCGTGTCGCGCACCCTGACGGAGTTCGCGCGCCGGGGGCTGATCAAGGTCGCCGCGTCCAGCCGCTCGATCGTTCTTGCCGACAAGGGACGTCTTCAGGGAATGAATGCCTAGGGTGCCCGCGCCGAGGCGGAAAACGAGAAGGGCTCGACCGGAAGCGATCGAGCCCTTTGCGTTTGGTGGAGCCAAGGGGGATCGAACCCCTGACCTCTACAATGCCATTGTAGCGCTCTCCCAGCTGAGCTATGGCCCCGAAACTGGTGCGGGCGCGAGGTATAGTTCCTGCGCCCCGGGCTGGCAACCGGCCGGCTAGCGGTCTCCCTCGCCCTTGTCGTTCTCGACTTCGACCTCGATGTCTTCAGCCTCGTCGGCGAGATCGTCGGTATCTTCCAACGCATCGTCGTCCGCTTCCACATCGGGCAACTCGTCTCCCGCCAGCGCCGCTTCGTCGCTTTTCTTCTTGGCGGCGGCATTCTTGGCGGCCAGCGCGGCGGCGGCTGCCGCCGCGGCCGACGTGGCCGCGGCGGCGGCACGGCCGCGCCGAACCTTCACGAAGTCTTCGCGATCGTGCTCGCGCCCGCACTTGGGGCATTTGATCGGGCTCTTGTTGAGGTCGTAGAAGCGCGCGCTGCAGCTCTGGCAGGTGCGCTTGGTGCCCCAGGACGCCTTGACCACGCTGATTCTCCTGGAATTTCGCTGAAACGAGGCCGGTTCGGCCGCGAGGGACGGCGTATGTCATGGGCTTTTCACCCTGTCAAAACCAAATTCCGGCATGCTAGGAGGGCGCCGCGCCGCCTTTTTGCCGCGATTTGCGGCCCCAGGAGAGTGCCCTGTCCGGTTCTGCTGCTGCCAAGAAGCTGATTGCCCGGCCCGTGCCGCGGCTCGAGGGTCGCGTGCGCGCGCCGGGCGATAAGTCGGTCTCCCATCGCGCGCTGATGTTCGGCGCCCTGGCGCTGGGCGAGACCGCGATTTCCGGCCTGCTCGAGGGCGAGGACGTGCTGCGCACTGCCGCGGCGTTACGCGCGCTCGGCGCGCAGGTCGAACATCACGGCGCCAATTGGCGCGTCCGGGGATTCGGCGTCGGCGGCGCCCGCGAGCCAGCCGACGTGCTCGATCTCGGCAATTCCGGCACCTCGGCCCGGCTCTTGTCCGGCATCCTGGCGAGCCATCCGTTCGTCAGTTTCATGACCGGCGACGGCTCGCTGCGGCGCCGTCCCATGCAGCGCGTCATCGATCCGCTGTCGCGCATGGGCGCGGGCTTCGTCGCGCGCGAGGGCGGACGCATGCCGCTCGCCATCACCGGCACCGACGAGATGGTGCCGATCGAATATCGACTGCCGGTCGCTTCGGCGCAGGTAAAGAGCGCCGTGCTGCTGGCCGGCCTCAACACGGCGGGCGAGACGACCGTGATCGAGCCCGAGGCCACGCGCGACCATACCGAGCGCATGCTGCGCCATTTCGGCGCCGAGGTCCGGGTCGAGCCCGCGGATGCGCACGGCAAGCGCATCACCGTGGTCGGCTGGCCCGAGTTGCGCGGTCGCGATATCGTCGTGCCGGGCGATCCCTCGTCGGCCGCCTTCGCCGTCGTCGCCGCCGCGATCCGGCCGGGCAGCGACGTGCTGGTCGAGAATGTCGGGCTCAACCCGCTGCGCGCCGGCCTGTACGCGACGTTGCTCGAGATGGGCGCGCGGATCGACTTCGACAATCGCCGCGAGGTCGGCGGTGAGCCGGTGGCCGATCTCCGCGTCAGAGGTGGCGGACTGAAGGGCGTCGAGGTGCCGCCTGAGCGCGCGCCATCGATGATCGACGAGTATCCGATCCTCGCCGTCGCCGCCGCCTGTGCGGAGGGCAGCACGCGCATGTTGGGCCTCGCCGAACTGCGCGCCAAGGAAAGCGATCGGCTTGCCTCGGTATCGGCGGGCCTGCACGCCAACGGCGTCAGGCACGAGATGGGCGCCGACACGCTGGTCGTTCACGGTTGCGGCGGTTCGCCGCCCGGTGGAGGCTTGGTGACGACGCATCTCGACCATCGCATCGCCATGTCGTTCCTGGTGTTGGGGCTGGCGTCGCGCGACGGCGTGGCGGTCGACGACGGCTCGCCGATCGACACGTCGTTCCCGGGGTTCGTGCCGCTCATGACGGGTCTCGGCGCCGAGATCGAGGCGGCGTGAGCGGTCGTCTGATCATCGCCATCGACGGGCCGTCGGCCAGCGGCAAGGGCACGCTCGCCCGGCGGCTCGCCCGGCATTTTCGCCTGCCCCATCTCGACACGGGGCTTCTCTATCGTGCCGTCGGCCTGCTGGCGGCCCGCACCGGCCGCGCACCGGCCGAGATCGCGGCCGGGCTCGTCCCGGCCGATCTCGACGATCCCGCCCTGCGCGGCGACGAGGCGGGGCAGGCCGGCTCGAAAGTGGCGGCACTTCTCGACGTCCGTGCCAACTTGTTGAGATTCCAGAAGGAATTTGCCGGACAGCCAAGCGGCGCCGTGCTTGATGGCCGCGATATCGGCACTGTCATTTGCCCCGATGCTCCCGTGAAACTCTTCGTCACGGCCAGCCTGGAGGCACGGGCGGAGCGGCGCTTCCAGGAGTTGCGCACAGGGGGGGGCGACACTATAAAACCGCGCGTTCTTGCCGAGATGGCGGAGCGGGACCGTCGCGACAGCGAACGGGCGGCTGCCCCTTTGAAGGCCGCACCCGACGCCTACGTTCTCGATACCAGCGACATGGATGCCGACGCGGCCTTCGCCGCAGCCTTGGCATTCATGGCGCGCAAGGGCTTTCGATCGGCCGGGCCGTAAGTCGCCGCCGGCGGATCGAAAAACGACACAGCGGCGATTGCGGTCGGAAGCCGGCCGCGGCGTTTCAAGGCAGTGGATCCGCCGGATCAACCGGTTGGCCGACGGGCGGCAGCGTTTCGCCCGGGATCGACGAAGGAGAGGTATTGAATGGCTAAGGGCAGCGCCCTGCGTAAACCCGCGAACGACGCCGCGAGCGCCGAATTCGCCGCACTGCTCGACGAATCGCTCGGCGGTTCGGCGAGCTTCGAAGGCACGGTCGTCAAAGGCCGTGTCGTCCGCATCGCCAACGATTTCGTGGTGGTCGATGTCGGCCTCAAGTCGGAGGGGCGCGTTCCGTTGCGCGAGTTCGCCAACGGCGGCGCTGACGCGGAAATCAAGGAAGGCGACACGGTCGACATCTATGTCGATCGCATGGAGAACAAGGACGGCGAAGCCGTCCTGTCGCGCGAGAAGGCGCGTCGCGAGGAGGCCTGGACGCTTCTCGAGAAGGCGTTCACCGACGGTGAGCGCGTCATGGGCATCATCTTCGGCCGCGTGAAAGGTGGCTTCACGGTCGACCTGTCGGGAGCGGTCGCGTTCCTGCCGGGCAGCCAGGTCGACGTGCGCCCGGTGCGCGACGTCGGTCCGCTGATGGGTCAGGCCCAGCAATTCGCCATCCTCAAGATGGATCGCCGTCGCGGCAACATCGTGGTGTCGCGGCGCGCCGTCATGGAGGAGACGCGCGCCGAGGACCGTACCCGCCTGATGGGCAACCTCGGCGAAGGCCAGGTGCTCGACGGCGTGGTCAAGAACATCACCGACTACGGCGCGTTCGTCGATCTCGGCGGCGTCGACGGCCTGCTGCACGTCACCGACATCGCCTGGAAGCGCATCAACCATCCGTCGGAAGCGCTGACCATCGGCCAGCAGGTCAAGGTGCAGGTCATCCGCTTCAACCCCGAGACGCAGCGCATCTCGCTCGGCATGAAGCAGCTGATGAGCGATCCTTGGGACGGCGCGGGCGCCAAGTACCCGGTCGGACTGAAGCTCAAGGGCCGCGTCACCAACATCACCGACTACGGCGCCTTCGTCGAGCTGGAGCCCGGCGTCGAGGGCCTGGTGCACGTGTCGGAGATGAGCTGGACCAAGAAGAACGTCCATCCCGGCAAGATCGTGTCGACCTCGCAGGAGGTCGAAGTGATGGTGCTGGACGTCGACATGTCCAAGCGCCGCATCTCGCTCGGCCTCAAGCAGTGCATGGCCAATCCGTGGGAGAGCTTCGCCGAGAAATACCCGGCCGGCACCGAGCTCGAGGGCGAGGTCCGCAACATCACCGAGTTCGGCCTGTTCGTCGGCCTGCCCGGCGACATCGATGGCATGGTCCATCTCAGCGACCTGAGCTGGGACAAGGCGGGCGACGAGGCGATCCGCGACTACAAGAAAGGCGACCAGGTCAAGGTCAAGGTGCTCGACGTCGACATCGACAAGGAGCGCATCTCGCTCGGCATCAAGCAGCTCGCCAACGACCCGTTCGAGAAAGTGGGCTCGGTTGCCAAGAAGGGCGATGTCGTCACCGTCATCGTGGCGGGCATCCAGGACAACGGCATCGACGTCACAGTGCAGGACGGCATCCCGGGCTTCATCCGCAAGTCCGAGCTCAGCCGCGACCGCTCGGAGCAGCGCCCGGACCGCTACGCCCTGGGCGACAAGCTCGACGCCAAGATCACCAACATCGACAAGGCCTCGCGCCGCGTCGTGCTGTCGGTCAAGGCACGCGAGCTCGACGAGGAGAAGAAGGCGATGGCCGATTTCGGGTCGTCCGATTCAGGCGCCAGCCTCGGCGACATCCTGGGGGCCGCGCTCAGCCGGGCCCAGAAGAAGGACGAAGACGGCAAATAAGTCGTTTTTTGCGATCAAAAACACGAGGCCGGTCCCGAGGGACCGGCCTTTTCTTTTTGATTCAAGGGCTTAGGCTTGAAGGCAGGTGAATTTTGCTCTATTGTTGCGGCAATGACCAAGTCGGAGCTGATCGCCCGCCTGGCGGCCCGGAATCCCCATCTCTATCAAAGGGATGTGGAGCGGATCGTCGCCACGGTCTTTGACGAGATTTCCAAAGCACTCGCGCACGGCGACCGAGTCGAGTTGCGTGGATTCGGCGCGTTTTCGGTGAAGAAGCGCGACCCGCGCACTGGCCGCAATCCGCGGACGGGCGAGCAGGTCGCGGTCGCCTCCAAGCGGGTGCCTTACTTCAAGACGGGCAAGGATCTGCGCGACCGCCTGAACAAGGAAGCGCAGCGCGCCGCCGGCGCGGCCCCGGCCGGCGAATCGACGGGCGACAAGACGTAGCGTCGTCTCGCTTCGGGCGGCCGCGATGTGCCATGCTGGCCGCCGCATGAAAATCCTGTCCCGCGCCCTCTTCGTGCTCTTCGTCCTGCTGGGCGTGTTGATCGCCGTCAGCAACAGCCAGCCCGTGCAGCTCGCGCTGTGGCCGCTGCCTCACCTCGTCGTGCTGCCGCTCTATCTTCTGGTGATCTTCCTCCTGCTGCTGGGCGTGTTGTCGGGCCTGGCGATCGAATGGTGGGTAGAGCGCCGCCATCGCCGCCGGGCCCGCGACCAGACGCGCGAAGTGGCGCGTCTCGAGCGTGAGGTGGCCCGCCTGCGCGAGGCGCTGGCGCAGCGGCAGCCCGTCCATCCGGCCGCTCCGGCGGGCCGCGAACAGAAGGCCATGGAGCGGCAAAGCGCGCTGGTGGCACCCGAACTGGCCCAGCCGGCAACGCGGGGCCCGTTCTCTTGAGGTCGCTGTCGGCTGCCGAAGTCGACGCGGCCCTCGACGACGTGGCGCTGATCGACCGCCTCGAGGCGCAGTTCCGCGCTGGCTGCGAGATGCCGACACGCCACCATCATCCGGTCAAGGCGCCGCTCGGCCCGGGGTCGTCGGATGCCATGCTGCTGCTCATGCCGGCTTGGACCCAAGGACCGTTCGGGCGGATCGGGGTCAAGGTCGTCACGGTGTTCCCCGACAACGGTAAGAGTGGCCTTCCCTCGATCTACGGCGAGTATCTGCTGCTCGATGGTCGGACCGGGGTGCCGTTGGCTCTGCTCGACGGCACCACGCTCACCAAACGGCGCACCGCCTGCGCCTCGGGCCTTGCATCACGCTACCTGTCGCGGCCGGAATCGAGCCGGCTGCTGGTGATCGGCACCGGCGCCCTCGCGCCTCACCTCGCCCGTGTCCACGCCAAGATGCGGCCGATCCAGGCGATCGCCATCTGGGGCAGGCGCCGGGAACAGGCCGAGCGGCTCGCCGCCGAGCTCGCCGGCTCGCTTCCGTCCGCGCTTGGGCGTCCGATCGAGGTGCGGGTCGCCGCCGAGCGCCGGGACGCCGTGGCGTGGGCCGACATCGTGTCCTGCGCGACGCTGGCCAAGGAGCCGCTGGTCGAGGGCGAATGGCTGCACGAGGGCCAGCATCTCGACCTGGTTGGCGCCTACACGCCGCAGATGCGCGAGAGCGACGACAAGGCGGTGTGGCGCGCGCGGGTCTTCGTCGACACCCGCGCCGGCGCCCTCAAGGAAGCGGGCGACATCGTCCAGCCAATCGCCAACGGCACGATCTCCGAGGACGATGTGATCGCCGACCTGTTCGAACTCGCCCGCGGGCAACAGAGCGGTCGCCTGGCGGGCGACGGCACGACGATCACTTTGTTCAAGTCGGTCGGTGCCGCGCTCGAGGATCTCGCGGCCGCGGAACTGGCGGTCACGGTTCGATAAGGGCGCCGATGCGCTTCAGCTCGTCGATCTCGGCGGTGTCCAACCCCGCCTCCGCAAGGACTGCGCGCGAATCGGCGCCCTGGAGCGGCGCCATGGTCCGGATCGCCGGCGGCGTGCGGCTCATGCGCATCGGCGGCTCGACCATCAGAATGTCGCCTTCGCTGGGATGCGGATACTTCCTGAAGAGTTCGCGCCACGCCAGATGGGGATCGTCGAACAGGTCGGAGGGCCGGTTGACCGGCGCGTTGGGGATTTCGGCCCGATCGAGCAGGCTCACCCATTCGGCCGTCGTTCTGGCCGGCGCCAGTTCCTCGACCATGGCGTACATATCGTTGATGTGCAGCGAACGGGAGTTGAGCGTCGAGTATCTGGGGTCCTTCAGGACCTCGGGGCGGCCGACGATCTCGAAGAAGTTGCGCCAATGCTTGTCGATGTAGGGCAGGATCGCCATCCAGCCGTCCTTGGTTCGGAACGGCTTGCGCGTGCGGGCGAGCAGCCGCGTGTAGCCGACCGCACCCTGTTCGTCGAAGGTGCGCTCCCACAAGTGTTCGACCATGAGCCAGGCCGCCATGGTCTCGAACATCGGCACTTCGACGAATTGTCCCTCGCCCGTGCGCTGGCGATGCATGAGGGCGGCCAGCGTCGAAAAGGCGAAAGTGAGCCCTACCGTCTTGTCGGCGATGATAGTCGGCGGATACCGGGGAACATCGTCGCCGGCAGCGCGGCCCATCAGGTCGGCGATGCCGAAGCGGGCCTGGATGGCGTCGTCGTAGGCGGGAAGCCGCCCATAAGGGCCATCTGCCGAGTAGCCGTAGGCCCCGACATAGACGATGTCCGGCCTGACCTTGCGGATCTGTTCGTAGCCCAGGCCCAGCGCCTCGATGGCTTGCGGCCGCAGGGCATGGACGAAAGCATCCGCCGTGGCGACCAGCTTCAACAGGGCCGCCCGTGCCTTGTCGTTCTTGAGGTCGAGGCAGAGCGAGCGCTTGTTGCGATTGACGTAGAGATAGGTCGGTCCCATGCCGGCGGTCCGGGCGGGCTTGCCGATGTGACGGACGGCGTCGCCTTCCGGCGCCTCGACCTTGATCACGTCCGCGCCCTGGTCGGCCAGCAGCATCGTCCCGTACGGACCCAGGATGATATTGGTGAGATCGACGATGCGAATGCCTTCGAGTGCGCCGGCCATGATGTTTCCCGTGATGAGTCGAGAACCGACACTGCCATTGCGATGACTCCACGTCACCTCGGCAACGCAATGTATCCGGGCCGACGCGGAGCGGGACACCATCTGTAGGGACGATGGCTCTCGACATTGGTTTGCTGTGGCAGCAGCCGGCCGGTCGCCTCGGGCAACGTCGATGAGATCGCCACCTTCGACGAAAGTCGGGGCGAGTCCCTTCGTGCAGCGGCCTGCGTGCGAGTAGAGACTTTCGTCACAGGGGCGGAACTCTTCGATCTCTGCGCAATCCATCGCGCCGGTGACGAGCATCCGGAAGAAGGATGTGGCGGTGACCGATCGGTGGCCGGCGATCAATCGGCGGCGCGTTGCACCTCCTTGCGGTACGAGTCAAGAGGGTGACGCATTCACCGCCATACTGAGGTGTTATGTGACCGTTGTGCGACGCGTTGAGTCGGTGTAGCGAAGAACCAGAAGAGGCGGGGGGCGATGCGGAACGTCGCAAGAAAACAGCAAGAGCCCAAAGCAGTCACGAGCACTGCATCACGGCCATACCGCATCGAGGAGCAAATCGGCTATCTGCTGCGACGGGCGCATCAGCGGGCAAGCGCGATCTTCCAAGTCTCGATCGGCGATCCGAACATCACGCCGACCCAGTACTCGAGCATGGTGAAGCTCAACGAATATACCGAGCTGTCGCAGAACCTGCTGGGGCGTCTGGTCGGCATGGACAAGGCCACCATGCAGGGCGTGGTGCGTCGCCTCAAGGAACGCGGCCTGGTCGATTCCCGTCCCGATCCGGGCGACGCGCGGCGAACCCTGCTCAGCCTTACAACCGAGGGTCAGCGGGTCGTCAACAAGCTGCTGATGAACGGGCCGGCGGTCTCGCGCGAGACGCTGAAGCCGCTCAACGGCGCCGAACAGCGCCAGCTCCTGGAGCTCCTGTCCAAGATCATCTGAGCAACGGGCGGCGTTTGACTCATGCGAAGCGCGCGGTCATCGTACGTACACGAACGATATGGGTGACTACCTCCGCCCGCACCGCCTCGAGGAGGCCCTGGAGGCGCTCGACCGGCCCTGCACGGTGCTGGCGGGCGGAACGGATTTCTTTCCGGCCCGGGTCGGACGGGTGGTCAGCGAGACGGTTCTCGACATCGGTGCCATTGCGGAGTTGCGTGGCATCCGACCGGTCGGAAACGGATGGCGACTGGGAGCCACGACGACTTGGCGCGAACTGGCCGACACCCCACTGCCGCCTCTGTTCGACGGGCTGAAGCAGGCCGCCCGGGAGGTCGGCGGTCGCCAGATCCAGAATGCCGGCACACTGGCGGGCAATCTCTGCAACGCCTCGCCGGCCGCCGACGGCGTGCCCCCGCTGCTGGCGCTCGACGCCCAGGTCGAGATCGCGAGCCGATTCGGACAACGCCGCATGGCGATTGCGGCGTTCATCGTCGGCAATCGCCGCACGGCGCTGCGGAGCGGAGAGCTCGTGACGGGCGTCTTCGTGCCGCAGCCGGGACGTGCGGCGCGCAGCGCCTTTCTGAAGCTGGGCGCGCGCCGATATCTCGTGATTTCCATCGTCATGGCGGCGGCCACGATCGAAGCGGCGGATGGCCGGGTGGCGGCGGCGCGTGTCGCGGTGGGCGCCTGCTCGGCGGTGGCGCAACGCCTGCCGGCCCTTGAGGAGGCGCTCCTCGGCGCGCCGGTCGGTCCGCACCTCGGTACCGTCGTGGCGCGCGCTCATCTCGGTCCTCTGGCGCCGATCGACGACGTCCGCGGCAGTGCCGCCTATCGGTCAGACGCGGTCGTCACCGTGTTGCGCCGTCTGTTGTCCGGACTCGCCGCATGACGATCCGCTTCACGCTGAACGGCAGGCCCACGACATTTTCCGGGTCGCCCATGATCCGTCTGGCAACGGCGTTGCGGGATGGGCTCGGCTTGACCGGCACCAAGGTCGGCTGCGACGCGGGCGATTGTGGCGCGTGCACGGTGCTGCTGGACGGCCGGCAGGTCTGCGCCTGCTTGGTCGCCACCGGGCAGGTCGAGGGCAGGACCGTCGACACCATCGAGGCGCAGGTCGAGCCGGACGGCCTGCAGCAATCCTTCCTGACCCATGGCGCGGCGCAGTGCGGCATCTGCACGCCCGGCATGCTCATGGCGGCTCGCGAGCTTCTGGCAACACGGCCGACGCCGACACGCTCCGAGGTCGAGGATGCCTTGGGTGGCGTCCTGTGCCGCTGCACTGGCTACGCCAAGATCGTCGAGGCAGTGATGTCGGCGTCGCGACCGATCGAGCTTGCGGCTCCACTGAGCGGCCATGCGGTGGGTGCGCGTCTCGCGCGGGTAGATGGCTGGGCGAAGGTCGCCGGCCGGGACACGTTCGGGGCCGACGCGATCCCCGGGGATGCGCTCTGGATTCGAGTCATTCGCTCGCCGCATGCGCGCGCGCATTTCTCCCTGGGTGACTTGATGCCGCTGCGCCAACGACTGGTTGCCGTACTCACCGCCTCCGACGTGCCCTTCAATGGCTACGGCATCTATCCCGACATCAAGGATCAGCCGGTCCTCGCCGAGGGCCGGGTGCGCTATCGCGGCGAGGCCGTCGTCGCACTGGTCGGCGAGCGCGACGAGGTGCTCGCCGTGCGCGACGAAGACGTGCCGATCGAGTGGCACGCGGAGCCGCCCGTCACCGGAATCGAAGCGGCGATGGCGCCCGACGCGCCGCTGGTGCAGGCTGACAAGCCCGGCAACCTCCTGCTGGAGGGCGGCGTGAAACGGGGCGACCCGCAGGCGACGTTCGCCCGTTGCGCTGCCGTGGCCGAGGGCGTGTTCGAGACGGCCTTCGTGGAGCATGCCTACATCGAGCCCGAAGCCGGATGGGCCGAGCGGGTAGGCGACCGCCTGGAGATCCACGCCACCACCCAGACGCCCTACATGGATCGCGACGAGGTCGCGAGCGTGATGCGGCTCGCGCCCGAGCAGGTGCGCATCGTGCCGACCGCCTGCGGCGGCGGCTTTGGCGGCAAGCTCGATCTCTCGGTCCAGCCCTTGATCGCCCTCGCGGCCTGGAAGCTCGGCCGGCCGGTGGCGATGGTCTATACGCGGCCCGAAAGCATGGCCGCCTCGACCAAGCGTCATCCGGCGCGGGTGGCCGCCCGGTTCGGCTGCGACGCCTCGGGCAGGCTCGTCGCCTGCGACGTCACCGCGACCTTCGATACCGGCGCCTATGCCTCGTGGGGGCCCACCGTGGCCAACCGCGTTCCGGTGCATGCCATGGGTCCCTACGCGGTGCCCAACGTCCGTAGCCGGGGCGCGGCCTATTTCACCAATGGGCCGCCGTCCGGTGCCTTTCGCGGCTTCGGCGTGCCGCAGGCCGCCATCGCCCACGAGGCCATGATGGATGCGCTGGCCGACAGGCTCGGCATCGACCGGCTGGAGTTTCGCCATCGCAACGCGCTACGGGTCGGTGACACGACGGCCACCGGGCAGACGCTCGCGCATTCGGCGGGACTTGCCGCCTGCCTCGACGCGCTCCGACCGCACTGGAAGGCGGCATTGGCCGAGGTTCGCCACGACGGGCCGTTCCGGCGCGGCGTCGGCATCGGCTGCATGTGGTACGGCATCGGCAATACCTCGATGTCCAATCCGTCGCGCATGCGGGTCGGCCTGGCGGTCGACGGCACGCTCACGCTCTACAACGGCGCGGTCGATATCGGCCAGGGCAGCAACACCATCCTGACGCAGATCGCCGCCGACGCACTCGGCCTGCCGGCGTCGCGGTTCGAGCTTGTGTCGGGCGACACCGATCTGACCGCCGACGCCGGCAAGACCTCGGCGTCGCGCCAGACCTTCGTGTCGGGCAAGGCGGCCGAGCTCGCCGGCCTCGACCTGCGCCGCCAGATCCTGCGGCTCGCCAACACGGGTCCCGACGCCGTCCTGTCGCTCGAAGGTGCCACGCTGAAGGTGCACGACGGCGGCATCGTCCGCAGCCTCGACCTCGCGGCCATCGGCGCGCTGACGGGCGAGGGCACGTTCGACCCGCCGACCACGCCGCTCGACGCCGACGGGCAGGGTGTGCCTTACGCCACCTACGCGTTCGCGGCGCAAATCGCCGTCGTCGAGGTCGACATGGAGCTGGGCACGGTGAAGGTATTGCGCGTCGTGGCGGCGCATGATGTCGGCAAGGCGATCAACCCGACGCTGGTCGAGGGACAGATCGAAGGCGGCATCGCGCAGGGGCTGGGCCTGGCACTGATGGAGGAATACCTGCCCGGCCGCACCGAGAACCTGCACGACTACCTGATCCCGACGATCGGCGACGTGCCCGAGATCGACTGCCTGTTGATCGAGGATCGTGAGCCGCTCGGTCCGTCCGGCGCCAAGGGGGTCGGCGAGCCCGGCCTGGTGCCGACGGCGCCGGCGATCCTGGGCGCCATTCACCACGCCACCGGCGTGCGCATGACGCGCGTGCCGGTCTTGCCGCACCGCCTGCGCGAGGCGATCCTCGCCGGCGAGCAGGCCCGGGAGAGGGGACGATGAGCGACGAGCTGACGCTCACGGAGACCGAGCGGAAGGCGGGCATCGTCCGTTGCGACGCCTGCCCGGTGCTGTGCCGCATCCGGCCTGACCGGGCCGGTGCCTGCGACCGCTACGCCAACGAAGACGGCAGGCTGGTCCGCGTCGATCCGCTGGTGTTGCTGGCCAAGCCGGGGCTGGCGCGCGTCGCCTTCGTCGAGGGCAGCGATGGCTGGGCGGGCGAACCCGGCGCCAATGTCCTGGGTAGGGGCGAGGGCGCCGTTGTCACCGGCATCGGCGCCACCACGACCTATCCCGACTACAAGCCCGCGCCCTTCATCGTCTCGTCCAGGCACGACGGCGTCGACATGGTCACGGTCGTGACCGAGGGCATCTTCAGCTACTGCGGCGTCAAGGTGAAGATCGACACCGACCGCTATCTCGGTCCCGAGCAGGCGACGGTGCGGGTGAAGGGCGAAGCGGTGGGCCATGTGACCACCGCCGAGTATGGATCGCAGATGCTGTCGCTGGGTGGCGTGCACCACCTTACCGGCGGCAGCAAGAAGGAGGGCGTCGTGACCTGCGATGCCCTGCTGGCGCTCTGCAGCAAGGAGGCGGTCGAGGTCGCGATCGACGGCGGTTCGACGGTGGTGGTTCAGGCCGACAGACCGCCCATCGTCAACGGTGCGACCGAAGAACGCATGCGCGTCGGCTGCGGCTCGGCCGCCATCGGCATGTTCGCGCCGCAATGGCGGGACCATGTCGACGAGGTGATCGTGGTCGACGACCACATCACCGGCGTGCTGAGCGAGCACCAGGGCGGTCGGTTCCTCGACATGAAGCCGGCCGGCATCCGCGTGCGCGGCCGCAAGTCGACTCCGGGCCGCTACTTCCAGGTCGCCAATCCCGGCCTCGGCTGGGGCGGGACCGACGTGTCCGACCCGCTGGAGATCATCGACAGGATCGATCCCAGGCAGGCGTGGCCGGGGCTGAAGCTCCTCATGGTCTCGACGACCGGCGAACATTCCGCCTGGTTCGAGCTCGACGACGAGCTGAAGCCCCGTCCCGCCGCCATGCCCGCGCCGGTGCGGGCGGTGGTGGAGCGCATCGCCGAGAATTGCGAGCCCGCGCTCTGCACCGTGCTGTTCATGGCCGGCGCCGGCGGCTCGCTGCGCGCCGGGGTGACGGAGAATCCCGTGCGCCTCACCCGGTCCGTGCGCGCGGCGCTGACCAAGGTGACGCTGGGCGGCGCGCCGGCCTTCGTCTGGCCGGGCGGCGGCATCACCGTCATGGTCGACGTGGCGCAGATGCCGGCGAATTCCTTCGGCTACGTGCCGACGCCGGCGCTGGTCGCGCCCATCGAATTCACCCTGCGCGCCGACGACTACGCCGCCCTCGGCGGCTACGCCTCGCGCGCGGTCACGCTGGAGGACGTGCTGCGGGCGAACAAGGTGAGGGTCGACACGTGATCGGCCCTCGAGCCGCCCGCCTGGCCGACGGCCGGCTGCATCTTCAGCACGGGCCGATCGATCTGATCGTCGAGGCCTTCGGTGCGCCGGACGAAGTCGAGCGCGCCTGCGGCCAGGCGGCCGGCCGGTTCGGGGACATCCTGCCGACGCTGGTCGGCGAGCTGGTCGAACTGCGGCGGCCGCTGGCGGACGACTATCCGAGGCTGCGTGGACCGGTGGCGCGGCGCATGGCCGAGGCGGTTTGGCCTTATCGCGGCATCTACATCACGCCGATGGCGGCGGTGGCCGGCGCGGTGGCCGACGAGATGCTGGAGGCGCTGGTTCGCGGGCGGACGCTGGACAAGGCCTATGTCAACAACGGCGGCGACATCGCCTTCCATCTCGCGCCCGGCCACGAGTTGCGCGCTGGCCTCTTCGTGCGGGCGCTCGATGGCGACGTGCGACTGAGCCACGGCCGGCCGGCGCGCGGCATCGCCACCTCGGGCTGGAGTGGACGATCGTTTTCGCGCGGCATCGCCGACAGTGTGACGATCCTCGGCAGGACCGCCGCAGGCGCCGATGCCGCCGCGACGGTGGTCGCCAACGCAGTCGACGCCGACCATCCGGCGATCGAGCGGCGCCCGGCCCGCGATCTCGATCCGGACAGCGATCTCGGCGTGCTGCCGGTCACGACGGCGGTCGGTCGTCTGCCACCCGATGTCGTCGCTGCGGCGCTGGCGCGCGGATGCGCCGAGGCACGGCGCTTGCGGGTCGATGCGGCATTGTCGCTGCAGGGCGAATGGCGAATCTGGGAGGCAGCATGAGCGATCCGTTGCAGGAGGCCCTGAGGGTTCTCGAGGACTATCTCGCGGCCCTCAATCGTGGCGACGAGAAGGGCACGAACGACGCCTGCAACTTCCCGCATGTCCGACTGGCTGCCGGCAAGGTGACGGTCTGGCCCGATCATGGCGACTACAGGCTCGAGGATTTCCGCGCCCGCGCCGGCGATGGCTGGCATCACAGTACCTGGGACGAGCGCACGCCGATCCATGTCGGCGAGAACAAGGTCCATCTGAAGGTGAAATTCAGCCGCTGGCGGCGGGACGGCTCGCTGATCGGCACCTTCGAAACGATCTACATTGTGACGCGGCAGGACGGGCATTGGGGCATCCAAGCCCGCTCTTCTTTTGCCTCGTGACGGGATGGTAGGGTGCGCCGCAGAGGCAGTCTCGACGTTTCATCAGAGGGGGATTTGATGCTGACACGCAATCGTCTGCTGGCCGGTGCCACGGCGCTGGCCGCGCTGTCCCTGATCGCGCCGGCGAGCGCACAGGAGCCGATCAAGATCGGCGAGCTCAACAGCTACAAGAATTTCTCGGCCTTCCTCGAGCCCTACAAGAAGGGCTGGGAGCTGGCGGTCGAGGAGGTCAACGCGGCGGGCGGCGTGCTCGGCCGCAAGATCGAGATCGTGAGCCGCGACGACAACGGCAATCCCGGCGACGCCGTCCGCGTCGCCGAGGAACTGCTGACCCGCGAGAAGGTGGCTTTCCTGGTCGGCACCTTCCCGTCGCATGTCGGCCTCGCGGTATCGGACTTCGCCAAGCAGCGCAAGACGCTGTTCATCGCCGCCGAACCGCTCAGCGACAAGATCGTATGGGACAACGGCAATGCCTACACCTTCCGGCTGCGCACCTCGACCTACATGCAGACGGCGATGCTCATTCCCGACGCCGTCAAGCTCAACAAGAAGCGCTGGGCGGTGGTCTATCCGAACTACGAGTACGGCCAATCGGCGACCGCGGCGTTCAAGAAGCTGCTGACGGCCCGGCAGCCGGGCGTCGAGTTCGTCAGCGAGCAGGCGCCGCCGCTCGGCAAGATCGACGCCGGCGCGGTCACCCAGGCGCTGGCCGACGCCAAGCCCGAGGCGATCTTCTCCTCTCTGTTCGGCGCCGATCTCGCCAAGTTCGTGCGCGAAGGCCAGCAGCGCGGCCTCTTCAAGGGAGTCGAGGTGTTCAACCTGCTCGCCGGCGAGCCCGAGTACCTCGACCCGCTGAAGGACGAGGCGCCCGTCGGCTGGTACGTGACGGGCTACCCCTGGTACGGCATCAAGACGCCCGAGCACCAGAAGTTCCTCGACGCCTACCAGAAGAAGTTCAAGGACTATCCGCGGCTCGGCTCGATCGTCGGCTATGCCACGGTGCAGTCGGCAGTCGCGGCGATCAAGAAGGCGGGTTCGCTCGATCAGGAGAAGCTGGTCGCGGCGATGAAGGGCCTCACGCACTCGACGCCGTTCGGCGACGTCACCTATCGCGCGCTCGACCATCAGTCGACCATGGGCGCCTATGTCGGCCGCATCGGCGTCAAGGACGGCAAGGGCATCATGACCGACTGGCGCTTCGTCGACGGCAAGGACGCCCTGCCGAGCGACGACGAGGTCAGGAAGATGAGGCCGAGCAATTAGCATTGGCCTTTCCTCCCCAGTCACACTGGGGAGGTGTCCGCGAAGCGGACGGAGGGGGCATGACCCCTCCGGCCCTTCAGGCCACCTCCCCACTTCGTGGGGAGGCTGAAGAAGCGTGACCTTCTCCTCCATTCTCATCCAGCTGCTGAACGGGCTGGCGTCGGCGGCGTCGCTGTTCCTGGTATCGGCCGGGTTGTCGCTGATCTTCGGCGTCACGCGCATCGTCAATTTCGCGCACGGCTCGCTCTACATGCTCGGCCTCTATGGCGCCTACAGCCTGATCGAGCTGCTCGGCCGTACGCCGCTCGGTTTCTGGAGCGCCGTCGTGCTGGCGGCGCTCGCGGTCGCCTCGATCGGCATCCTGATCGAGGTGCTGGTGCTGCGCCGCATCTATCGCTCACCCGAGCTGTTCCAGCTTCTCGCCACCTTCGCCATTGTCCTGGTGATCAAGGACGTCGCGCTCTTCGTCTGGGGGCCCGAGGATCTGGTCGGGCCGCGCGCGCCCGGCCTCAACTGGTCGGTCGAGATCGCGGGCAAGCGCCTGCCGATCTACGACCTGGTGCTGATCGGCATCGGACCGCTGGTGCTGGGCGTCATGGTCTTGTTGCTCAGGCGCACGCGATGGGGGGCGCTGGTGCGCGCGGCGACGCAGGACCGCGAGATGGTCGGCGCGTTGGGCGTCGACCAGGCCAGGCTGTTCACGTCGGTGTTCTTCGTCGGCGCCCTGCTGGCGGGCCTGGGCGGTGCGCTGCAGATTCCGCGCGAGCCCGCCAATCTCGATCTCGACCTGACGGTCATCGCCGACGCCTTCGTCGTCACCGTAGTCGGCGGGCTGGGCAGCCTGGGCGGCGCCTTCCTCGCCGCCATCCTGATCGGCGTCGCCAAGGCCTTCTGCATCGGGATCGGCACGGTCCACGCCTTCGGCGTCGAGATCAGCTTCTCCAAGCTCACCCTGGTGGTCGAGTTCATCATCATGGGCATCGTGCTGGTCCTGCGGCCCTATGGCCTGCTCGGCAAGCCGCCTGCGATGCACCGCGCCGTGGGCGAGCCCGCGCCGCCGCTCACGCCGCCGCGCCGGCACGCAGTCGCGGTCTGGATGGTTCTTTTCCTCGTGGTTCCGCTCGCCGCCGATCAGTACGTCACCGTGTTGCTCACCGACATCGCCTGCTTCGCCCTGTTCGCCGTCTCGCTGCACTTCATCATGGGGCCGGCCGGCATGGTGTCGTTCGGCCATGCCGCCTATTTCGGCCTCGGCGCCTATGCCGCGGGCCTGCTCTTCAAGCGCGCGGGCCTGCCGATGGAGGCGGCTCTGCTGCTGGCGCCGTTCTGTGCCGGCCTGTTTGCCGTGGTCTACGGCTGGTTCTGCGTGCGCCTGTCCGGCGTCTATCTCGCCATGCTGACCCTCGCCTTCGCCCAGATCACCTGGTCGATCGTGTTCCAGTGGGATTCGTTCACCGGCGGCAGCAACGGCGTGGTCGGCATCTGGCCCTCGACCTGGCTGGGCAGCAAGAGCGCCTACTACTACATGACGCTGCTGCTGTGCGGCGCGGGCATCGCGCTGCTGTGGCGCATCCTGTTCTCGCCGTTCGGTTACGTGCTGCGCGCCGGCCGCGATTCGCCGCTGCGCGCCGAGGCTATCGGCATCGACGTGCGGCGTTTCCGGTGGATGGCTTTCGTCCTTGCCGGCACGATGGCGGGGCTCGCCGGCGCGGTCTTCGCCTTCTCCAAGGGCAGCATCTCGCCCTCCGTCGCTTCCATCGCCCTGTCGACCGACGGCCTCGTCATGGTGCTGCTGGGGGGCATCGAGACGCTCACGGGACCGATCGTGGGGGGTGCCCTGTTCACCTGGCTGCGCGACGAACTGGCCCGCCAAACCGACTTCTGGCGCGCCGTCATGGGGCTGGTGATCCTGCTGATCGTGCTGCTCTTCCCGCAGGGGCTGGTCGGCGGGCTGAAGGTGTTGGCGGCGCGCTGGCGCGAGGCGCGGGCATGAGCTCGCCGGACGCCGCGGTGGTTCTTCAGGTCGAGGGCCTGCACAAGGCGTTCGGCGGCGTCCAGGCCGTCGCCGACGTGTCGTTCGCCGTGTCCGCCGGCGAGTTGCTGGCGCTGATCGGCCCCAACGGCGCGGGCAAGAGCACCTGCTTCAACATGCTGAACGGCCAGCTCGCGCCCGACGGCGGCATCGTGCGGCTCGGCGGCCGCGACATCGTCGGCCTTAGTCCGAGGGAGATCTGGCGGCTGGGCGTCGGCCGCACCTTCCAGATCACCGCCACGTTCGCGTCGCTTTCCGTGCGCGAGAACGTGCAGATGGCGCTCTACTCTCATGCCGGAAGGCTGCGCTCGCTGCTGCCACGCTTCGGCACGGCCCTGCGCGGCGAGGCCGACGCCCTGCTCGACCAGGTCGGCATGCTCGACCAGGCCGATCGGGTCTGCGGCGTGCTGGCCTATGGCGACCTCAAGCGCGTCGAGCTCGCCATGGCCTTGGCCAACCGGCCGCGGCTGCTGCTGATGGACGAGCCGACGGCCGGCATGGCGCCCAGGGAGCGGGTGGCGCTGATGGAACTCACCGCCGGCCTCGCCCGCGCCCGCGAGATCGCCGTGCTGTTCACCGAGCACGACATGGACGTCGTGTTCAGCCAGGCCGACCGCATCATCGTGCTCGACCGCGGCAACCTGATCGCCGGTGGCACGCCCGAGGAGGTGCGCGCCAACCCGCAGGTGCGGGCGGTGTATCTCGGGGGGACGCATTGATGCCGTTCTTTGTCGTCCTGAGCGAAGCGAAGGACCTAGCGCCAGCATCAGAGTCGCTGATCGCTCGGTTAGGTCCTTCGCCTGCGGCTCAGGACGACAGTATTGGGAGCCGCACATGCTCCTGGTGAAGGACCTGCACGCCTATTACGGCCGGGCGCACATCCTGCAGGGCGTGTCGGTCGAGGCGCGGCCCGGCGAGGTCGTGGCGCTGCTCGGCCGTAATGGCGCCGGCAAGTCGACCACGCTCAAGGCCATCATGGGGCTGGTGCCGCCGGCCCGCGGCGAGGTGAGCTTCGAGGGCCGGCGCATCGACGGGCTGACGCCCTATCGCGTGGCGCGACTCGGCCTCGGCTACGTCCCGGAGGATCGCCGCATCTTCACCGACCTGACGGTGACCGAGAATCTCGAGGTCGGGCGGCGCGCCGCCCGGCCGGGCGCGCCGAGCTGGACCGAGGACAGGCTCTTCGCGCTGTTCCCCAATCTCGCCGGAATGCGCGACCGGCCGGGCGGGCGCATGTCGGGCGGCGAGCAGCAGATGCTGACCATCGCCCGCACTCTGATGGGCAATCCGCGCTGCGTGCTGCTCGACGAGCCGTCCGAGGGTCTGGCGCCGATCATCGTCGAGCAGATGGCGCACTCGATCCGCGCCCTGAAGGGCGAGGGCCTGTCGGTGCTGCTGTCGGAGCAGAACCTGCATTTCAGCCAGGCCGTCGCCGACCGCGCCTACATCATCGAGAAAGGCCAAATCCGCTTCAGCGGCACCATGGCCGAACTCACCGCCGACGCAGCACTTCGCGAACAATATCTTTCGGTCTGACATGCCCGCTTCCGCCATGCTCACCGTCGGCATCGATGTCGGCGGCACCTTCACCGACCTGATCGCCATCGATCCGGCGTCCGGCGCGGTGAAGCTCGCCAAGGTGCCGACCACGGTCGACAACCAGGCGCTCGGCTTCATGGCCGCGCTGGCCGCTGCCGGGGCCGCACCCGCCGCCGTGCAGGCGCTGGTGCACGGCACGACAACCACGACCAACGCCCTGCTCGAGCGCAAGGTCGCGCGGGTCGGCCTGATCACGACGCGGGGCTTCCGCGACGTGCTCGAGCTCGGCCGCCGCACACGGCCCCAGCCTTACGGCCTGCGCGGCACCTTCCGGCCGCTGGTCGAGCGCGAATACCGGCTGGAAGTGCCCGAGCGCATGGACGCCGACGGCCAGGTGCTGACCGCGCTCGACGAGCCGGCCGTCGCCGAGGCCGCGCGCCGGCTTCTGGCGCTGGGCTGCGAGGCCGTCGTCGTGCACTTCCTGCACAGCTACATCAACCCCGCGCACGAGCGTCGCGCCGCCGCGATCGTGCGCGAGCTGTGGCCCAACGACTACGTCACCGCCGGCCACGCCATCCTGTCGGAGTATCGCGAATACGAGCGCGGCGTCACGGCGGCGGTCAATGCGTCGGTGCAGCCGGTGCTCGACCGCTACCTCTCGCGCCTGCGCCAAGAGCTCAAGGCCAAGGGCTTCGACCGCGACATCCTGGTGATGCAGGGCAATGGCGGTACGATCTCCTCGAGCCTGGTCGCCCGCGCGGCGGTCAACACGGTGATGTCCGGCCCCGCCTCGGGTGTCATGGCGGCGGCCTATACCGGCCGCGCCTGCGGCCATCCCAACCTGATCACCTACGACATGGGCGGCACCTCGACCGACGTCGGATTGATCGAGAATGCCGTGCCGCAGGTCTCGGGCGAGCTCGAGCTGGAATACGCCATGCCGATCCATGTGCCGATGGTCGACGTCCACACGATCGGCGCGGGCGGCGGCTCGATCGCCTCGGTCGATCCCGCCGGCATGCTGCGGGTCGGGCCTGAAAGCGCGGGCGCGCGGCCGGGTCCGATCTGCTACGGCAAGGGAGGCGACGAGCCCACCATCACCGACGCCAACCTGTTGCTCGGCCGGCTCAATCCCGACCGGCTGCTGGGGGTCGACCGTCCGGTGACGCTCGACCACGTGCGACACATTCTGGTCGACAAGGTCGGCCATCGCCTCGGTCTCGATGCCGAGGGCGCGGCGGCGGCCATCCTGCGCATCGCCAACGACCGCATGGCCGGCGCCATCCGGCTGGTGTCGCTCTCGCGCGGCCACGATCCGCGGGACTTCGCGCTGTTCGCCTTCGGCGGCGCGGGCCCGTTGCACGCCACGGCGCTGGCGCGCGAGCTCGGCATCCCGACCGTGCTGGTGCCGGCGCGGCCCGGCATCACCAACGCGCTGGGCTGTGTCGTCGCTGACCTGCGCCACGACTACGTGCGCACCGTGAACAAGCCGTTGTCGGCGGTCGACGACGCGACCGTCGCCGGCATCTATGCCGAGCAGGCGGCCGAGGGCCGCGCCACCATCGAGCGCGAGGGCGTGCCGGTGCGCGAGCTGCGCCATGTGCTGAGCGCCGACATGCAGTTCCAGGGGCAGAGCCACATCCTGTCGGTCTCGGTCGAGCGGCCGGAGATCGGCGTCGACGGGTTGCGCAAGGCCTTCGCCGCCGCCTACTGGCGCCGCTTCGGCATCGAGCTTCCCGAGATCCCGCCGGTGCTGGTCAACCTGCACACCGCCGTGATTGGCGTGCGGCCCGGGGTCTCGCTCGAAATCCTCGCCTCGGGCGAGCGTGCGTCGAGCTTGCACGCCGCCCGGGTCGGCGAGCGCCGCGTCTGGTTCGGCGACGGCTGGCACGTCACGCCGGTCTATGCTCGCGAGAAGCTGCCGCTCGATGCGACATTCGAAGGTCCGGCGATCCTCGAACAGCTCGACTGCACCACCGTCGTCGAACCCGGCGATCGCGTGACGCAGGACGAGTTCGGCAACCTGCTGATCCGCATCGCCTCACCCTGAGGAGCAGCCGCAGGCCGCGTCTCGAAGGGTGGAAACGGGCACCTTTGTTGTTGCCCATCCTTCGAGACGCATCGCTAGGCGATGCTGCTCAGGATGAGGTGGTGGCGTTGCGTGACAGCAGCGACAGTTTCCGGCAGCTTCTCGCCATGAAGATCACCGACGTCGCCTGCCACATCCTGCAATGCAAGGTCGACAAGCCGTTCGTGTCGGCGCGCGGCTGGGTCTACGGCACGCGCTCGACCTGCCTGATCGAGATCTCGACGGACGACGGCCTCACCGGCTGGGGCGAGTGCTACGGGCCGTCGGTGGTCGCCAAGGCATTCATCGACACGCAGTTCAAGGCACGCGTCGTCGGCCGCGATCCGTTCGACGTCGAGGCGATCTGGGAGGATCTCTACAATCGCATCAAGGATTACGGCACCACCGGCATGGCGATCTCGGCCATCTCGGGCATCGACATCGCGCTGTGGGACATCATGGGACGTGCCACGGGCAAGCCGGTGCACAAGCTGATCGGCGGCGCCTACCGCAGCGAGGTGATCCCTTACGCCACCGGCCTCTATTTCATCGACATGAACCGCCTGATCGAAGAGGCGGTCGAGGAAGCGCTGGAATTCAAGAACGACGGCTTTCGTGCCATCAAGATGAAGATCGGCCTCGGCGACCTGAAGCTCGACACGAGGCGCGTCGCCGCCGTGCGACAGGCGATCGGACCGGACGTTCAGCTCGCGGTCGACGCCAACCACTGCTTCTCGGTGCCCAACGCCATCAAGCTCGGCCGCATGCTGGAGGAGCATGACATCCTGTGGTTCGAGGAGCCGATCAGCCCGGAGGACCATGACGGCTACGTCGAGGTGACGCGTGCCCTCGACATGGCGGTGGCGGGCGGCGAGAACGACTACACCCGCTGGGGTTTCCGCGACGTCATCGCCAGGAAGGCGATGGACATCGTGCAGCCCGATCTCTGCGCCGCCGGCGGCTTCTCCGAGTGCCGCAAGATCGCGACCCTGGCGTCGGCGTTCGGCGTTGAGTGCGTGCCGCATGCCTGGGGCTCGGCGATCGGCCTGGCGGCGACGGTGCAGTTCCTGGCGGCATTGCCCGACCAGCCGCCGGCCTTCCGGCCGATGCCGCCCATGCTGGAGTTCGAGCAGACGCCCAACCCTTTGCGCGACCACCTGGCGAAGGAGCCGATCGAGCAGAAGAAGGGCATCGTCAAGGTGCCGACCAGCCCCGGCCTCGGCATCGACATCGATCGCGAGGTGCTGAAGAAGTACAAGGTGGGTTGATTTCGTCGTCCTGAGCGCAGCGAAGGACCTGGCAGGACGACCAGCGGCTGTGGCGCCAATGCGAGATCCTTCGCTTCGCTCAGGATGACAAGCTCATGAAGATCGTCGACGTCAAAGCCTATCCGACCTCCTTCCGCGTGCCGAAGGAGCGGCAGGTGTCGCTGGGCATCGGCACCATGACCAAGCGCGACTGCGTGATGGTCAAAGTGACCACCGAGGACGGCCTCGTCGGATGGGGCGAGAGCCATCACGCGCGCTCGCCGGGCAGCGTCGGCCATCTGATCGACACCACGCTCAAGGGCTTCGTCGTCGGCATGGACGCCACGGACACGGTCGGAATCTGGAGCAAGATCTACAAGTTCCAGCTCGGCAGCCACGGCATGGGCGCCGCCACGGCCATGGCGATGAGCGGCATCGACCAGGCCCTGTGGGACATCAAGGGCAAGGCGACGGGCTGGCCGCTCTACAGGCTGTTGGGCGGCTCGAACCGGCCGGTGCCCGCCTATGCCGGCGGCATCTCGCTCGGCTACCAGGAGCCGAAGGCGCTGGTCGCCGAGGCCGAGCCCATGGTCGAGGCGGGCTACCGGGCGCTGAAACTGCGCATCGGCGACACGGTGGCCAACGACATCGCCCGCATGACGGCGATCCGCAAGCGCTTCCCCGAGGTTGCGATCCTGACCGACGCCAACACCGGCTACACGGTCGAGGACGCGCGCCGTGTCATGCCAGCGATGGACGAACTCGATATCTCGTGGCTGGAGGAGCCGTTCCCGGCGCACGATCATCGCTCCTACCGCATGGCCAGGGGCTTCGGCCGCACGCCGCTTGCCGCCGGCGAGAACCACTACACGCGCTTCGAGTTCCACCGGCTGATCGAGGACGGCAACGTCACCATCCTGCAGCCCGACCTGTCCAAGAGCGGCGGCGTCACCGAGGTCCAGCGCATCGCCGCCGCGGCCTCGATGTGGAAGCTGCCGATCCATCCGCACAGCTCGATGACCGGCCTGAACCATGCGGTGTCGATCCACTTCCTGGCGTCGATCGACAATGGCGGCTACTTCGAGGCCGATCTCTCCGTCGCCAACAAATTCCGCGACGAGCTCTGCAGCGAGGCCTGGAGCATCGGCCGGGACGGCACCGTGCGGCCGCTCGACAGGCCCGGCATCGGGGTCGAGATCGACGAGAAGTTCCTCGCGGCCCATCCGGTCATCGAGGGTCCGGGCTACACCTAGCGACGTCGGCCTGTGGATGAGTGGACACCGAGGACGGCAGGGGACTGTGTGGACTCGAGGACGAATCGCCTCCGATGCCGATGGCATCGGCATCCGACCCGTCCTCGGCGAGTGGACGCACCGGGGACGCGGCCAAGGCTCCCGGCTCCCGTCCAATCTAGGCGGCGACGATCAGGGTCGAGGCGAGCTGGCGCACCGACTTCACCATCGCCATGGCGACCAGCTTGCCCGTCTTGCGGTTCTCCTCGCTGACGGCGACGTCCTCCCGGAAGGAGAAGCTGCCGAACGCGCCGCTCGCCTCCAGCTCGACGACGTGCGTGGCGATGGTCGGGTCGGCCACGATCACGACCCGCGTTCGATCGAGCCCGATGCCGGCGATGGCGGCGGCCGCCGAGATGTTGACGTTCTGCGGATAGAGCCGCGCACCTTCGCGCACCGGGCCGTCGAACACGATCTTGGGTTCCCCGAGGGTGTCGAGGTCGACCAGGGTCTCGGCAACCGTGCCCTTCCAGGCCGAGGGATCCTTGCGCACCGTCACGGTGACGCTGTCGAGGCCGCCGACCGCGGCTCCGCTCAGGATGTCGAGCGCGCCGATGCCGGCGGAGGGCAGGATCAGGCGGCGGCCGTTCGCCTTGGCGGCGGCGAGCAGGCGGTCGAACAGCGTCGTGTCGGTGAAGGCGCCGACGGAGGTCACGAGCAGGTCCGCGCCGCTCTCCAGCGCGCGCTGGCCATGCGTCTGCACCGCGTCGTGGCCGGCGCACTCGGCGACCGCGTCGAGCGCGTGGGCGAAGAAGCGATCCGGCTCGTGGGTCAGGAGTCCCGCGGCGCGTGGGCGCCTCACCAGCACCGAGACCAGTTCGATGCCCTCGAGCCCGGCGGCCTCGACGTGCCTGCCGATGGCGCCGTAGCCGATCAGGCCGAGCCGGACCGGTCGCTTCATGCCAGGCGCCGCTCGATCCAGCGCGCCCAGGCGATGAGCCGGTCGTCCGAACGCGGCGCGCCGACCAGCTGCAGCGACAATGGCAGGCCGAACGGGCCGGTGCCGAAGGGCAGCGCGATGCAGGGCGTGCCGAGCAGGGTCCACGGACGGTTGAAGAGCGGATCGCCGGTGCTGCCGAGGCCGGCCGGCGCCTCGCCCTTGGCGGCCGGCACCAGCAGGAGATCGAATTTCTCCCACGCACCGGCGAGTTGCTGCAGGCCGCGGCGGCGCTGCTTCTTGGCGGCGGCATACCGGCTCCGCGTGACGGTGTCGCCCTCGCGCATCACGCCGTGCATGGTGGGCGAGAAGAGGTGCGCGGCACGGGCGCGCTCGCGCGCGTAGGAGACGGTCGCCTCCCTCACCATGATGCGATGCTGGGCCTGGATGAGGCCGGTCCAGGAGTCCGGCGCCTGCCATTCGCCGACCCGGGCACCCGCCGCCCGCAACGTGCGCGCCGCCTCGAGGATATTGCGCCGATTGTAGGGCTCGGCCTGGTCCCACCACGGCGTGCGGCAGAGGCCGATGCGCGGCGCACGGGTCGGCGGGTCGGCCGGCGCGTGCCCCCAGGCGGCGCGGATCAGCGCGAGGTCGTTGGCCTCGCGGGCGAAGAAGCCCAGGGTGTCGAGGAACGGTGCATAGGCCTTCACGCCCGTCAGGTCGGCCCAGCCGTAGCTGCCCTTGTAGGCGACGACGCCGTTGAAGGCGCCGGGCCGGATCACCGAGCCCGCGGTCTGCGTGCCGTAGCCGATCGGCACCATGAAGTCGGCGACGGCGGCGGCCGAACCCGAGGAGGAACCGGCCGGCGTGTGCCTGATATCGTGCGGATTGTGGGTCTTGCCGGCATGGCCGCCGGCGAACTCGGTGGTCACCGACTTTCCCAGCACGATGGCGCCCGCCTTCACGAGCTGTGCGACGCAGGCCGCGTCATGTCCGACCACGTGGTCGCGGTAGATCGGCGAGCCGCAGGTCGTGGGCAGGGTGCGCGTGGCGATGATGTCCTTCACCGCGAGCGGGATGCCGTGCAGCGGTCCCACTGGCCGCGCCCGCCGGTCGAGCTGCGCGGCCCGCTTCAGGGCATCGTCGGCGCCGATCGCCTCCCAGGCATGGACCTGGCCCTCGCGCGCCCCGATGCGCTCGAGACAGGCCTCGACGAGGTCGACGGCCTTGAGCCGTCCGTCGGCCATGCGCCGCACCGCCTCGCCGGCCGACAATCGATTGGGTGTCCGTGCCATGTCTTCCCCCGCCTGTTGGTCGGGTCCATGATGGCCGAGCCTCGAATCGAAAGGTAGCCATGAGTCCGCCCTTCGCCGTTCGCAAGCTCGGTCATGCCGTGGTCTATGTCGGCGACATCGAACGCTCCCGCCGCTTCTACACCGACGTGCTGGGCTTCCGGATCTCGGACGATTACCCGCCGGCGATGGCGCCGGGCGGCATGGTGTTCCTGCGCTGCAACGGCGACCACCATTGCCTCGCGCTGGTGGGCGGCGGCGGCGAGGAGCGCGGCAAGAGCCTGCATCACCTCGCCTTCGAGCTCGCCACGCTCGACGAGGTCTTCCGGGCGCGCGACCATCTGCAGAAGGCCGGTGCGAAGATCGTGTACCAGGGGCGCCGCCGGGCCGGCTGCCAGGTCTCCGTCGAGTTTCTCGATCCCGACGGCCATCATCTCGAGCTCTACTGGGGGGTCGACCAGATCGGCTCGGACGGCCGGTCGCGTCCATCCGAAGAATGGCGCCAGACCATGACCCTCGAGGACGCCGTGCGCATCGCGCCGCCCGGCCAGGACACGACGCTCCACGACCCGTCGCTCAAGGCGCGGATCGGCGGGCTGGAAAGGAGCGGCACATGAGCGTGATGTTCCACGACGGCAATCGGCGCCTGCAGGACCGCTTCGAGAGCCGGCGCATCGCCGACCGTCTCGAGGAGAAGCTGACGCGGCACGCCTTCACCGACTCCGATCGCGCCTTCATCGAAGGGTCGATGTTCTTCTTCCTGGCGACCGCCGATGCCGACGGTCGGCCCGACTGCTCCTTCAAGGGCGGCATGCCGGGCTTCGTTCGGGTCGTCGGCGCCGACGAGCTGGCGTTCCCGGACTATGACGGCAACGGCATGTTCAAGAGCCTCGGCAACGTCCTGGCCAACCCGGCGGTCGGCCTGCTGTTCATCGACATGGGCGAGAAGCCGAGGCGGCTGAGGGTCAACGGCACGGCGAGTGTCAGCAGCGAGGATCCGCTGATGCAGCGCTTCGCCGGCGCGCAATTGCTGGTTCGGGTCAAGGCACGCGCGATATTTCCCAACTGTCCGCGCTACATCGTGACGCCCGGCGCCGGCCAGCCGTCGATCTACGCGCCGCGGCCCGGCTACCAGCCGCCGGAGCCGGCCTGGAAGGGCTTCGACGACTTCAAGGACCATGTCCATCCGCGGCAGAAGACGCCGAACGGGGACTGACCGTTCCCTTGATCTTCTCCCGCAGCGTCTGGAAGGCGACGTAGAGGCCGGGGATCACGAAGATCCCGAGGAACGACGCGGCGATCATGCCGCCGAACACCGCAGTGCCGACGGCGCGCTGCGTGGCCGCGCCGGCTCCGGCAGCGATGACGAGCGGTATCAGGCCGAAGATGAAGGCGAACGACGTCATCATCACGGCGCGAAAGCGCAGTCCCGCCGCCGTCGTCGCCGCTCCGACGATGTCGCGGCCGTGCGCGCGCTCCTCCATGGCGAACTCGATGATGAGGATGGCGTTCTTGGCGGCGAGCGCGATCAGCACGACGATGCCGATCTGGGCGTAGAGGTTGTTGGCGAGTCCGCTCAACAGCAGCGCGAGCACGGCGCCGAACAGCCCGACCGAGACCGAGAGCAGGGCGGCAAAGGGAATCGCCGTGCTCTCGTAGAGGCCGACGAGGAACAGATAGGCGAAAAGCAGGGCGAGGCCGAGGATGAATCCAGTCTGGCCGGACGCCGCCTTTTCCTGCAGGGCCGTGCCCGTCCATTCGTAGGAATAGCCGGCGGGCAGGGTGCGCCTGGCGAGCTCCTCCATCGCCTGGATCGCCTCGCCCGAGGAGTAGCCCGGCGCCGGTCCGCCGTTCAGCGTCACCGAGCGCACGTTGTTGTAGCGGATCACGGTCGAGGGCGCCGTGATCAGCTCGACATCGGCGACGGCCTGCAGCGGCACGAGATCGCCTTCGGCCGTGCGCAGCCGCACTCGGAAAATGTCGTCGACCCTGCGTCGTTCGTCTGCTTCGGCCTGGACCTTCACCTGCCAGGTGCGGCCGAACAGGTTGAAGTCGTTGACGTAGGTGCCGCCCATCGCCGTCTGCAGGGCGGAGAACAGATCGCTGACGTTGATGCCCAGCGCCTGCGCTCGCTCGCGATCGAGCTTCAGGTAGATCTGCGGCGTGCCCGCTCCGTAGGTCGTGAACACGCCGGCGAGTTGCGGAACCTCCTGCGCCGCCACCATCAGCCCGCGCGCCACCGCCGCGAGCTCGGCGGGATCGGCGCCGGTGAGGCTGTTGACCTGGAACTCGAAGCCCGAGGCATTGCCGAGGCCCATGATGGGCGGCAGGTTGAAGGCGAAGACGTTGGCCGCCGCGATCTGGCCGAAGGCGGCATTGACCTCGTCGAGCGCCGCGAACACCGACAGCGACTTGTCCTTGCGCTCGGAGAACGGCTTCAGGGTGGCGACGATCAGCGCGCGGTTAGGCTGGTTGAGGCCGTCTAGCAGGCTGTAGCCCGAGACAGTGAACAGGCTCTTCAGCCACGGCTTGCCGATGAACACGCCCTCGGCCTGCTGCAGGGCCGCCTGGGTGCGGTTGGTCGAGGCCGCGTCGGGCAGCTGCATCTCGGCCATGAACGCGCCCTGGTCCTCGTCCGGCAGGAAGCCCGACGGCACGATCGCGTTGAGCCCGCCCGCGCCGGCGATGAAGACGCCGACCAGCAGCAGTGCGACGAAGCCGCGCCGGGCGAGCGGCGTCACGATCCGAACGTAGCCGTTGCGCGTGTTATCGATGCCGTTCTGCAGCCACGCCATCAGGCCCCTGGGCTTCCTGCGATGGCGCAGGATCAGCGAGCACAGCGCGGGCGAGAGCGTCAGGGCGTTGATCGCCGAGATCACCATCGAGACCGACACCGCGACCGCGAACTGCTTGTAGAGCTGGCCGGTGATGCCGGGAATGAACGCGGTCGGCACGAACACCGAAAGCAGCACCAGCGTGATGGCGATGATGGGGCCGGTGACCTGGCCCATCGCCTTCTCCGTCGCCTGCGCCGGAGTGAGGTCGGGTTCGCTCTCGAGCGTGTGCTCGACTGCCTCCACGACCACGATGGCGTCGTCCACCACGATGCCGATGGCGAGCACCAGCGCCAGTAGCGAGATGGTGTTGGCCGAGAAGCCGAGCGCCAGCATGACCGCGAAGGTGCCGATCAGCGCCACCGGCACGGCGATGATCGGGATCAGCGTCGCCCGGAAGTTGCCGAGGAAGACGAAGACCACGATGGCGACCAGAACGAACGCCTCGATCAGCGTGTGGATCACGCTCTCGATGGTCGCCTCGACGAACTGCGTCGTGTCGTACATGACGTCATAGGCGACGTCCTCGGCGAACAGGCCCTGCGCCTGGAGTTCCTTGAGCTTGAGGTCGACGGCATTGGCGGTCGCCAGTGCATTGGCGCCGGGAAGCTGATAGATGCCGATGCCGGCCGCCGGCTGGCCGTTGTAGCGCGCCTGGGAATCGCTGGTCTTCGACGCCAGCTCAACGCGCGCGATGTCCTTGATGCGCACCAGGGCGCCGTCGGGCGTGGCGCGCACCACGATGTTCTCGAACTCCTCGGGGCTCGTCATGCGGCCCTGGGTCGTGATGTTGAGCTGGAACTCGACGTCGCTGGTGAGCGGAGCGGCGCCGACCAGGCCGACCGCCGCCTGGACGTTCTGCGACTGGACGGCCGACACCACGTCCTTGGTGGTGATGTCGAGGCTCGACATGCGGTCGAGCCGCAGCCACACGCGCATCGAGTAGTCGAGCGGGCCGAACAGGCTGGCGGCTCCGACGCCCGGCACGCGGCGCAGCGAATCGAGCAGGGTGATGGTGGCGAAGTTCGACAGGAACAGCGCGTCGCGCGTGCCCTTGGGCGAATAGACGGCGATCACCTGGAGCATCGCCGAGGATTGCTTGGCCGTGGTGACGCCGATGCGCTGGACCTCCTGCGGCAGCAGCGCCAGGGCCTGGGCGACGCGGTTGTTGACGTTGACGGTGTTGAGGTCTGGGTTGGAGCCGACTTCGAAGGAGACGGTCAGCTGGTAGCTGCCGTCGCTGCCCGACGTCGACTTCATGTAGATCATGCGCTCGACGCCGTTGACCTGGGCCTCGATGACCTGCGCGACGCTCTCCTCGACCGCCTTGGCCGAGGCGCCGGGGTAGGTGGCGGTGACGCGCACCTGCGGCGGCACGATGTCGGGGAATTGCGCCACCGGCAGCGCGGTCAGGGCGATCAGGCCGGCGATCGTGATCACCGCCGAGATGACGAAGGCCAGCCGCGGGCGGCGGATGAAGACCGACGAGATGGTCATCGGACTACTGCTTCTGCAGCGGAGGTGCCGCCATCTGGGGCGTCACGGTCATGCCGGCACGGACCCGCTGCTGGCCCTGGACGATCACCCTTTCGCCCTCCTTCAGGCCGTCCTGGATGGCCAGCAGCCCGTCGCGGCTGGTGCCGACCTTGACCCGGCGCAGCTCGGCGACGTTCTTGTCGTTGACGACGAACAGGTACGGGCCGGTCTGGTCGAGGGCGACGGCGGACTGATTCACGGCAATGACCACGGGAGGTTTGGCTTGTTCGAGCACGACGCGGAGCGTCTGGCCGTCGGTGAGCATGCCGTCGGCATTGTCGAATACCGCGCGCGCCAGCTGGCCGTCCGTCTTGGGGTCGACGGTGACGTCGAGGAAGTCGAGCTTGCCCTTCTCCTTGTAGAGGCTGCCGTCGGCCAGCCTGAGCTGCACGATCAGCGGCGCATTGGCGTCGGTGCTGCCGTCCTTGCGGGCCTCCATCAGCTCGCGCTGGGTTACCGGGAACAGCACCCTCATCGGCTTCTCGCTGACGACGACGGCGAGGACACCCGAGTCGGGGCCGACGATGTTGCCGGGCGAGACGGTGGCGCGTCCGATGCGGCCGGTGATCGGCGAGCGGATCTCGGTGTAGGAGAGCTGTATCTGCGCATCGCGCAACTGGGCCGCGGCGTCCTCGAGCGCCGCCTTGGCCTGCAGCTGCTCGCTCAGGCGCTGGTCGTAGGTCGCCTGTGTGCCGGTGTTGCTGCGCAGCAGGTCGGCGGCGCGCTTGAGCTGGATTTCCGCGTTGTCCAGCGCGGCCTTCGCGGCGTCGCGCTGGGCGATCTTCTGATCGACGGCGGCCTGATAGGGCTCGCGCTCGATCGTGAACAGGATCTGCCCTTCCTTGACCGCATCGCCGTCGGTGAACTTGCGCGGACCGAGAAAGCCCTTCACGCGCGCCCGCAATTCCACCTTGTCGGCGGCGGCGGCCCGACCGATGAACTCGGATTGCACCGAGAGCGGCTGGAGGGTGGCCGGTTGCACGAGGACGGCCGGCGGCTGCGCGGCCGGCTGGGCGTCGACATCGGATGAGGCGGTCGCTCCGGCCGCCGCGGCCATGAGCAACACCAGTGCCCTCTTCCCAAATGTCCGCATCACATCCCCCGCTTGTCGATCCCCGAACAGTGCCTTATTTCCACTAAACGGTCACGATATGTCCATCCCCCGAGCCGGTTCCGACGACGATCGGCATCGGATATGGGAGAAGGCGATGGCGACGTTGCGCTGGCTCTTCTCGGTTCTGGCGTCGATGCTGATCGCGTCAAGCGCGTTCGGGCAGGATGCGGCTGTCCAGAATCCGGCCGAGCTCGCGGCGTTCAAGACGGCCCTGAGCACCAAGGACCCGGCGAAGCGTGCGCAGGCGATGGAGGTGTTCATCGCCTGGTATCCGCACAGTGTCCTGCGCATCGATGCGCACGAGCAGGCGATGGCGGCCTGGCAGGCCGCCGCCAATCCCGCCAAGGCCGATGCCCTGGCCGGACGGCTGCTGCGGATCGACCCCGACAACGTGCGTGCCCTGGCCAACCGTGCCTATGTCGGCCGCACGCGCGCGGCCGCCGGCGATGCCGCGGCACTCGAGCCGGCCGCGGTCGCCGCCGAGCGCGGGCTGGCCGCGCTCGCCAAGCTGTCGAAGCCATCGGCGATGACCGACACGGATTTCGTCCGACTGAAGCTGCAGTTCATCGCGGTGTTCGACGGCACGTTGGGCTTCGCGGCGCTGCAGGCCAAGGATTATGCGCGGGCCAAGCGCTACTACTTGGAGGCCGTGACCATCGATCCGGACAATCTGCAGGATGTCTATCAACTCGCGGTGGCGCTGCTCGAGGACTCGCCCGTCGATGCGCTCGGGTTCTGGTACGGCGCGCGCGCCCTCGCCATCGCCGAGCGCAGGAGCGTGTCGGCCGAGAGCATCGCCAGTTATGTACTGGCCCGCTATCGCAGCTATCACGGCAGCGAGGAGGGATGGAGCGATCTGCTGACTCGGGTGGCCGCCGGCGAACCGCGGCCGCCGGAGGGCTTTGCCCGCAGCATCAAACGCGCGCTCTCGCCGGCCGAGCAAGCCGTCCAGCTCGTCATGGAAGGCGAGCCGCACAAGCTTTCCTACTCGGACTGGGTGTTCGTGCTCGCCCGGCGCGACGATTCGCCGGACAACCGAATCGCCGCGGAGAAGCTGTGGCGCATCATCGGCGAGCGGCAGAAGGGCGGCGCGTCGCGGCTCAAGATCCCGGTCAAGGTGATCTCCGCCACGTTGGATCGCATCCAGGCCGCGATCACCGAAGAAAATCAGATTCGCGACCGCGCCGATCTCGACGTCAAGCTCGCCCGCCCGCTCTCGCCGCAGCCGGTCGCCGGTACGTCGATCTCGGTGGTCGGCACCATCAGCGACTATCAGGTCCGCCCTTTCAAGCTGCAGATGAGCAATGCCGAATTGGCGCAAGAGTCGCTTCCGGTGGCCGGCGGTCCGTGTGCCGACCCGCGTCCGCAGATGTGCACGCGAGATTATCGCCCGGCGTGCGGCACGCGGCGTGACGGCAGTCGCAGGACCTATGGCAATGCCTGCGGCGCCTGCGCCGATCCGGACGTGGTCAGCCAGGCCGCCGGTGCCTGTCCCTAGGGTCTACAGGCCTGGAAGGACCCGCGGCCACGAAACCGGGACCGGCGGCACGACAACATTGGGCACAAATTCGTCGCCATCGGCCCGCTCGCCGCCACCGAGAGGCGGATCGGGCCTGATGGGAGCCGCCTCCTTGCGCGGCGGCAAACCAATCTCCGAGTCGTTCATCGACCACGTCCTCTTCGAGCAACATGGAACGGCGCCGTCGGAGATAGGTGGGGGCCGGCCGGCGTCAAGACCCGGCGCGACCCGTTGCACTGCCCCGGAACTTAGTGGGCCATCAGCAGGGGGGCCCGGCAGGAGGAGATGACCTTGCCCGTGGCACCGCCCAGGCCGAGGAAGCTCAACACCTGGCCGCGGCCGTAGGCGCCCATCACCAGGAGGTCGGCGTTCTTGCCGTGGGTATAGCCCAGCAACGCCCGGCCACGCGCCCGGCCCGAAACGGCGCCGGGATCGATCGCATCGACCGCCGCCTTGATGCCGTGGCGGCCGAGATTGCGCGCCAGGTAGGGAGCGCCGACCTCGTCCGGCTTGGAGCCGACGACGAGGATCGTGACGCTCGACGCCTTCAGCAGGAAGGGCAGGGCGTACTCGAGGGCCCGCGCCGCCTGGAAGCTGCCGTTCCAGGCGACGATCACCGAGCCGAACGGTCCGCTGCCGGCATCCGGCGGGGCGATCATCACCGCACGGGCGCATTCGTAGAGGGCCGCCTCGACCGTGGCGGGCGCCACGTTTTCGGGGTCGGCGCCGGGCCGGCCCAGAACGACGAGGTCGGAGCACCGGCCCATGGCGACCATGGCATCGAGCGTCGCGGTCTTGGCCGCGGTGAACGTCGCTCCGGCGACGCCGCCCAGGAGCTCCTTGTAGGCGCGCTCCGACTCCTTGGCGCGGGCCTCCAGTCGCTCGTCGTCGAGATTCATGACCAAGGGCATGGCCTCGCCGCTCATCGCCAGGCCGCCCACCATGCCGCCGGCCGGACCGACCGGCAGGTGCAGGGCATCGACGGTGCCGGCAAATGCCCCGGCCACGCGGGCCGCGAGCCGGAACGACATGGCGGCATCGGGACCGCCCTCGGAGACGGCCAGCACGGACTTGATCATACGTTGTTCTCCCCAGAAATGACCCGGCTGCGAGCGCGCGCGGCCAGAGCGAGCATGGCTTGCTGTATCGACGCGAGATTGTGCCCGGCTCCGCGGGTCGCGTTCAACACTTCTTCCAAGGTCTTTCCGCTCGCGATCGCCGCCACGCCCCACAAAAACGCCGAACGCATGCCGCTCTTGCAAAAGACGACGATCGTGCCGTCGCCTCGCGACATCAGGTCGGCGAGAGTCTGGACTTGGTCGGGTGTGGCATCGGTACCCGAAAAGGGCAGGTCGACGAATGTCAGGCCGGCCAGTTCGGCGGCGCGTCGCAAGGCAGTTGTCCGTGGCTGTCCGAACATGGCCTCGCGGTCCGGTCGGTTGTTGACCACCGTCCGATACCCCGCCGCGGCCAGGTTCTTCATGTCGTCCGGGCCGAGTTGGCCGGAAGCGGCGACGCGGCCATCGAGCGGCTCGAGAGACAAGGTCATGGCGGGGTGTCGTATCAGCTTCGGAGGGCGGGCGGAACCGCGCCGGCAAGGTCGCGTTGAGCGCAGGACCAACGAAGTGGAGGTTTCTATGCGGTTCATGGCGCGCCGCCGTCTTCTGGCGGCAGCGGGCGGGGCGATTGTCGTCATGCGGGCCGGCGGCGGGCACGCAACCGACGCGCTGTCCGATTCCCGGTTCGTCGGCTTCGCGCAGACCGTCAACGACTTCGAAATCGCGTCAGGCCGGCTCGCGCTGGCACGATCATCGAGTGCGAACATCCGGGGCTTCGCCAATCGCACCATCGGCGACTACGGAAACGCCGCCGAGCAGCTCGGCAAGGCGCGCGCCGAAGCCGGTGTGTCCTTCGCCCCGGATCCATCGCAGCCGCCCAACACGGCGGCGATCCTGCAGCAGCTCGGCGCATTGCACGGCGCGGACTTCGACGCCGCCTACGCCCATGCCCAGCTCACCGTCCACGACGAGGCCGCGCGCCAGTACGGCGCCTATGCCCAAAGCGGACAGGGCGGGCCGCTCCGGCGCTATGCCGAGCGGGTGTTCCCCATGGTGCGGGACAATTTCGACCGGGCGAGATTGCTGGCCGGCGGGCGATAGGAGTCCGCAGGGTCGGTCCGTTCTGGAGCGATTCGCTCTGGCGGGCCCGGACGATGGGTGCTGAAGTGCGTGTTGCCGGATCACAGGACGTGGGCGGGTTCCGTTCGTTGTCGAAGCGCGCAGCCCAGGCCTTTCCGGACGCAGGAGCGTTGCAGGTTTTCCATCCACGCGGCCCCGCGGGGCAGAGGAGGAAACATGTTCGTCTCGGACGTCCTTTCCCAGAAGGGAGGCTTGGTGTTCACCGTGACGCCGGCCACGACGGTCGCCCAGGTGGCACAGCAGCTCAGCACACGCCGCATCGGTTCGGTGCTGGTGATGGACAAGCACGATGCCGTGGCGGGCATCGTCTCCGAGCGCGACCTGGTACGGGCGCTCGCCGCCTTCGGTGCCGAGGCGATGCGACTCGAGGCGCGCGAGATCATGACTCGAGACGTGCGCGTCTGCGATCCCGACGATTCGATCGAGCAGGTCATGGAAGTCATGACGCGCGGTCGTTTCCGGCACCTTCCCGTCGTGCGCCACGGCGAACTGCTAGGGCTCGTCTCCATCGGCGACGTGGTCAAGGCCCGTATCGAGGAGACGCGGCACGAGGCGGAGGCGCTCAAGGCCTACATCTCCGCCGGCTGACGAGGGTCGCTGCTGACGAGGGTCGCTTAAGTTCGCCGACGATCTCCGCTAGGGTCGCGCTTCCCTGGCGTTGGAGATCGCATGGCACTTCCCCTGCAAGACAAGGTCGCGCTCGTCACGGGCGCGGGCAAGAACATCGGGCGCTGCATCGCGCTCACCCTGGCGCGTGACGGCGCCGCCATCGTGGTCAACGGCCGGAGCGATCGCGCCGCCGTCGAGGCGGTGGTGGGCGAGATCGAGGCCGCGGGCGGCAGAGCGGTCGCGGCGATGGGCGACGTCTCCGACCCGGCCGTGGCGCCGCGGCTCGCCGCCGAGGCGGCCAAGGCGTTCGGCGGCGTCGACATCCTGGTGAGCAACGCCGGCCTGCGCCGGCAGACGTCGTTTCTCGACATGTCGTTCGAGGAATGGCGCGAGATCATGTCGGTGGCGCTCGACGGTGCCTTCCTGCTCGCCAAGGCGGTCGTGCCACAGATGGTGCAACGCGGCGGCGGCGCCTTCGTCGCCATGTCGGGCATCTCCACCCATGTCGGTACGCCCAACCGCTGCCATGTCTCGGCCTCCAAGTCGGGGCTCGAAGGGCTCGTCCGCGCGTTGGCCGTCGAGTTGGCACCGCACGGCATCACCTGCAACGCGGTGGCGCCGGGGGCGATCGACACGGTCCGCGGCGCGGCCGCCGGGCCGACGCCGAGCGGTCGCATGAACAGGCCGATTCCGCTCAAGCGCTTCGGAACCGTCGAGGAGATCGCGGCCATGGTCCGCCTGCTGGTCGGACCGGAGGGCACGTTCATCACAGGGCAGACCATCCACGTGAACGGCGGTGAGTTCCTGACGTGAGGAACCTCATCACTGACGTTCCAGGCGTCTTGGTCGGCAACGCCCACGATGCACGCGCCGCCACGGGAGTCACCGCCATCGTGTTCGAGAGGAGCGTGGCGGCCAGCGTCGCGACCCTGGGCGGCGCGCCGGGCGATCGCGCCGTCACCTTGCTGGAGCCCGAGATGACGCGCGGACTGATCGATGCCGTCGTGTTGTCCGGCGGTTCGCTCTACGGCCTCGATGCCGCCGGCGGCGTCACTGCCGTGTTGTGCCGGCAGGGCAAGGGCGCGCAGTTCGGCGGCCTCACCCTGCCGGTGGCGGTTCAGGCGATCCTGTTCGACCTGATGAATGGTGGCACCAAGGACTGGCTGACCGATCCCGTCGAAAGCCGGCCGCCGTATTGGGATCTCGGTCGCGACGCGGCGTTGGCGGCCGCCCGGGAATTTTCGCTCGGCACGACGGGGGCGGGCTACGGCGGAACGACCTTGAACCTGAAGGGCGGGCTGGGCTCGGCCAGCGCGAAGACCGCGCAGGGCTTCACGGTCGGCGCGATCGCGGCGGTGAACGCGGTCGGTTCGGCAACCATCGGCGACGGGCCGCACTTCTGGGCCGGCGCCTACGAGCGGGGGGCCGAGTTCGGCGGCAAGGGCTGGCCGGCCGCGATGCCGGCCGACGCCCTGACGATCCGCTTCAAGGGCCAGCCGCTGCCCGCGACTTCCACCACGATCGCGTTGGTGGCGACCGATGCGACGCTCGGCAAGGCCGAGTGCAAGCGGCTCGCCATCATGGCCAATGACGGACTGTCGCGCGCCCTCCGTCCCGTCCATGCGCCCAACGACGGCGACACGGTCTTTGCCGCGGCGACCGGCACGGCGGGGTCGGGCGGCGAACCTCCGGTGCTGACGGAACTGGGCGCGGTCGCCGCCGACTGCCTGGCCCGCGCCGTGGCCCGTGGTGTCTACGAGGCGACGGCCTTGCCCTTCGCCAGGGCCGTGCCGGACTGGCGCTCGAAGTTCGGCAAGTAGGGATGACGCGGGCGTTCGACGTCGTCGTGTTGGGCGGCGGCGCGGCCGGCCTGATGTGCGCCATCGAGGCGGGCAAGCGCGGCCGCCGTGTGCTGCTGCTCGAACATCAGGAGAAGGTCGGCAAGAAGATCCTGATCTCCGGCGGCGGACGCTGCAACTTCACCAACATCGGTGTCGGCGCCGACAATTTCCTGTCCGCCAATCCTCACTTCGCGAAGTCGGCGCTCAGCCGCTACACGCCGCACGATTTCCTGGCGCTGGTCGAAAAGCACCGCATCGCCTGGCACGAAAAGACCCTGGGCCAGCTCTTTTGCGACGGGTCGGCGCGGCAGATCGTGGCGATGCTGCTGGAGGAATGCCGCGCCGCCGGCGTCGAAGTGCGGACATCGCACCACATCACCGGCGTGCAGCATGGCGAGGCGTTCGGCATCGCGACGGATCGCGGCGCCTTCACGTCGTCGTCGCTGGTGCTGGCGACCGGCGGTCTCTCGATTCCCAAGATGGGGGCGACGTCGTTCGCGCACGACACGGCGCGACGTTTCGGTCTCGCGGTCGTCGAGACGCGCCCGGCGCTGGTGCCGCTGACGCTCGCCGTGCCACCGATCAGCGGCGTGTCCCTCGATGTGGTCGCGCGCTTGGGTCGCGCGAGGTTCCGCGAGGCCATGCTGTTCACCCATCGCGGTCTCTCGGGGCCCGCGATCCTGCAGATATCGTCCTATTGGAAACCAGGCGAGGAGATCGCGATCGATCTGCTGCCCGATATCGCCGAGCCCGGGTCGTTCCTGCGGCGACGGCGGCACGAACGCCCCAAGGCAGAGCTGCGCACCCTCCTGGGTGAAGTGCTGCCGCAGCGGTTCGCCGACACGCTCGTCGCCGATCCCGACCTCGCCGCGACGCTGAAGCGCTGGCGTGTGCGGCCGAGCGGCACCGAAGGCTACGCCAAGGCCGAGGTCACGGCGGGCGGCATCGACACCCGCGAGCTCTCGTCGCGCACCATGGAGGCGCACAAGGTGCCGGGCCTTTATGCCATCGGCGAGGCGGTCGACGTCACCGGCTGGCTCGGCGGCTACAATTTCCAGTGGGCCTGGTCGAGTGGCTGGGTGGCCGGACAGGTCGCTTAAGAGCTGCCTGAACGAGACCTTCGGGAGGATAGACAATCAAATCAATGACTTGGCGTGTCTCGCCGGGTGAGACCTCGTCGGGCATCGGCCCGTGGATGAGTGGACACCGAGGACTGCAGGGGGACTGTGTGGATTCGTGGACGAATCGCCTCGGATGCCGATGCCATCGGCATCGAAGCCGTCCACGCCGGTGTGGACTCGCCCGCGGACGCCGGCTTCGCTGGTGTCGGCGCGGGGAACGTCAGCCCATCATCGTATCCATGTAGTGCTGTGCGACCTCGCCGGGCGTGGCGTGCCAGACGTTGCCGTGCCGCTCGATGCGGCGCAGCGCCTCGTCGAGATACCTGATGCGGTGCGCCATGCCCATCAGCCAGGGATGGATGGAAAGATTGAAGACCTGTCCGCCTTCGTGGTGCAGCAAGTCGAACGCTTCGCCGACGAGGTCGGGATAGCGCGTCGTCGGGATGCGCCTGAGCAGAAGCTGCTGGACGTCGTCCCATTCCGGCTGGTTGGGCAGCGAGACGAACTTCTTTCCGACCTTCATTGCATAGGGCTGGTCGTCGTTGGGCCAGTCGAGAACGTAGTCCAGCCCCGCGTCGGCGAGGAGTTGCGGCGTGCGCTGGCTCTCGCCGTAATCCTGGCCGAGCCAGCCCACCGGCCGCACGCCGGCCGCCTTCTCGATGGCGGCGATGGAGTCGGCGATCTCGGCCTTCTCCTCGGCCTCGCTCATCTTCGAGGTGATCATGCGGTTGGCCGAGGTGCCGTGCGCGATGAACTCGTACCGGCGCTTCCTGAATTGCTCGATCAGGTAGGGATAACGCTCTGCCGCCATGGCGTTGACCGCGACGCCGGCGCGGATCTGGTAGCGGTCGAGCACATCGAGGACGCGGAAGATACCGGTGCGGTTGCCGTACTCGCGCTGCGTCCAGGTGCGATAGTCGGGGTTGAACGAGCCGAACTCGCCGACGAAGCGCGGATCCTTGTAGCTGTCCTCGGCCGGGAGCAGCTCCCAGTATTCGAGGTGCAGCACCACGAAGAAGGCGACCCGCGCGTTGCGCGGCCAGGCGAGGCGCGGGCGCGTCGGGAATGCCGAAAAATCGTACCAGGGGTTGTCCATGCCCGGCGGCAGTGGCGACGGATTCTTGGGGATGGCGGTCATGGTCACGCCTCCTTCCCGAGGTGCTGCTGGTAGGCCTTCAGGCCGTTGGCCGTGTACCAGTCGAGGATCTCCTCGGCCGTGCAGATCCAGGCATCCTTGTGCTTGCGGATGTAGCCGAGCGCGCGGTCGAGATGCCTGAGCCGGTGCGGCGCCCCCATCATGTAGGGATGCAGCGCGATGCACATGACGCGGCCGTTCTCGCCGCCCTCGCGGTAGACCGTGTCGAAATGGTCGACGATCATCTGGGCGAATTCCTCGGCCTCGACCGGTTGGCGGTAGATCAGCGCGTCGTTGAGATCCATCGTGTAGGGAACGTGCATCAGCACGCCGTGCCTGGTGGCGAGCGGCGTCGGCTGGTCGTCGTGATAAAAATCGCAGATGTAGTCGAGGCCGGCTTCCTTCACGAGATCGGGCGTGTTCAGCGTGTTTGAGATGGCGGGCGAGAACCAGCCGCGCAGCCGCCGTCCGGTCAGGCGCAGATGCGTCGCCTTGCTGTGCTCGATGACCTCGCGCTCTTCCTCGGGCGAGTAGCCCCAGTGGTAGCGCGTGTTGAAGTAGCCATGGCTCATGTACTCCCAGCGCCGCGCCTCCATGGCCTCCAGGATCTCGGGGTACATCTCGATGACCGACATCGACAGCGACACGGTGCAGCGCACGTCGTGCCTGTCGAGCACCTCGAACATCCGCCACAGGCCGACCCGGTTGCCATAGTCGCGGCCGCCATAGCCCAGCACGTCGGGATGCGGCATGCGCGGCCACGGATTGCGCACCCGCACCTCGGCCGGAACGTACTCGTAGTGCTCGATGTTGGGGCAGACCCAGACCGCGACACGCGCGCCGTTCGGCCAGGAGAGTTTCGGCCGCTCGACGATCGGCGAGTAGGCGAACCGATAGGGATCCATGGCTTATGCCTTTCTTCAGGGCGCGGCGAGTGCATCACGGCGTTTCCACGGGCGCAAGCTGACGCTGCGGGAGGTATGCTTCGTTCATGATTCTCACGACGTCGCGTCTCGTCCTGCGGAGTTGGCGCGATGCCGACCGAATGGCGTTCGCGGCGTTGAACGCCGATCCGGAAGTGGCGGCCGATCTCGGCGGACCTTTGGATCGCCGCCAAAGCGATGCCAAGTTTGACCGCTATCGGGCGGCCTTCGAGCAGCACGGCATCTGCCGCTGGCTGATCGAAGACCGGCAGGGCCGGTTTGTTGGCTATGCCGGCATCATGCCGTCCGATCCCGCACATCCGCTCGGCCCGCATGCCGAGATCGGATGGCGCCTCGTGCGGTCGGCCTGGGGCGAGGGTTTTGCCTCGGAGGCCGCGCGGGCTGCGCTGCAGGACGGCTTTGAGCGAAAAGGCTTCGCCGAGGTGCTTGCCTATACGGCCGCCGACAACCATCGGTCCCGTGGCGTAATGGGGCGTCTCGGCCTGCAACGAGAGGCCTCGCGCGACTTTTGGCTGCATCACCGAACGCCGCCGTGGCATGGCCTCGTCTGGGTGGCGCGGCCGCAGGCTATGCCGGCGTGAGCTTGCGGGCGCTCGTCGGTCGAAGCATCTTGACCGCATGGCGGACTGCATTCGCTTCGTCCTGAACGATCAACTCGTCGATGCCGGCGGCGTCTCGCCGATGACGACCCTGCTCGATTGGCTGCGCGATCGCCGCGGACTGAAGGGCACGAAGGAGGGCTGTGCCGAAGGCGACTGCGGCGCCTGCACCGTCGTGCTCGAGCACGCCGACGGACGGCGCGAGGCGATGAACTCTTGCATCGCGATGCTGGGCCAGATCGATGGTCGGGCAGTGCGCACGGTCGAGGGTCTTTTGGGCACGGGCGGCGCGCCGCATCCGGTGCAGCGGGCGATGGCGGAGGCCGATGCCACGCAGTGCGGCTTCTGCACGCCAGGCTTCGTGATGTCGACCTACGCCTTTGCCGCCGGTGGCGAGGAAGCCGATCCGGAGACCATCCATGACGCGCTTGCAGGCAATCTCTGCCGCTGCACCGGCTATCGTCCCATCGTCGACGCGATGGCCAAAGTCGCCGGCATGGCGATCGAAGCGCCGACTCCGGCACCCGCGCGCAGCGCTTCGGCGGCGTTCGACGGCAGCTTCCTCGCACCGCGCAGTCTCGCCGAGCTCGTCGACCTGCGTGCCGGGCACCCGCAAGCACTGCTGCTTGCCGGCGGCACCGATCTCGGGCTGCTCGCCAGCCGTTCGCGCAAGCCGCCGGCGTCGCTGATCCATGTCGCCAATGTCGCCGAGTTGACGGCGATCGGGCAGGACGACGCGCAGATCACGCTCGGTGCGGCGGCCACCTATGCCCATGCCATGCCGGTGCTGATCGCGGCCTTTCCCGCGCTGCGTCCGTACCTGTCGCGGCTCGGGTCGCGGCAGATCCGCTGCATGGGCACGATCGGCGGCAATCTCGGCACGGCATCCCCCATTGGCGACATGCCGCCGGTGCTGCTGGCGCTGGAAGCCAGGCTGCGCCTCGTCTCCCGGCGCGGTGCGCGCGAATTGCCGCTGGAGGAGTTCTTCATCGGTTACCGCAAGACTGCGCTGGCACCCGACGAGGTGATCGAGAGCATCTCCGTGCCGAAGCTTCAGCCCGGTGAGATCTTCCACTGTGACAAGGTGAGCAAGCGGCGCGATCAGGACATCTCCACTGTCGCCGGCGCCTATCGCCTGCGGATCGGGAACGGCAAGGTCGAAGAGGCACGGCTGGCCTTCGGCGGCATGGCGGCGATCCCCAAACGCGCGGGCAACGCTGAAGCCGCTTTGCTGAAGGGTGGCTTTACTGCCGCGGCGGCGGCCCTGGCACGCGACTTCCAGCCGATCGACGACTGGCGTGGCACGGCATCGTATCGTCTGATCGTCGCGGCCAATTTGCTGCGCCGTCTCGAGTTGCGCATCGCCCAGCCGCGCCACGCCGTCGAGGTCGAGGCTCTATGAAAGGCGTCCACACCGCGCAGCGGCACGACAGCGCGCTGAAGCACGCCACGGGACAGGCGATCTACATCGACGATATGCCCGAGCCACCCGGCACCCTGCATGCCGCGCTGGTGCTGAGTCCGGTGGCGGCCGGCTCGATCCGACGGCTCGAGCTGCCCAGGGGTGTGCTGGCCTTCACAGCGCGCGACATCCCGGGCGAAAACAACATCGCCGGGCCCGGCAAGCACGAGCCCTTGTTCGCCGATGGAGAGGTCGAGTTCGCGGGCCAGCCGCTCGCCCTTGTCGTGGCCGACACGCTCGATGCGGCGCGCCATGCCGCCGAACGCGCGATCGTCGAGATCGAGCCCGGCGAGCCGATCCTCGACATCGAGACGGCGCTCGCCCGGAAATCGTTCGTGCAGGCGCCATCGACCCTGCTGCGCGGTGATCCCGACGCCGCGCTGAAGGTGGCACCCCATCGGCTCACCGCCGAGTTCACGGTCGGCGGCCAGGAGCACTTCTACCTCGAAGGCCAGATCGCCTTTGTCCTGCCGGGTGAGGACGGCGACGTCGTCGTGCATTCCTCGACCCAGCATCCGACCGAGGTGCAGCATGTCTGTGCCCACGTCCTGGGCTGCGACTTCAACCGCGTGACCACGGTGGTGCGCCGCCTCGGCGGCGGCTTCGGCGGCAAGGAGAGCAACGCGTCGTGGGTCGCCGCCGCCGCCGCGCTGGCGGCCCGCAAGACCGGGCGGCCGGTGAAGCTGCGTCTGCCGCGCGAGATCGATATCCTGACGACCGGCAAACGCCATGGCTTTGCCTACCGCTACACGGTGGGCTTCGATGGCGACGGGCGCGTGCTGGCGCTCGACGCGTCGCTCACGGCCGACGCCGGCTGGAGCCTCGACATGACGCCGGGCGTCATCGCCCGCGCGCTCACGCATGTCGACAACGCCTACTTCATCCCGCATGTCCGCGCCGTCGGCTATCCCTGCCGCACCAACAAGCAGTCGAACACGGCCTTTCGCGGCTTCGGCGGACCACAGGGCGTGGTCGTGATGGAGGATGCACTCGATCGGATCGCGCGCTTTCTCGGGCGCGACCCCAACGAAGTGCGCGCGGCGAACTTCTATGGCGGCGTCGGCCGGAACGAAACGCCGTACGGCCAGATCGTCGACGAGAACCATCTGGGGCGCTGCTGGGCCGAGGTAAGGCGGATGGGCGAGCTCGACCGACGACGGGCCGAGGTCGATGCCTTCAATGCCGCCCATCCGGTCCTCAAACGCGGCCTTGGCCTCTTCCCACTGAAGTTCGGCATCTCCTTCAACATCCCCCACATGAACCAGGCGGGGGCACTGGTGCATGTCTACACCGACGGCTCGATCCGCCTGAATCACGGCGGCACCGAAATGGGGCAGGGCCTGTTCGTCAAGGTGGCCCAGGTCGTGGCCGAGGTGTTCAAGGTCGACGTCGATCGCATCCGACCGAGCGCGACGTCGACGGCGGAAGTGCCCAACACCTCTCCGACCGCCGCCTCCACCGGCTCCGATCTCAACGGGTGGGCGGCCTGGGAGGCGGCCAACACGATCAAGCGGCGCATGGTCGCCTATGCCGCCGAGCACTTCGGCGTGAGCGAAGGCGAGGTCGAGCTGGCTGACGGCGCCGTACGCATTGCCAGGCCGGGCTCCAACCAGGTGCTGAGCTTCGGCGAGCTGGCGCGGCTCTGCCATCTCGGGCGCGTGTCGCTGTCCTCCACCGGCTTCTACAGGACGCCCAAGCTGCATTGGGATCCCGCGAAAATGCGCGGCCGGCCGTTCTTCTACTTTTCCTACGGCGCGGCGATGGCGGAAGTCGCGATCGACACCCTGACCGGCGAGAGTCGCGTGCTGCGTGCCGACCTCGTCCAGGATTGCGGCGCGTCGCTCAATCCGGCGATCGATCTCGGGCAGATCGAGGGCGCTTTCGTGCAGGGCCAGGGTTGGCTGACCTGCGAGGAACTGTGGTGGGACAGGAAGGGCGTGCTGCGCACGGTCGGACCCTCGACCTATAAAATTCCCGGCAGCCGTGACGTGCCCACGGTCCTCAACGTGAAGCTGCTCGACAACGCGCCGTCGCGCGAGGCCACCATCTTCCGTTCCAAGGCCGTCGGCGAGCCGCCGCTCCTGCTGGCAACGGCCGTGTGGACGGCACTGAAGGACGCCATCGGCGCAGCCGCCGGACGCAACGAAGCCGTCCGCCTCGACGCGCCGGCTACGCCCGAGCGCGTGCTCGCCGCGATCGAGATGGCGCGAACAGCCGTTCGATGAGCTCGCCAAGCGTGCGATCCATCTCGCGGCGCGCGGACTTTTCGTCCCTCGCTTCGGCGATCCACAACGCGGCCTCGTTGAAGGCACCCGACAGAAGAAAGGTCACCGGCTCGACGGCAAGAGCCGCTTCGGGCCGCGCCGCCAGAACGGCCGTCACGCCCTCGCGCAGCGAGCGCACGCCGTGCGGCGCGTCGATCTCGCGCCAACGGTGCCAGCCCAGCACCGACGGCGCGTCGACGAGATAGATGCGCCGCACCGCCGGGTCGAGGCAGGCGTCGAGGAAGGCGCGCGTTCCTTCGACCAGCGCTGCGAGCGGATCGCCCATCGGCGTCGCCATGGCGTCGACCTTGCCGGCGATGCCGCGAGCCACGTCGGCGAATACGGCTTCGAACAGCGCCCGCTTGTCGGTGAAGTGGTAATAGAGCGCGCCCCGCGTCACCCGGGCCCGCTTCACGATCCCCTCGGTGGTGGCCGCATCGTATCCCGCGTCGGCGAAGATGGCATGCGCCGCCCGCAGCAGTGCCGCCCGCGTGGCCGCCAGCCGTTCGGCCTGTGTCTTCGGTCTTGACATACATACAGCCTGTATCTAAATGAAATTGCATACAAACAGTACGTAAATCCCGGGAAAGGCGCCAGCCATGAAGCTCACGCAATTCTACACGGTGCTCTGCACCGACGACGTCGCGCGGACCGCCGCCTTCTGGCAACGTCACTTCCGGTTCAAGCCAGCCTTCGTGTCGGACTGGTATGTCCACCTCGTGTCGGACGTATCGCCGGCGGCCAACCTCGCCATCCTCGACTACCGGCATGAGACGATCCCGGCGCCGTTCCGGCACAAGGCCAGCGGGGTGCTGGTGAATCTCGAGGTCGAGGATGTCGACGCCGAGTACGAGAAGGCGATCGCGTCAGGTCTCAGGATTCATCTCACTCTGCGGGACGAGCCGTTCGGTCAGCGGCACTTCATCACCGAGGACCCCAACGGCATCGCCATCGACGTCATCAAGCCCATCCCTCCCACCGCGGAATTCCTGAAGCAGTACGCTCCGGACTCGCTGCCGCGGTGATCTGCGGATAGGGTGTCGGCCGATTTCGACGGCGATTTCGGGAGGAACAAGATGGACGTACGCATGGATGGCCGCGTGGCCCTGATCACCGGCGCGAGCACGGGCCTGGGTCTCGCCATGGCCAAGGAGTTCGCTGCCTCGGGCGCTTCGGTGGCGTTGCTGGCGCGCAAGCAGGATGTGCTTTCCGCAGCCAAGGCCGAGGTCGCCAAGGCGGCCGGCAAGACCAACGCCAAGATCGAGGCCTATTCCTGCGACGTCGCCAAGGCTCAGCCCATCGCCGACACCTGGAAGCGGGTGACGGCCGACTTCGGAAAGGTCGATGTCGTCGTGAACAATGCCGGCATCAGCCACGCCAAGCCGTTCGATACGGTGACCGACGAAGATTGGCAGGGCGACCTCGACCTGAAGCTGTTCGCCGCCATCCGGCTCTGTCGTCTGGCGCTGCCCGGCATGCGTGAGCGCAAGTGGGGCCGCATCGTCAACGTGCTCAACATCGGCGCCAAGGCGCCGGGCGCCGACAGCACGCCGACCTCGGTGAGCCGCGCCGCGGGCCTCGCGCTCACCAAGGCGCTGTCCAAGGAGAACGCGCCGCACGGCGTGCTGGTCAATGCCATGCTGGTCGGCCTGATCGAGAGCGACCAGTGGGTGCGTCGCCACAAGGCCGCCGGCAAGGGCGAGAGCCTGGAACAGTTCCTGGCCAACATGGCGAAGGGCCGCATCCCGATCGGCCGCATGGGCAAGGCCGAGGAATTCGCCCGCATGGCCTGCTTCCTCTGCTCCGACGCCGCCTCGTTCGTCACTGGTGTCGCCATCAACGTCGATGGCGGCGCGAGCCCCGTCGTGTAGTTCCGTTCAGGCGAATCGATGGCCCGGCGGCGTGACGTTCCAGTCGCGCCGCAGTTGCTCGAGATCGTGCTCGATCCAGTCCCACACGTTCCAGCCGGGCTTGAAAATATCGACGGTCATGTCCGCGCCGCGCGCCCAGGCGTGCCAGAATTCGTCGGGATCGAGGCCGCCCTTGCCGGCGTGGCCGACGTCGTTGAGCTGTTCGCCGAAGTGGAAGAAGAAGATCACCGGCAGGATATGGCCGCTCATCGGGTTGATGGGATGCATGCCGGCGGTGAAGGTCGAGACCAGCAGTTCGCCACGGGCACTGGTATCATAGCCTGAGATCACGTGCGTGGAGTCGTGAGGAGTGCCGAAGGCGGCGTTGAGTGCCATCGGGTCGCCGGGGAATGGATAGCCGTTCGCCTTGTCGAAATCCCACAACACCTTGCCGAAGGTGTTTTGCGGCAGCTCGCCCAGCGCCTCGTAGCGGGCGATCAGCGCGGGATCGGCGTTTGCCCCGCCATAAGGCCGGATCCACTTTGCCGGATCGAGGCCTTCGGAAGAGCGGCTGAGCACGCTGTCGAAATTCTTGCGCCACATGTCGGCGGTCGCCCAGGCGAGATGGCCCGAGGCCGCCTCGACCAGGTCGGTCAGGTAGTCGGCCTCGACATCGAGTGCGCGCGAATACTCCAGCACGCGCCTGAGCTTTGCATGATCGAGCGCGCCGTCGACCAGCGCCATGATGGCAAGGTACTTCACCGCCTCGGACCGCAGCTCCCTGTCGTCGAGCGTCGCGGCAAGGTCGGCCGGCTCGACCGCTGAGAGCGCGCCGACGTCGCCGATCTCCGGCCGCCGCAGCAGATAGTGCGCGGCGCCCCGGATGCTCGTCGTATCGGCGTGGCTGAGCGGCCGTCCGTCCGCCAGCGCCACCTGCCGCATGGCCCCCAAGATCGCGTCGCTTTCGCGATGTCCGATCGGTTTCACCCTTTATCTCCCGCTGACACGTTACAGAGGCTCTTCACCTTCGACCGACTCGTAAGGCGTGTGTTTTCTGAGGATTTCTTCACACTAAAGGTTGTGTAACTATCCACCAAGATGATACAAATTGTTGATAACTTGACCCTTGGGCTGAATTGGTCGAGAACATAACAAGAACTGCGAATGGCTGGCGACCCTCCCTCAAAACCACAGCGAATCCGAGATCCGCTTCATGGCCTGAGGTAGTGTCCAGAATCTTTCGCACTTTGGTCGGTGGCCTGCTCCGGTTAAGCGGTCATGGCATTGCGCTGCTTGAGCAGCGCCATGTTCAGATATCGTTTTGTCGACCAGCGGGTGCCGGCGATATGGCGTAGCCTGGCGGCGGCCAGGTTGAGAGCCGAGTTGCCGTCGGGGAAGGCGCCGACGACGCGTGTCCGTCGCCGAATCTCCCGCATGATGCGCTCGAGCGGGTTGTTGGTCCTGATGCGGCGCCAATGCTCCTCGGGGAACGCGTAGTACGCCAGGGTCTCGGGCACCGCCGTCTCGACCAGCTCGGCCGCCTTGCCGAGCCTCATGCTGTGGAGCCGAGCGACGACCTCGCCGGCCTTGCGCTGGGCGGCGGCAAGGTCTTCCTGGGCATGGATGGCTTTGAGCATCAGCGCTACCTCGCGCAGTTTGCCGGCCGGCACGTGGCCGAAGACGTTGCGGTAGAAGTGCACCATGCAGCGCTGCCAGCGCGCCTCGGGAAAGTATTCGGCGGCACTCTCGACCAAGCCCATGCAGGCGTCTGATACGATCAGCTCGACGCCGGCGAGGCCGCGCTCCTTGAGATGGCCCAGGAAGGCGCTCCAGCCGGCCTTGTCCTCCTTGGCGCCCTCGACGATACCGAGAATCTGGCGGTATCCCTCGGCGTTGACCGAGATCGCCACCAGCAGCGAGACGTTGCGGACCTCGCCCGCCCAGGTGCGCTTGAGCACGATGCCGTCGAGATAGAGATAGGGCTGGGCGCCCTCGATCGGCTGGTGCCGCCAGGCCTCGATCTGGCCGTAGATCTTCTTGTTGAGGTTCGACACCGTGCCGGGGCTGACCCGCGTGCCCCACAACGCCTCGGTGATGTCCTCGACCCGCCGGACCGACACGCCGGCCAGGTACATCTCGATCAACGCTTCCTCCACCGAGCTCTCGCGCCGCCGATAACGCTCGATGATCGCCGTCTCGAAGGTCTGCCGCCGCAGCTTCGGCACCTGCAGCGTCACCTCGCCGGCCTTGGTCTGCAGCTTGCGAGCGTAGCTGCCGGAACGCTGATCGCGACGCGCCGCCGTCCGCTCGTAGCGCCCCGCGTTGCACAGCCGATCGGCCTCCGCTTCCAGCATCGCGTTCAGTGTCTCCTCGACCGTCCCCCGCACGATCCGACCCAGGTGATCGCGCACCCGCTCGTCGTCGATCCGGATCACGTTGCTGAGCTCGGCCCCTCTGCTATCCTCTTCCATGGTGGCTCCTTGTTGAACTGGCTTCGTCGGTCGTCTCGCAACGCCAACTTAACCAGAGCGGGAGCCACCGCCCAATTCTGCGAAAGATTCTTTACGTCATCTGGCCTGATTGTCTTCAAAGGGAATGATGACGTCGATCAGATAGCGTGGCGGCTTTTGAATTCTCGGGAGATGCAAAGGCTCCGCAGGATTCGACAGTTAGGATTCTCTGACTTGGTTTATCCCGGAGCGACTCACAGCCGACTTGCTCACTCGATCGGGGTGTATCACACGGCGCGCAATCTCGTGCGCCTCATCGAGGGACAAGTAGAAAAGATCGACGCATATCGCCGCCAGGTCGTCCTGCTCGCGGCGCTACTTCACGACGTGGGTCATGGCCCGTTCAGTCACGCGTTTGAGGGCGCCACGGCGAAAGCAGGAATGGGGAAAGATCACGAGGATTGGAGCGCCGACATCATTCTCGGCGATACCGAGGTCCACGCAATTCTTAATGCCGTAGATTCGAAAATTGCGGACCACATCGCGCGGCTTCTCAAGGAAGAGGAGCCGAAGGACATTTTCGCGACAATTGTTTCCAGTCAATTTGACGCTGATCGACTCGATTATCTTCAGCGAGATAGACGGATGACAGGTGTCCAGTTCGGTCATCTTGATCAGGATTGGCTATTCGATTGTCTGAGAGTTGGAAAGGTCACTGTGGGTACCGATGATCCTTTCGATGCAGATTGTTTGTATTTAAGTCCGAAAGGACGTCGGGTTGCCGAAGAGTACATCGAGGCCCGGCATCGGCTTTACATCATGGTCTATATGCATAAGACGACCCGTGGTGCTGAGAAAATCCTCGAGCATCTCCTTCGAATGTTCAGTACTCAAATACGAGAGGGAAAGATCGACTCTTCAAATTTTCCAGGCAGCCAGCTTCTCAAATTCTTCTCCACCACCAATCCAGAACTCAAAGCATATCTCGGCTTGGATGATTCTGTGATTTGGACGGAACTAGGCCGCATGGCGGACGAGCTTGATGGAGAAATCGCAGAATTGGCCGCTCGCCTTCGGAATCGTTGTCTATACAAATGCTTCGACGTCGCAGAGAAACTTGGCGGGAAGCCGCCTGGAAATATTCGTCTTCGCTTCAAGAAAGCTCTTCGCGATGCTGGTGGCATTTCCTACTTGGAAGACGACTACGCGCTGAGCCCATACAAGGCCTACGACTTCGATAGTCCATCGGCGCTTAGCAAAGTACTCGTGAAGGAACACGAGTCTGATGCTCAACCGACCGGTATTGAAATCCTGTCGCCGGTCATAAAGACGCTCACAGAGCGAGAGCAGTTTTATCGTTTGTATGTTTCAGATGCCGAACAGTTGGCGAAGCTCGAAAAGATCTGGACGGGGGTCACACAATGAATACCGAAAAGCTAGTGACTGAAATCGTCACTCTGAACGCTGATAAAAAGCTTGTTGGCAAAACGCGACTCCAGAAGACTTTTTATCTGCTTGATCAGCTCGGTATGAACTCTGATGCGGAGTTCGACTACCATCATTATGGTCCATATTCGGAGGACGTTGCGTCGGCTGCCGAAATGGCAACGCTACTGTATGACTTCGAGGCCGATGAAAGGCGTTCGGGCGCTCGGGACGTTACTTATGTAGTGTACTCATCAAAAGAGAAGCAGCCCAAGGCGCTCGGGAATTTATCGCAGGACAGGGCGAAGGCGGCCCTTACGTCTATGGCCTCTGTGTCAGATGTCGTTCTGGAGTTGGCGGCTACAATGGTCTTTCTGCGGAACAACGGTTACGAAAAGGACTTCGTTGACGAGGTGCGCGAACGAAAACCCCTCAAAGCTACGGAGGATCGCTTGCGTCGCGCGCAAGACCTGATCAAGGAACTCGGGCTGGATCGCAATTAGCAATAGGCTAGTAGCTACCGCAGCGGTTCCAGGATGCTCACATAGTTGGCCACGGCGGCACCGCCCATGTTGAACACGCCGCCCATCCTGGCCTTTGGAAGCTGCAGGCCCTCGGGCGCTGCGCCCGCGAGCTGCATGGCCGCCATGACGTGCATACTGACGCCCGTCGCGCCGACGGGATGGCCCTTGGCCTTGAGTCCGCCCGAGACATTGATCGGCAGCTTGCCGTCGCGCTCGACCCAGCCTTCGAGGATGGCGCGTTCGCCTTCGCCGGGCGCCGTCAGGCCCATCGCTTCGTATTCGATCAGCTCGGCCGACGTGAAACAGTCGTGCGTCTCCACGAACGAGAGGTCGAGCAGGTCGAGCTTGGCTTCGGCGAGTGCGCGCTTCCAGGCGAGCTGCGGTCCCTCGAACTTGACGATGTCGCGCTTGCTCATCGGCAGGAAGTCGTTGACGTGCTCGGCGGCGCGGAAGGCGATGGCGTGTTTCATGCCGAGTGCGGTCGAGACATCGGCCAGCACGACGGCTGCCGCGCCGTCGGTGACCGGCGAGCAGTCGGTCCGCTTGAGCGGTCCCGCCACGAACGGGTTCTTGTCCGAGGGGTTGCGGCAGAACTCGTAGGCGAACTCCTTCTGGAAGTGCGCGAAGGGGTTCTTGGCGCCGTTCTTGTGCGCCTTGACCGCGATCTTGGCCAGCGCATCGGACTTGTCACCGTAGCGCTGGAAGTAAGCCGAGGTGATCTTGCCGAAGATGCCGGCGAAGCCTGCCTCGATGGTCGCCTCCTCCGCGACATAGGAGGCCTTGATCAGCACCTCGCCGGCCTGCGCCGAGTTGAGTTCGGTCATCTTCTCGACCCCGACCACCAGCACGAAGCGCGCCTTCTTGGCGGCGAGCGTGTTCAAGCCCATGTGGATCGCGGCCGAGCCGGTCGCGCAGGCGTTCTCGACGCGCGTCGAGGGCTTGAAGCGCAGGTCGGGATGGGTCTGCAGCGCGAGCGAGGAGTGGAACTCCTGGCGCACGAAGCCGCCGTTCATGTTGCCGACATAGATGACGTCGATGTCCCCGGGCGCGATGCCGGCGTGGGCGATGGCCTCGCTGGCGGCCTTGACGATCAGCGATTCACTGGTCTCGCCATCGAGCTTGCCGAATTTGCCGTGGGACCATCCGACGATGCAGGCCGTCATGGGACACTCCTTGTCTGTGCATATACACTTAATCATCGTCGCCGACCGCACAAGGCCGGCCTTTCGCCCTAATTCCGCCGCTCGGCCGGCGTTTGCTGCTTTAATAGAGCGATAACCATGTCAGACCCGACCCCGCAAGACGCGCGCGAAAGACCGAGATGGCCGTGGATTCTGGGCGGTCTCCTCGGCGGCTTCCTGCTGGTCGCCGCCGGTCTCGGACTCGGCTGGTACCTGTTCTATCGACCGATCGTCAATGTCGCGGTGACCCTGCCTGCGCCATTGCCGCCGCCTGCGCCGCCGGGACCCGACTCCCAGCAGGTCAAGGCGATGGAAGACCAGATCGAGAAGCAGAAGGCCGCCAACAAGCAGATCGAGGATCAGATCGCTGTGTTGAAAGAGCGCCTCAAAGCCGACGTCTGCACGATCAAGGATCCCCGAGGCCGACCCGCGCCGCCGCCCGTCTCTCCTCCCAGCGGTTCGGGACAGAGAATCTAGCCGGAGGCGTCTCAAAAAGAAATCGTTGCCCGACTCCAGGCGTGGCCCCAATCTGCCGTTGAGACGTCGATAGGTCGAAACGGGGGAGAACGGGCTTGATCGGATGGCGACGGGCGGTTGCGAGAGCCGGGCTGGCCATCGCCGCGGCCGTCGTGGTTGCGGGATGCGATCTCAGGCATTCCGCGGTGCTCGACCCCAAGGGCCCGATCGCACTCGCCGAACGCGACCTGTTGTTCGACGCCTTCTATGTCATGCTGATCGTCGTCGTACCGGTCATCGTGCTCACTTTGTGGTTCGCCTGGCGCTACCGGGCCTCAAACACCCAAGCTGCATATGCGCCGAGCTGGTCGGAGTCGGTGCGGGTCGATGCCGTCGTCTGGCTGATCCCGGCGCTGATCGTGATCGCGCTCGGCGTGCTGCTCTGGCGCAGCACGCACAAGCTCGATCCCTACCGGCCGATCGAGGGCGCCGGCACGGCGCTTGAGGTCCAGGTCGTCGCGCAGGATTGGAAGTGGCTGTTCATCTATCCCGAGCAGGGGATCGCTTCCGTCAACCAGCTCGCCTTCCCCGCCGGTCGCCCGGTGAGCCTGCGCATCACCTCCGACACGGTGATGAACTCCTTCTACGTGCCACAGCTTGCCGGCCAGATCTACGCCATGGCCGGCATGCAGACGCGGCTGCAGATGCTTGCCGACCAGCCCGGGAAGTTCGTCGGGCGTAACAGCCAGTACTCCGGGAGCGGCTACTCCGACCAGCATTTCGAGGTCGTGTCGCTTTCCCAGGCCGACTACGATGCGTGGGTGACGCGCGCCAAACAGGCGCCGGCGAGGCTCGATGCCGGCACCTATGCAGCGCTTGCCGCCAAGAGCCGACGCAATCCGGTCGCATACTATGGCGGAGTCGAGCCCGGCCTCTACGAATCGATCATCGCCCGCTACTCGGGCCCGCACGGCCACCACGCGCACGGCGGTGCCGCCGCGCCGCGGAGATAGACGTCATGTTCGGCAAGCTCACCCTGGATGCCCTGCCTCTCTACAGTGCCATTGCCGCCGGCGGCGCCGCGGTCACGGTCGGCGGCGCCCTTCTGGTGGCCGTCGTGCTCACTTGGCTCAAGGCCTGGAAGTATCTGTGGACGGAGTGGCTGACCAGCGTCGACCACAAGCGCATCGGCGTCATGTACATCGTCCTGGCGCTGATCATGCTGCTGCGCGGCTTCGTCGACGCCATCATGATGCGGGCACAGCAGGCCTTCGCGCTCGATTCGGGCGGCTACCTGCCACCCGAGCATTTCGACCAGATCTTCTCGTCGCACGGCACGATCATGATCTTCTTCATGGCGATGCCGTTCATGACCGGTCTGATCAACGTCATCATGCCGTTGCAGATCGGCACGCGGGACGTGGCCTTTCCCTTCCTCAATGCCGTCAGCCTGTGGCTGAGTGCGGCCGGTGCGGGCCTCGTCATGGTCTCGCTGGTGATCGGCAAGTTCTCGACCGCGGGCTGGACGGGCTATCCGCCGTATTCGGGCATCGAGCACAACCCCGGCGTCGGCGTCGACTACTGGATATGGGCGATCCTGATCAGCGGTGTCGGCTCGACGATGTCGGGCATCAATTTCGTCGTCACCATCCTGAAGCGCCGAGCGCCGGGCATGACGTTGATGCGCATGACGCCCTTCGTGTGGACGGCGCTCTGCGCTTCCGTGCTGATGATCTTCGCCTTCCCGGCCATCACCGTGGCCTGCGGGCTGCTCGCGCTCGACCGGGTTGCCGACATGCACTTCTTCACGAACGCGCATGGCGGCAACATGATGAACTACGCCAACCTGTTCTGGATCTGGGGCCATCCGGAGGTCTACATCCTGATCCTGCCGGCGTTCGGCGTGTTCTCCGAGGTGGTGGCGACCTTCTCGCGCAAGCGCCTGTTCGGCTACGCATCGCTGGTCTATGCCACGGCGGCCATCGCCGTCCTGTCCTTCACCGTCTGGCTGCACCACTTCTTCACCATGGGCTCGAGCGCCAACGTCAACGCCGTCTTCGGCGTGGCGACGATGGTGATCGCCGTGCCGACCGGCGTGAAGGTCTTCAACTGGCTGCTGACGATGTATCGTGGCCGCATCGACTTCCATCCGTCGATGATGTGGAGCATCGGCTTCATGGTGACGTTCGTGATCGGCGGCATGACCGGTGTGCTGCTGGCGATTCCGCCGGCCGACTACCTGATGCACAACACGACCTTCCTGGTCGCGCACTTCCACAACATGATCATCCCGGGCGTGCTGTTCGGTTATCTCGCCGGCTACATGTACTGGTTCCCCAAGGCATTCGGCTTCGCTCTCGACCGCAAGTGGGGCGTCCGCTCCTTCTGGTGCTGGATTGTGGGTTTCTATCTCGCCTTCATGCCGCTCTACCTGCTCGGCCTGAAGGGCATGCCGCGGCGCATGGAGACCTACAACGATCCGTCCTGGCAGCCCTACCTGATGGTGGCGGCGTTCGGTGCCGTCGTCGTCGCGATGGGCATCGGCTGCATGATGATGCAGCTCTTCGTGTCGATTCGCGACCGTGCGCTGACACGCGACCTGACGGGCGATCCGCACGACGGGCGCACGCTCGAATGGGCCACCGCCTCGCCGCCGCCCGCCTACAACTTCGCCGCTCTTCCGCCGGTCACCGACCGCGAGCCTTTCCTGCTGATGAAGGAGAGGGGAGTGCCCTACAAGCGGCCGGCCGCCTACGAGGACATCCGCCTTCCGACCAACACGGCGGTTGCCGTCGGGCTGGGCGGCCTCGCCTTCGTGCTGGGTTTTGCCATCGTGTGGCACATCTGGTGGCTGGCGGTCGCGAGCGCGCTCGCGATGTTCGCCGCGGTGGTCCTGCGCGTCTCCGACGACGACACCGAGTTCACGCTCCCGGCGGCCGAGGTCGAAAGGATCGAGGATGAGCGTTTCCGCGCCATGGGGCGGCCGTCATGAGCACGGCCGTGCTGTCCGCCCACGAGCGCGAGGAGAGGGAGACGCAGGAGCAGCGCGCGTTCGGCTTCTGGCTCTATCTCATGAGCGATGCGGTCATTTTCGCGCTGCTGTTCGCCACCTATGCCATCATGATCCCCGGCACGGCGGGCGGGCCGACGGGCAGGGAACTGTTCGATCTCGGCAATGCAGCCGTCGAGACGGCCCTGCTGCTGGTCTCCAGCATGACCTTCGGCTTCGCCAGCCTGTCGGCGCGCGCCGGCCGATCGGACGGGGTGCTGCTCTGGCTCGGCATCACCTTCCTGCTCGGATTGGGCTTCGTCGTTCTCGAGGTGCGCGAGTTCGCGGGCCTGATCGCCCAGGGGGCGGGTCCGGATCGCAGCGGATTTCTTTCGGCCTTCTTTACCCTGGTGGGCACGCACGGCGTGCATGTCAGTATGGGTCTGCTTTGGATTCTGGTGATGGCGGCGCAGGTCAAGGCCAAGGGTCTCACCGTGCCGGTCGTGGCGCGACTCCTGCGGCTTGGCCTGTTCTGGCACTTCCTCGACATCGCCTGGGTCGGCATCTTTTCCATCGTCTACCTGCCGGGGCTCGTCTGATGGATCGCCACGCGCTGCGCTCCTACCTCATCGGCTTCGCGCTCGCCGTGGTGCTGAGTGCCATCCCGTTCTGGCTGGTCGCCACGCATGCCCTGCCGGCCCAGAGCACGCTGCTCGTGATCGGCATTGCCGCCGTCCTGCAGGTGCTGGTCCATCTGCACTTCTTCCTGCACATCGAGTTCACGACCACGCCGCGCGAGAACCTGCTGGCGCTCGTCTTCACCGTCCTGCTGATCTTCATCATGGTCGGTGGCAGCTTCTGGATCATGTTCGATCTGCACAGCCGTATGGCGCTCTAACGCCAGGACCGCCTACTTGGGCAGCGAGTCGAGGGCCTTCCGGGCATCGACGTCGTTCTGTGCCGCCGCCTGCTGCAGCCATGTCCGCGCTTTGGCCGTATCGGCGGAAAGGCCGGCGCCGCCCTTCGCCAGCAGGAGGCCGACCTTGCGCTGCGCTTCGGCCGAGCCGGCCAGTGCCGCACGCTCGTACCATTCGACGGCGCGACGGCCGTCCGGCGTGAAGCCGGCCTTCGGCGGCTGGACCAGTGGATCGTAGAACTCGCCGAGCGCGAGCTGTGCGTCCGGATGGCCCGCTTCGGCGGCGCGTCGCCAGACGAGGAAGGCGCCCTCGAGATCGTTGGCCTGCACATAGGCCTTTGCGGTCGCGACCATGGCCTCGGGGCCGGGGTTGGTCGCGAAGTACTCCGCCGTCACTTCGCGGATCGACTTCTTTCCCGATGCGGCGGCTGCGGTTGGTGCGGGCTGCGGCAGCGCCGGCGCGGCAGCGACGGGCCGAGCCTCCTCGCCGCGCATGAAGTGCCAGTAGGCGTAGGCACCGCCGGCGACGATCACCAGGAGCAGAGCGCCATAGAATGCCCAGGTGCCGACGTTGCGCGGCTGCGTTGGCGGGTCGCGTAGCGCGCGCAACGGCGGGTCGGGCTGCGGTGCCGGGGCGGGTGGCGGTTCCGTGGGCGCGGCCTCTTCACGGACGGGCCCGAGAGCGCGTCGCAAGCGAACGACGTTGTCGTCGTCATCGGCTCCGTGATGCGCCGCACCCGATGTCAGCATCGGTGGCCATGCGACGACCGTCGTTCCGACCACCCCGATGTCGGGCTCCCGGATCCGCAAGCGAACAGTCGCGACGCCAGCCAGCCGGTCGCAGATTTCGGGCCCGAGTTCGAATTCCAGCACGGTGCCGCTGCGCTTGACCCGCGACGGCACCAGCCAGGTCTCGGTGCGGCGCCAGCCGTCGTCGGCGAGATGCGAGTCCGGCCCCTGCTGGCGCTGGATCGACAAGGCCAACCCTTGCGGCGCGGCATCGATCTCGGTAACGCGCAGGACAGCGTGGCCGGGGTTGGACAGGGGGTGAACGGAAGCGCGCACGATGGACCGCGATCTCAGGCCGGAACGGCGCGCAGGATCGTCCCCAGTCGCTCGTTCTGCTCGGCGGTGATCTCGCGTCCGCCCTCGTAGCCGACATTGTCCATCGCGAGCTGCAGGAAGGCTCGCATCCAGTCCTTGCAGTAGTCGGCATAGATCGACGTCGGCTCTTCGCTCAGCACGGGTGCGCCATCGGGCGTTGGCGGGCTCTGGAAGACCCGCCGGGTCGGCGCGTGTGGCGGCAGGCCTGGGCGCTGGTCGAGCGGCAGGCGATCGAAGCCCAGCGCGCTGACATAGCCGTTGAGTGCCGAAGCCGCGGTGCGCACCTGGCGCTCGGCGACGTCCTCCCACTTGGCGTTGGCGGCGTTCTCGAGGGCGCGCACGTCGGACGAGAGCCGGTCGATCAGCTTCAGGCGATGCGCGCCCACCACCAGTTCGTCGACCAACCAGCCGAGATGCTGGCGGTCGACACCGAAATGCGACAGTGCCTTCTCGTCGGCGCCGAGGCGGCGCATGTTCTCCAGCCAGTACTCGGCCGCTTCTCGGGCGAAGCGTTCGGCGCGATCCTCGAGGATGCCCGAGGGTGATGGCACGGCCCGCCCCTCGTCCTCGCCGAAGACATCGGCGAAGATCGCGCCGAGATCGACTGCGGCGCCGGTCGAGGACTGGCCGACCGGCGCCGCCGCCTTGACGCCGCGGCCCGCCGGTTCCTCGCCGGCCCGGGCGGTGGCGATGCGGAAGTAGATGTCGCGCAGCGCCGAGTCCGCGACCTGAAGCGCCGCGACCAGCTCGCCGAAGAGCTGATGCTGGATGCAGGAGGCGAGGCCGCGCAGGACCGTCTGCACGAGCTCGCGCTTGTTGGCGCGAGCGTCGCCGTCGGAGGCGCTGTGGAAGCCGGCCAGGCGGTCGACCAGGCGCCTGATCTGGACCTCGAGCTGCCCGCGCACCTGGGCGCGCTTGATCGCCGGGTCGCAGACCGGGATGAGGCTCTGCACCAGATAGGAGACGCCGCCGTCGTTGGCCTTGAAGGCCTCGTCCCAGGCGCGCGCCGGCTGGGCGACGTGCCGCCGCACCTCGTCATTGGCGAGGAACTGCTCGCGCAGCTCCAGGGCGCGCCCGGCGAAGGCCTCCGCGATGCCGATCTCGCGGCCGTCACGATAGTCCATCAGCCGCTCGTCGATGACGGTTGGATTGCGCAGCCAAAACGTGTTGTTGAAGGGCTGTCCGTTCCAGTTGGTCGGCCATTCGCCCCGGAAGTTGTTGACCAGCGAGTTGTTGAGCCGCGCCGACCAGCGCAGCTTGCGCGATTCCTCGGTCTCGCCGGCCTTCTGCTCGAACTCGCGGTCCATCTTGGTCAGCACCAGGAACAGCGCGTTCTTCTGTTTGGCGCGTTCCGTTGGCGTGGCGCCGATCGTCTGGTCGATCCAGGCCGTCATCATGTCGGAAAGGTCGCGGACCTCCTGGTTGCCGTCGGGGATGCAGAGCAGCATGGCACTGAGCTCGCGCTCCGCCGAATATCGCTGGAAGAGATAGGCGACCTTGCCGCGCAGCAGCAGCTCGCGCAGCGGGTTGGCGCCCTCGGAGACGCCTTTGGCCTTGGCGACGTCGCCGAGGTTGGCGAGCTTGAGGCGGGAGCGGGCCCCGGGGAAATCGAGCAGGTCGGTGTGGTCGAAGAAGTCCCACGGCTTCTCGTCGATGGCGACGCTGAGCTCGGCGGTGAGGGCGCAGACGAGCGAGCGTGGCAAGCGCGCATCGGGCGCATTGCGGCGGTCCGCCTGTCGCGGGCGCACCAGCAGCGCATCGGAAGAATCCGCGCCGAGCCGGTCGAGGGTGAGCACGTCGATGATGCTCTTCTCGCGCGGGATCAAGGCGTCCATGCCGAGCAGCGCCTCGGGTGCGAAGGCAAGCTTCTGCAGGCCCTCGTAGAGCGTGAGATAGAGGTCGGTGAAAGGTTGGAAGTCGTACCAGAGGAGGGACCACAGCCGGGCGCGGTCGTGGCCGCTCAGCCGTGGCGCCAGCTCGATCGCCTCGCGCCAGAAGTCGGTCCGGAGCTCGGCGGTGATGCCGGCGAAGAAAGTGTCGAAGTACTCGATCAGGTCGAGCACGTCGTCGGAATCCAGATCGCCCTGGGGCGCCGGCAGCATCCTGGCGCGCAGCTCGGCCAGGCGCTTGCGGATCGCCTCGCCGTCGGGCCGCTCGAACGTCGCCTTCTGGTGGTCGAAGTCGAGCAGGAAGGAGTTGCCGAGGATCTTGACGATGTCGGTCTGGGTCAGCAGCCGCACGCGCACGGGAAAGTCGGGCGAGACGTCGCTCAGCCCCAGGCCGAAGCGGGTGACGAGGCCGGTCGATTCGCGATTGCCGGGCGGATTGATGTCGCGCAGGAAATCGTACGTCTTGTCGGCGAAGCGCGCCTGCAGCGGACGACCGTCGCGGCTGGCGAGAATGGATACCAGGTAGGACTTGCCGGCCTGGCTGGGGCCGAACACGCCGACGCACATGCGCCGGCGCGCTGCGCGCGCCAGCTTCCGGCTCTGGTTGCGCACCTTCTGCAGTTCGCTGATCAGCGACGGCGCCTGTTGCGCGACGGTCGGCGACGAGGTCGCCGCGCCCTTCAGCCAGCCCACGCCCTCGCTCGCGGCGACGGCCAGCGCCTCGCAGTCCTGAGCCAGCTTGAGATCGACTGTATCCATGTCCATCAACCGGTTTTCAGCATGCCCGTGTCGAGCCAGTAACCCTCGCGGCGCGGCAGGGTCTGCAGGCGAAGAGTGAGGCGGTCGAGCGCCACTGCGCGGCCGTCGCGGTTGGTCACCTGACGCAGTCGGAAGCGCTCGACATCGCCGGAGTCCTTGTCCTTGGGCTTCACACGCGCCAGCGCCACCTTGAATGGCGTCTCGCGGGCGTGCCGCTCGGCATGCTCCGGCTTGGCGAACTCCAGCGCATAGAGGCGCGCCGCAGGCCAGCGCACCAGGTCGAGTTGGCGGGCGCCGAGCCACATGGGGCCGCGGAACTCGAAGGAGACTTCCGGCAGTTCGTATTCGCGGTCGTCGAGGTCGACGTCGCGATAGACGAGGTCCTCGCGCTGCAGGCGGCCGCCGCCATCGAGCTTGCCGATGTATCGGGCGATGCTGCGCGAGCGCAACAGGTCCGAGCGGAACGAGAAGTCGGGCAGCTGCGACTGGGCGAGGGCGGCGATCATGGCGCCGACGGCAACGGTGGTCTTGGGATCCTCCACGCGCAGGCGGGCGTCGCGAAACGGATACCAGGCGCCGACGCGATACTCGTGCAAGGCGATCACCCGCTCGGGCGGCAGCGGCAGCAGCTCCATCAGCAGCGCGCGGATGCCCGGCAGGCGCGACGGCCGGCCGGAGAGCAGCAGGATGTCGCAATCGTAGGCATGGACGATCTCGGCAAGCGGCGCCAGCACGCGCGCCATTTCCGCGCGCACGGTCTTGTCGAGTGCCGGCAGGTCGATGGGGAAGGTCGTCTGGCGAAGATCGAAGTCGCGGGCGCCGCGCTTGCGCGCCGCCTCGTTGACGAAGGTGACGACTTCGGCAGACGGTCGTGTGCCACCCGGGAAGAAAGACTCGTAGGAGCGCGGCTCGGCGGCGACGACACCGGAGGCCGGGTCGTAGGTTTCGGCGGCGCGCAGGAACTCGAGGGCGATCGGATGGGCGATCTGGAGCGCGAACTGCTGGCGCAGGTTGCGCTGGATGATGTCCTCGCCGCCGCGGTCGCCACCCACCAGCTCGGCCATCAGATCGGCGGGGTTGGAGATGCCGGCGGCGCGCATCGCCGTCTCGATCGGCGGCAGGACGTGGCCCTGCACGACGCGCAGGAGGATATCGTCGCCCGCGACGCTGAAGCCCTCACGGAACCTCTGCTCCGGGAACAGCGTCACCGACGTGCCGGCGCCCTCGAGGCGGTAGTTGTTGATGATGAGATCGGTGGTGCCGCCGCCGACGTCGATGCTGGCGACGGAGAGCGTGCCGTCCGACGGCTTGCCCCGCTGCTTGCCCGCGATCTGGAAGAAGCGCCGCGCATCGCCGCCGAAGTTGCGCGCCACCTCGGTGTAGAGATAGACGAGTTGCGTGCAACTCGCCTCGTCCCAGTCGGTCAGCACACGCGGCGCCGGCGCCGCGGCGTCGTCGAGCTTCCAGCCCATCATCATCCAGACGAGGTCGCGCGCCGCCTCGGCACGCTTGCGGAAGATCAGGCGTTCGGCGAGCGGCATGCCGGTCGGCAGGGTGAGCACGATGCGGCGCAGCCGCCGCGGCATCTCGGCATGGGCGCGCCGGCCGCGCTGCTGCGGCGAGTTCATCAGGGTCAACGCCTGCAGCAGGATCTCGCTCAGCGCGAAAGTCATGATGGAGGATCGCGAGTAGAGCGGTTCGAACACCGGCAGCTGGTCGGCCGAATCGGCATCGGGTGTCAGCAGGTGCAGCGGTTCACCCTTCTGGTTGATGAGCTGGGCCATCGGCCCCGCCGCGGCCGGCATCGCAGACTGGTCCTGGGCATAGGCGACGTTGAAGCGCCATTCGCGGGTCTGCGGCTCCTCGTCCCATAGATAGCGCTTGGGGCTCGACATTCCGGTGTTGCCCTCGGTGCCGCGGCGCCGCGCGGCGAGCCGCGTCGCCTCCGGGCCGACCCGCGTCATGGTCGGCCAGACGAAGGCGTCGGCGCGACCGCCGAGGCGCGACAGATGGTTCTTGCCGAACCAGGCCTGGGCGAACTCGACGCGCGTCTCGAACGGCTTGCTGTGCACGCTCTCGGGATGGGAGAGGTCGCGCAAGGCCAGTTCGTATGAATCGTTGAGGTTGACGCCCAATTCGCCCGACGCCTCGATCAGCAGGCCGCAGGTACGCGAATTGCCGACATCGAGCACGAGGTCGACCTCGATGGCGCCGCGGCCCGGCCGTTCGGCGTCGCCCACCAGCTTGATCGGAGGCAGGTGCGCCGCCTCGGCAAGCAGGCCGAGGAAGGCGAGATAGCGGGCGCTCGGCTCCTGCGGCTTCTGCTTGATGTCGTTGTCGATCTCCTCGAGCGTGGCGCGCGGGAAGAGCTCGCGGAACAACTCCTCCAGCCACTGGTTCATCCAGCCCTGGCGCAGCAGCCAATGGTTGGCACGCTGTTGCGGCGCCAGCGCGAACAGCGCCCCCGACGTGACGTCCTTCGAGGAAGGCGCGAGATAGGCGCGGCCTTCGGCCTCGGCGATCAGGCCGGTGTCGAAGGCCAGCACGGCGCGGTAGCGGTTGCCCTGTTCGTCGCGGAAGCCCTCGCCGTAGCGCGCCTCGAGATCGACGACGCGGACCCGTGCCCAGTCGGACGGCCCCTCCCGGAACTGGTTGTTCGGCCGCACCTGCAGGAACGGCAGGGGCACCCATTTGTCGAGAAAGGGCGCGAGCGCGTCCTTGACCGTGACGGCGAGATTGGGCTCGGCGGCGCGCCGGCGCCCGCTTTCGACCACTTCGTACTGACCTCGCGCCTCGTCGAATTCGAGTTGCACGAGGTCGTCGACGCCCTTGCCGGTGGCGGCGTCGTGGAAACCCCATTCGCGGACCTTCAGCTTTGCCGGATCGAGGCCGAAATCCAGGAACTGGATGCCCGAACGGGCGATCAGGGTGGTCGGGCTGGGATAGCTCGGCAGGCGGGCGAGGTCGCTCATGGGGTCGCGTGCAACTGGTGGGTCATTCTCGGCGATTCAACGGCCAATTTGCACGTTGTAGCTCCGGCTGTCGCCGGGCTGGCTGCCCTTGCATTGCGCGACGCCGTCGGCGCCAATCTCGCAATTGACGGTATTGCGGGCATAGGTGCGCCCGTCGCTACATTTGGGATTGGATTTCTCCTCGATCACCAACTTGCCACCGTCCCAGCGCGCCTCGGCGGGCGCCTCGCACACTGCACCATTCTTCTGCACGAAGCTCACCTTGCCTTTGCCCTTGTCGTCGAGGGTGTAGCTTGGACGCAGATCCTTTTCACCCTGCGCCGTCGCCAGTCCGGTGCGCGAACGCCAGTCGCCCTTGAGGAAGGCGAGATCCTGCTTCTGCTTTGCCTCGGGTGGCACGACCATCGGCTTGGGTTCATCCTTGCCGCCCTGGTCCTGGCTCTTCGCCTTGTCCTGGTCCGGTGCACCGGGAAGCGGCGTCGTGCTCTTCTCGTCCGGCCCCTTGGCGGCAACGTCGACATCCGCCTTCGCATCCGGGTCGGCGCCGCGCTCGATCGGTGGGCCGTCGCCAGTCGCGCCGACGACGCCGCCACCGGGAACGACGAGTCCTGCCGCGCAATCGACGCCGCGTCGCGTCGCTTCCTCGCCGAGGCTGGCCAGTTCCCGGCGCAGCAGCTCGTTGTCCTGGATCAGGCTGGCCATGCGCGTCTGCTGGAACGCAACGGGCTGGTCGGTCGCCAGGGCCAACGCACGCTCGCGGGCCTCGGCGGCCAGGCGTGCCTCGAGATGCGGCAGGTAGGGTCGGATCGCCCAGGCGAGAAGGGCGAGCAACAGCAGCAGCAACGCCGCAAGCAACACCCATTGCCACCAGGCGGTGCGCATTCCCGGTTGGGCCAGCACCACGGGTGTGGAAGCGAGAACGGCTTCGCGCGCTGCCGGGCGAGGTGCGACCGGCGGGCTGGCCAGGAACACGCCCGGCAGGGTGGCGTCGGCGGCGAAGCCCCAAAAGGTCATGACGGGCCGGCCATCGACGACGTGCAGCGTTTCCTCGCCGGGCGCGCTGAGCGCGTGGCGCAGCAGGCGTGCGAAGCTGTGCTCGGCGCTCGAGCGATCCGGCGCCTCCATCGATTGCGCGAGCGCGGCCATGTCGGCGTGCAGCCGGTGCACCTTGTCGAGGAGCGCTGCTCGCTCGCTCTCCGGCAGCTCACCCAGTCGCCGGGCCTCGCCGTCGAACGGCGCGTACCAGTCGATATGGTTGCCTGTCGGATCGACCTCGGGCACGGCCAGCAGGTCGGCATGCTCGCGCGACAGTCGCTGGGCGAGGGCGGCGCGCAACTGGCCGGCGGTGCGCCAGACGGGATCGCCTGCCGCGCCGAGCGCGCGGTAGCGCTGCAGCCTCTCGCTGCGCAGCAGGGGACCGGCCTGCATGGCGCTACCTCACCGGGCGCCGCGCGGGCAGGACATGCTGTAGGTCCATCGGGTTCCCCACATCTCTCCCGTTACGATGACATCGACCGAATAATCCCCGGCCACCGGGTTCCAGTTGAAGCCGATACCGCCGCGTCCGCTGCGAGGCCCGCCGGTAGTGGCCAGCACTTGGCCGCGATACACGACCTTGATGTCGTCGGGGCGGACGAAGAGCTGGTAGTTGATCGCCACGAAGCCCGGCTTGTCACCGAGATAGTGCTTGTTGCGGGTGACGCCTTCGCCGCCGGAATCGCCCGACCAGTCGCACGGCAACTGCCCGGGTGGCGGCTGATTGACCGGTGGCGGCAGCGACGCCTGCGGCGGCGGGGGCGGGGGAGCCGCCGGCTTCGGCGGCGGCGGCTTGGGAGGTTCGATCGGCTTGCATTGCTCGACCTTCTTCTTGAGCTCGTCCTCGAGGCTTGCCAGTTCGGCCCGCAGTCTTTGCTCGTCGGCTCGCGCGTCGTCGAGCGAGGCCTTCAAGAGCGGGGTCGGATCGGGCGGCGGCTCGGGCGCGGGAGGAGCCGGCGTCTCGAGCGTGGCGACGTTGAGCGACGGGTCGACCGGCGCGCAGGCGCGCAGCAGCCAGGAAAAGAGCAGCAGCAACAGCAGCAACAGCAGGCCGAACAACAACGCGCTGAGCCAGCGCGACCAGCCGAGCCGGGACGATGGCAATACGGCAGGAGCGCTGGCCAGGATGGCTTGGGGCCGCGCCATCGGCACGACGGCCGGCATGAAACCCTGGAGGCTTGCGGCGGCGTCGGCTTCGTAGCCCCAGGCGACAATGACCGGCTCGCCGTCGACCACATAGACGAAGTCGTCCGATGGCCGGCGTGTGGCAAGCTGTAGCGAGCGGCCGATCAGCCGCGCCTCGTCGCTCGAGGGTGTGGCCTCGAGCTGGCGGCCCAGTCCCCGGATTGCCTCGAGCCGCTCGTCGACCCTGCGCAGCAGCTCGGCGCGTTCGGCGTCGGGAAGATCTGCCAGGCGGCGCACCTCGCCGCCGCGGGCGGCATACCAGTCGATGCCATCGCCCGATTCGCGCAGCTGCGGTTCGGCCAGGAGATCGGCCGGCGCATCGCCCAGTCGGCGGCGGATCACGGCGAGCAGCTGACCGGCCGCCGTGTGAAGCGGCTCGCCGCGCACCCCCAATGGGCGCACGCCCAGGCGCGTCGTCTGAAGAAGAGTGGGGCGGTCGCCCATGTCCCTGCGGATTCGTTTCCTGAACCCGCTATCTTCTACCGTCGATTCCGGCTTGTTTATGTCCGTTTTTCGCCGCCCGGCGCGGGGCTCAGGAAAACCGCTCCATGGGGCGTGTCCAGCCGCTGAATGGGCGTGGAGAAGACCTGGGACAGTCGTTCCGCGCCGAGCACCATGTCGGCCGGTCCGAAAGCGGTGAGCCGGCCATTCTCCATGACCGCCACCTCGTCGGCGTAGTTCGACGCCATGTTGACATCGTGCAGCACGGCCAGGACGCCCAGCCCCCGATCGGCCCGGCGTCGCGCGCTGGCCAGGGCCGCGTGCTGATGAGACAGATCGAGACCGGCGATCGGCTCGTCGAGCAGCAGGAACGGCTCAGCGCCGGAATCGGCGTCGCATTGGGCGAGGACGCGAGCGAGTTGTATGCGCTGGCGCTCGCCGCCGGACAAGACGGTGTAGGGACGGTCGGCGAAGGCCAATGCCTCGGTTTCGGCGAGGCACCGTTCCGCCCGTGTCCTCATCTCCTTCTCGGAGAAGCGGCCGCGGTGGGCCAGCAGACCGAGCATGGCCACCTGAAGGCCGGTGAAATCGAACGCCACCGACGAGTGCTGCGGCAGCACGGCGCGCCGCTGGGCGAGCGCCACCTTCGTCCATCGCCCGAGCGGCTGTCCGTCGAGCAGCACATGGCCGGCCGCCAGCGGCCGATCGCCGGCCAGGGCCGACAGGAGAGTGCTCTTGCCGGCGCCGTTGGGACCGATGACGGCCACGAACTTTCCGGCCGCGAGATCGAGCGAGACGTCCTGGATCAGGGCCTTGGTGCCGACCCGCACCTCGATCGATCTGGCCTGGAGCGGCATCACAGGCCCTCGCGCGCGGCGCGGCTGGCCAGCAGCCAGAGAAAGAAGGGTCCGCCGACCAGCGCGGTCAACACGCCGATCGGCAGCTCGGCGGGCGAGACCATCGTGCGTGCCAGCGCGTCGGCCAGCACCAGGAACGCGCCGCCGAACAGCGCCGCCGCCGGCAGCAGGGTGCGGTGGGCAGGGCCGAGCAGCAGCCGCACGATGTGCGGCGCAATCAGGCCGACGAAGCCGACGATGCCCGAGATGGCGACGCCGGCGCCGACGGCGAGTGCGACTTGCGCGATGAGCCGGCGCTTCAGCCGCTCGACATCGACGCCGACATGGCCCGCCTCGCGCTCGCCCAGCGCCAGGGCGTCGAGCAGGTGCGCCGCCGGCAGGAGCGTCGGCACCGTGACGGCCAGCACCAGCAGAGCGGGCAGGATCGCCGTCCAGGTGACGGAGCCGAAGCCGCCCATGGTCCAGAAGATCAGGGTGCGCAGCTGTTGGTCGTCGGCGATGAAGACCAGGAGGCCGATGCCGGCCGATGCCACGGCGTTGATCGCGATGCCGGCCAGCAGCAGGGTGCCGATGAGGGCGGCGCCGTGATGGGCCGCGATGCGGTAGACAGCGAGCGTCGCCACCAGGCCGCCGAGGAAGGCGGCGATCGGCAGGCACCAGGGCCGCAGATCGGGCGGCACGATGTGCATCACCTTCTCTCCGAGCACGATGACGGAGACGGCTGCGAGAGCAGCGCCGCTCGACACGCCGAGCAGGCCGGGATCGGCGAGCGGATTGCGAAACAGGCTCTGCATGGCCGCACCACCGGCGGCCAGCGCGGCGCCGACGGCAAAGGCCGCGAGTACGCGCGGTGCGCGGATGGCGTAGAGGACGGCGGCCGTCGTCTCGTCGAGCGGCGCGCTCGACAGGCCAACGGCCGACAGCAGCTGCGGCAACCGCACGGGAAAGGCGCCAATGCACAGACCAGCCACGACGCTCGCCAGCGCGGCGAGCGCGAACAGCGGGATCGGGCGCTGCAAGGCGAAGACGGTCACCGTGCGCGCGCCAGCTCGGGATGGAGCGCCAACGCGAGCTGGGTCGCGGCCTGCGGTGTGCGGGGGCCGAAACCCAGCAGCAGCAGGGCGTCGAATTGAACGACACGCCCCGCCTTGCCGGCCGGCGTCTGGCGCAGGATCGGCTGGTCCGTCAGCGCTTGCAGCCCACCCATGGCGTCGACGGTCTGGCGAGTCACCAGAACGTAGTCGGCGCGCGAGGCGATCACCGATTCCGGCGTCAGCGGTCGATAGCCGGCGTAGCCGTCGATCGCGTTCACGCCCCCGCCCAGGCGAATGATCCCGTCTGCAGCGGTCCCGCGGCCCGCCGCCTGTGGCGCCCCGCCGCCCATCGACAGCAGGAACAGCACGCGCGGGTGCGTCGTCGCCACGGCGAGCCTGGCGGCGAGGCTGGCCATCTGGCGCTTGCCCTCGTCGATCATCTCGCCGGCACGAGCCTCGCGACCGGTCAGGCGGCCGACCGCCTCGATCTTGGCGGCGACGCTATCGTAGTCGTAGTGGTCGGGCAGGATCAGCACCTCGATGCCGGTGGCCCGCAGCTGCTCCAACGCGCCGGCTGGTCCCGCCGCCGTCGTGGCGATGATCAGGTTGGGCTTCAGCGACAGCACTCCCTCGGCGGACAGGGCGCGCATGTAGCCGACCTGGGGCAATGCGCGCGCCTCTTCCGGATGGAGACTCGTCGTGTCGACGCCGACCAGATGTTTCTCGGCGCCCAGCGCATAGATGATTTCGGTGATGGCGCTGCCGACCGATACGATGCGCAGCGCACGCTTGGCCAGCGCGGAACCGGGAGCTGCGAGAACCGCGCCGAGCCCGCCGATCAGGATCCGACGCTTCACGATGCCGCCCGCTTCTCGAGGCGAGCGACGAGCGAGCGCCAGGACTCGAGTTCGGGCTCGCCGGGCTTGCGTGCGCCGAACATCAACAGGATGTTGCGGTCGCGCCCGTCGAAGGCCTCGATCGAGGTCACGATGCCGTCGCTGGTCGGCTTGCGCACCGAGAAGACGCGCGCCACCGCATCCTGGCGCAGGTGCAGGTTGAAGGTTGGATCCAGCACGTTGAACCAGCCATGCGTTTCGACCAGCCTTTCCACGGGGCCAGTGTGAATCTGGATGCAACCCTTGCTGCCGACGAAGATCATGATGCGTGTCTTGTCGGCGCTCGCCATCTCGAGGGCGCTGCGCAAGGCGCGTGGCGGGAGCTCGCGCACGAACTCCTCGCCGGCCAGACGCAATGCCTGCAGGCGACCGACCTTGAACTTGCCGAGCATGCCGAAGAACTCGTGCGTGTCCTGCATCGCCCGCCAGGCGGTGCGCAGGCCGGCGACGTCGATCTCGCTGTCCGGCCGGTCGACCGGGTCGAGAGCCCGCGGCATGAGCGCGAGGGGTGCGGGCGCTGCCGTGTGCCGGGCGATCAGGGCGTCGAAGGCGGCACGATCGGTCTCGTCGGTCGCGTAGATCTTGTGCACCGCCTCGCCGGACGAGTCGAAGAACTGCAGGCTCAGCCGTTCGCCCGTCCTGATCGGCTCGCGCACCGCGTAGCCGATCCTCCATTGGCCCAGGAACAGCCGCAGATCGATGTCGGGCCCGAGGACCAAGCCATGCGGACCGCTGACCTGGACGTCGTCGAAGCGGCCGTGGCGTTCGTGCACGCAGTGCTCGTTGCGCGTCAGGCACATCACGCGGCCGACCGACGGCATCTCGTTGAGGATCGCGCGCCAGTCGCCGTCGAGTGGTGTCGCGGTCGACCCGACGCCCAGAGCGATCAGCTCGGCTTCGCTCACGCCGAGGGTCGCGGCGGCATCGCGGATGCGCAGGGCCGGCTTCTCGCCACGCAGCCGGCTCCAGCGCGCCGCGAGGTCGGTGTTGGAGGGAGAGAGCATGTTTTCTCCTTTTCTGCTCAACGAAGATGAAAGCGCACGGGAATCTCGACCCACGCGGCGACGGCGCGGCCCCCCCGGATGGCGGGCAGGAACTGCCAGCCGCGCACTGCCGTGATTGCGGCGCGGTCGAGCAGCTCGAAGCCGCTGCCGCGCCACAGCACGATTTCTGCGGCCGAACCGTCGGGATCGAGGCGAACGCGGATCAATGTCTCGCCTTGCTGGCCGAGTTCGACGGCGCGCGGCGGATAGGCTGCCGGGCGTGGCGGCACGCGAAAGCGCGGCTTGCCCTCGAAGACGATGGCCGGTTCCTGTGCCGCCGCCATGGCTTGGGTCGCCTGGGCATCTCCGCTGTCGGGCGCCGCCGACGTTTGCGTCACGGGTGCGGCCCGACCTCCCGGCCTGGCGGCGGGTTTGGCGGCGGCCCTCACCGGGGCGCGATCGGGCGGCTTCACCGGTGTCGGTGGTATCTCTGGCGGTGGCGTCTTCTGCACCGCTTCCTGCTTTGGCGGATCGACGGGCTTCAGGTCGGCCGTGTTCAGAGGCGGCGGTTCGTCGGGCGGCGGCAGTTCGATCTTTATTTCGGGCTCCGGCGCAGCCTGCGGCGGCGGCAGGGATGGAAGGAGCTGTGCGGTGTCGAGGGGCGGCGGCTGGTCGGGCGGCGGCAGGTCGATCGACTCGGCGGAAGAGGTCTCGGTCGGCGGCGAAGCGGGAGGCGTTTCCTCGCCGGCCGGGCCATCGTCGCGGTCCACCACGGACGGTGCCGGAGCGGCCAGCGTGAGCTCGACATACAGCGCCGCATCGGTGGCAGCACCGCCGGCGAGACCGGCGAGGAGCAGCGGTAACAGCGCGGCGCCGTGCAACGCAAGCGACAACGCCATCGACGCGCGGGAGCCGCGTGTCGATGGCGCCGGCAGTCGCTCGGCGGAGAGGGCCGCCGCGACTACCATCGAGCCGTCAGGTTGACACCGAAGTATCGGCCGGGCTGGGTGTAGCGCTCGAGCTGCGTGTTGTTGGCCGCCAGGCCGATGACGTCCTGCGAGTTCCAGTATTGGGCATTGGTGATGTTGAAGGCGCCGGCATTGATCGTGACGATCCGGTTCCAGTCGTAGGAGATCGTCGCGTCGAGGTTGAAGTAGGAGGGTGCCTGGAAATAGGTCGGGTTGCTCACCTGATCGTGCTGACCGACCACGGTGCCGATGATCTGTGCGCCAAAGCCGGTACCCTTGCCGTAGCGCACGCGGCCTTGCAGCTTCCACGGGTCGACCGAGTCGATCGGCAGACCGGTCGAATTGTCCGTGCCCTTGGCATAGGCGAACCAGCCCGCGATCGCCCATTCCGGCAGGAAGCGATACTCGCCGCGCGCCTCGAAGCCCCAGATCGTGACGTTGGAGAGGTTCTGAAACTGGAAGACGGTGAGGGCCGGCGGCGCCGGCGCACGCAAGGTCACGGTCTCGATGAAGTCGTTGTACAGGTTGTAGAAACCCGACAGGGCGAAGCTCGAGCCGTTGCGATACTTGCCGCGCACGCCGACCTCGAAGCTGTCGCTGGTCTCCGGCTTCAGGTTGGCGTTGGGCAGGATCTGGTAGAACGACGCGTTGTTGGTGAAGGCGAAGTTGGCGTTGTCGTAGGGCGGCGCGCGGAAGCCGCGGGCATATTGGAAGTAGCCCGAGTATTCCTCGGTGACGCGATAGAGCAGACCCATCTTGGGCGACACCGACCAGTAGGTGTTGCCGGACGGCAGCAGGTTGACCGCGCCGCTCGAGCGCCAGAACGCGGGGTCGGGGTCCGGCTGCAGGCTGTAGTAGTCGAGGCGCACGCCGGGCGTCGCCGTCAACCGACCCGACGTGATCTCGTCCTGCACATAGACGCCGGCCTGGACGGTCTGGGTGTCGGGGAAGTTCTTGTTGGGAAACGTCTCGCCCGCCACCGTCTTGGTGGTGGCGCCCGTCGCCATGGTGACCTGGGTACGGTCACGCGGTCGCGACGTCATCGTGTAGGAGAAGGAGAGGCCGTAGGTGAGGGCGTGCTCCATGTCGAGCAGCCTGCCCTTGCTGTCGAGCTGCAGCTCGGCGCCGGCGATATCCTGATAGAATGAATTGGTCGTGGTTCGGAAGTTGGTCGGGATCGGACCGTTGGCCGGACCGCGCAGCTGCATCGCATCTTCCTGGCGCGTCACGTTGGTGTAGTAGGCCATGAAGTCGAGTCGATCGACGAAGCCGATCGGCGCCTCGTGCACCCATTGGCCCGAGATGCGATAGCGCTGGTTCGTGTCGTTCGACCAGTCGTCGAAGATGGTTGCGAACAGCGAGGGGAAGTTGCCGACACCCGACAGGGCCTGGGTCTTGACGTTCTTCTCGACATATTCGCCGGTGACGCGAATCGTGTCGTGCTCGGTAGGGCGCAGCACGAACTTGGCGAGGAAGTTGTTCTCGTAGAAGTTTTGCGGATTGGGCTGATAAGTTGAGCTCTTGATCTGCGTGCTGCCGCCGTCGCGCCGCGTGTAGAGGCCGAGCACTTCCCACGGCCCCTGACGGACCGCGCCGGTGAAGGTCTCGGCGTAGCTGAAGTTGGAGCTGTCGTAGGCCGCCTTGACGCTGGCGTAGACGTCCTTGCCGCCGGGAACGAGGTAATCGGACGGATCCTTGGTGATATAGGCGACGACGCCGCCCAGCGCGTCCGAACCGTAGAGCGCCGAGGCGGGCCCGCGGATGATCTCGACGCGCTTGACGTTCTCGAGGTCGGTGAAGTCGCGGGTGTAGGTGCCGGGCCCCTGGTTGGTGCCGGGATAGTCGGGCACGCGCAGGCCGTCGACCATGATGAGCACGCGGTTGCCGCCGATGCCGCGGATGACGAAGTTGGTGAAGCCGACGCGGCCGGGCTGGTTGCCGACCGACACGCCCGGCTCGTTGCGCACGAGGTCGCGCATGTTCTGCATGTTCTCGCGGTCGATGTCCTCGGTGGTGATCACCGACACCGTGCCGGGAATGGCGTCGATCGGTCGACGCGTGCGAGTCGCTGCCGTAGTGACGGCGTCGAGTTGTGTGGGTTGTGCCGGGCTTGTCTGTGACGGCGCCTGGGTTTGCGCTTGAGCCTCTTCCGGAAGGTCTTGCGCAAGAACGGGGAGCGACAGCGTCGTTCCCAATGCCGTGGTGGTCAGAAGAACGAGAGAAAGAGCCGAGCGAGTCGTCATACCGGTGCCCCAAATGAAAAAAGGCGCCTGGCTGGCGATGGTCCCCAGGGTGGGGCCGGCTGGCTCGGCAGTCTGACCGAAGGTGGATGGGACCTTCGGCGTTACTTGGTCAGGATCAGCTTGTTGGATGCCGTCAGTCGCAAGCGATATCGGTCGTCGCCGTGGAGGATGATCAGTTCGCGCTGACCGCCCAGCAGATTGGCGCTGTCGACGCTTCGCGCCGGAGGTCCTGACGATTCCTCCGGTTTGCTCATGCTCGCCGCGGGCGGTGTCGCATCCATCTTTTGTCGAACCTCGTTTTATCTTGCGAGTGACTCGCAATCGCATAGACTGCGCCACTCTGTCAACCCCGTCGACGCAGGATGAAAAGCATGGAAAGGCCAGCAGAACAGGGATACGGCGCCACGACCGCTCCCTCGCGAACCGGCTGCGGACGCCCCGGATGTGCCTGCGGTCTTCCGGTCGCCGATCGGTTCGTGCTGTGGGCGATGCGCCAGTGGCAGGTCGAGGGTCGTTTGCCGGTTGAAGGATCGGCGCTGCATGCCGGCTTCAAGATGGCGGGCGTGTTGTCGGCACTCCCCGACTTCGCCATCGCCATGGATGCTTTCCTGTTCGGCGCCCGGCGCGCCATGCACATCCATCTGCCGACCTGTTCGCAGGTCAGTCACGACGAAGCGACGCTGCTTGCGCTCTGTGGCCTCGCGCAAAGCGACCACGACGGCCCGCTTGCGGCATCGCTCGACGTGCTGATGGCGCCCACGGCCTCCCGGGTCGCGGCGATCCGACTCAAGACCTTCGCCCTTGCCCTGGCTTCCGCCGGCCTGCGCCTCTCACCGTCGCCCGGCGAAGCCGGCGCGCGGATGAACTGACCATGACTTCGAACCGCCTTCCCGACCTGCAGCAGGCCATGCGGCTGATCGCCGATGCCGTCGACAACCTGCCCGCGGATTGCCGCGATCTTGCGGGCAACGCCCTGCTGAACGTCGCTGCCGAGGCCGTGGCGCAGGACGTCGGCCACGCCGAGGCGAGCCGCATCTTCGGCCGCCTGTCCGAACTGCTTGCGCGCGGGCTCCAGCCGCCCGCCGCGGCCGCTATCTCGCTCACCGGTTTCGACGCATGAACGGCGACCTGGCGCGCTCCATTCCGATCCTCGCGTCGCTCGACATCGCGGAGAGCGAGGCGTTCTACGTCGATCGTCTCGGATTCGAGCGGACCTACGCGGACGCGGACTACCTGATCGTACGACGCGACGAGATGGAGCTTCACTTCTGGAAGACGGTCGACCGTCACCTCTGCGAGAACACCGCCTGCTACATCCGCGGTGGCCAGGTGTCGGTGCTGTTCGAGGAGTTCGAGCGGCGTGAGGTGCCGGGGTTGTCGCCCTTCCTCGTCCGGCCCTGGAACATGAAGGAGTTCTACATCCACGATCCGCACGGCAACCTGCTGAAGTTCGGCTGCGGCGCGTGGTGATCCCGGCCTAGATTTCGATCCGGCTGCCGAGCTCGACCACGCGATTGGTCGGCAGACGGAAGAAGTCGCCGGCGCTCGAGGCGAAGCGGGAAAGCACGAGAAAAAGCTTCTCCTGCCAACGCGGCAGCAGCGGACGATTCGCGGCCACGAAGGTGTTGCGGCCGACGAAATAGGACGTGCGCATCGGATCGAAGGGCACGCCGCGGTTGGCCAGTCGCGCGAGATCGCGCGGCACGTCGGGCTGCTCCATGAAGCCGTAGCGCAGGATCACATGGTGCATGCCCTTGCCGAGATGGCTCACCTGGGCCCGCGCATTGGGCGGCACATAGGGCTCGTCGGGCACCTGCACGGTGAGCAGCACGACCTGTTCGTGCAACACCTCGTTGTGCTTGAGGTTGTGCAGCAGCGAGTGCGGCGCATTGCCGGAGAAAGCGGTGAGGTAGACAGCGGTACCCTGGGGCCGATGGACGCGCTGTGGGCTGATGCTGCACAGCAGGCTCTCCATCGGCAGCGCGTCTTCCCGTTCGCGATGCGCCACCGCCATGCGGCCTTTGAACCACGTCCACATGGCGGTGAAGATCGCGACGGCGAGAGCGAGCGGCACCCAGCCGCCGTGGGCGAACTTCAGCATGTTGGCCGACAGCAACGTGACATCGACCAGAAGGAAGCCGCCCAGCGCCAGCACCGCGACCGGCCAGCGCCACTTCCAGACGCGAACGGCCAGTGCGATCACCAGGATGGTGGTGACCAGCATTGTGCCCGTGACGGCGATACCGTAGGCGGCCGCGAGGCTGCCGGACGACTTGAACCCGACGACGAGGACGATGACGCCGACCAGCTGCATCCAGTTGATGGCCGGAACGTAGATCTGGCCGAATTCGTTGGCCGAGGTGTGCTGTATGCGGACGCGCGGGCTGAGGCCGAGCAGCGCGGCTTGCTGGGCAACGGAGAAGGCGCCGGAAATCGTCGCCTGCGACGCGATCACCGTCGCCATGGTCGCGAGCGCCACCAGCGGATAGAGCGCCCAGTCCGGCGCGAGGAGAAAGAATGGATTCTCGACCGCCCCGGCATCGGCGAGCAGCAAGCCGCCCTGGCCGTAATAGTTGGTGAGCAGCGCCGGCAGCACGATGGCGAGCCAGCCGATGCGGAGCGGCGCACGTCCGAAATGGCCCATGTCGGCGTAGAGCGCCTCCGCGCCAGTCACTGCCAGCGTGACGGCGCCGAGTGCCACGAAGGCAACGACGCCGTGCCGCAGGGCGAACGCCACGGCGTGGTGCGGCGACAGGGCGGCCAGCACCTGCGGTGTTTCGGCGATTTGTCGGGCGCCGAGGATGAACAACACGACGAACCAGATCAGCGTGATCGGGCCGAACCACCGGCCGACGCCGGCGGTGCCGAACCTCTGCACGGCGAACAGCGCCACGATCACGCCAACGGCCAGCGGCACGACGAGGGGTTCGAAGGCGGGTGTGGCGACCTTGAGGCCTTCGATCGCGCTCAGCACGGAGATGGCCGGCGTGAGCAGGCAGTCACCGTAGAACAGCGCGGCGCCGGCAATTCCCAGCATGACGTAGAAGGTGCGATGTCCGTTCGACAGGCCGGTCCGGCGCGACACCAGCGCCATCAGGGCCAGCACGCCGCCCTCGCCGCGATTGTCGGCACGCAGGACGATCGTGACGTACTTGATCGTCACGACGATGATCAGCGCCCAGGTGATCAGCGACAGGATGCCGAGCACATTGTCCTGCGTCGGCTCGAGGCCGATGAACGCGCCGAAGCATTCCTTGATGGTGTAGAGCGGGCTGGTGCCGATATCGCCGAAGACGACGCCCAGCGCCGCGAGGGTGAGGCCGAGCTTGCGGCGCGGGTGTGCTGTCGGGGTAGCGAGTGAAATCGTGTCGACCATGCAAGACGGCCCCCTCCCTCGGGTCGGCCGGAAGGCCGCGGATATTGCGCCGCAGCAAAAGCCGGTCAACGGTCCCGATATGCATTCATGGCTGACCTGCCGGACATGAATGGCACCTGCCGGATCGTGCCGCAATCGATGTGCTGCACTGCAACACACTGGAAGATATGGGCTTTTCGGTTGCCCGCGTTGGGCTAGGGTGCCGCTCCACGCCAAGGAGGAGACGCATGGCCGAGAGCGAGAACTACAAGAAGGGCACCGAGATCCGCACCAGGCTGATGGGCGCGCAGTACGCCGACAAGATGAACAAGTCGGTCTACGACGACCCGATCATGAAGAAGTTCGGCGACTACGCGCGCGAGGCGGTGTTCGGCATGCTGTGGTCGCGGCCCGGGCTCGACCTCAAGACCAAGGCGCTGATCTGCGTGATCTCCGACACCGCCCAGGCGCGCTGGCCCGAGCTTGCCATCCATCTGCGCATGGCACGCAACGAGGGCTGGACCGAGGACGAGCTCAGCGAGGCGCTGATGCATCTCTGCGGCTATATCGGCCTGCCGTCGGTGCGAGAGGCGCTGCTGACCGCCAAGGAAGTGTTCCACGAGATGAGGCACGAGAAATAGCATGCTGCCAATGACGACGAGCGATCTGCCGCTGCGGCGGATCGCTCGCGGCAAGGTGCGCGATGTCTATGAAGTCGACGGCGACCGGCTGCTGCTGGTCGCCACCGATCGCGTGAGCGCCTACGATGTGGTGATGGCGGAAGCCATCCCAATGAAAGGCGCCGTGCTGACCCAGACCAGCGCCTGGTGGTTCCGCCAGCTCGGCGGCCTGGTGAGACATCACATGATCGCCGCCGATGCGGCTTCGATCGTGGCGGCGGTGCCGGCACTGGCGCCGCATCGCGCCGAGATCGCCGGCCGCGCCATGCTGTGTCGTCGCGGCACGGTGTTTCCCATCGAGTGCGTGATTCGCGGCTACCTCACGGGCTCGGCCTGGCGTGAGTACGCCGGCAGCGGAACCCTGGCGGGGGAGAAGCTGCCTGCCGGCCTGCCGGAGAGCGGGCGGCTCGACCCGCCGATCTTTTCGCCGGCGACCAAGGCCGAGAGCGGCCATGACGAGAACATCACGATCGACCGCATGCGCGAGATCCTCGGCCCCGAAGCGACCGCCGAACTGGAGCGCCTCACCCGCCTCGTCTACTCGCGCGGGCGCGACGTCGCGCTGGAGCGCGGCATCATCATCGCCGACACCAAGTTCGAGTTCGGCCGCACCAGGTCGGGCGAGATCCTGCTGATCGACGAGGTGATGACGCCGGACAGCTCGCGCTTCTGGCCGGCCGACGGCTATCGGCCCGGACGGCCGCAGCCCTCGTTCGACAAGCAGCCGCTGCGCGACTGGCTCGATGTCGAGCGCCATGCCGGGCGCTGGAACGGCGAGGCGCCGGCCCCGCGCCTGCCGGCCGACGTGGTGGATGCCACCAGCCGGCGCTACCTCGAGGCCTATCGGCGCCTGACCGGCGGCGAGCTCAGCGTTTCGGCAGGCTGAAGCCGCCCTGGCGCAGCTTGCGCTCGAGCACCGGAATGCCCGAAGCGGTGTCGCCCTTTTCGCAGCGGTCGATGGCGATTGCCGTGTCGAGATCGGGCGAGTTCTTGCCCATGCCCTGCTGGCCGATGTAGCGGCGCGCGAGGTCGGCGAGCTGGGCGCAATAGGCCGCGTCGTCGGCTTGCGCGGCGACCGGCGCCGACCAGGCGGCGAGCAGGGCGAGTGTTCCGGCGCGTCTCATCGTGCCCGCCTCATCGCCCCGGCAGCGTGAAGCCGCCGTCGATCAGCTTCTTCTCCAGCATGCGCAGACCCGTCGCGGTGTCGCCCTTCTGGCAGCGGTCGGCGGCGACCAGCGTCTCGACGTCCGGCTTGCTGGCGCCGTCGATGCGCTTGCCGAGATAGCGCGTCGCCAGATCGGCGAGGCGCGCGCAGTAGGCAGCGTCGTCCTGCTGACCGGCGGCGACGACGGGCAGCAGCACGACCGTGGCGAGTGCCAGGAGGGCGGTTCGCATGAGTGCCTATGAAGTGGCCGACTTGCGGCTCGCCGTGACCCGTTCGCGCACCCACAGGAACAGCGCCGCGAGCGGCAGCCATCCCAGCCAGCGGACGGCGTGCAGCAGGTATTCGCCCATGTTGGTGGCCCTCAGGTAGTCGACATGGACGTGCCAGATGCCGGATGCCGCCTCGAAGGCGAGCAGCCAGACCAGCAGGGCCGGCAGCAGCACGACCAGCGGCCGCATCTTCTCCGACAGGCGCTCGCTGTACCAGGGCGCCAGCGACACCGAGAAGCACAGCACCATGACGACGAACTTCGCTGGCTGGCGTGCCTCGAACCAGCCGACGAGGAACGGCTCGCGCACGATCATGGTGTAGCCGGTCCAGGCCAGGACCGCGCCGCCCAGCAGGATCACCGACGGGTAACGGTCGACCAGCTTGATCACCAGATGGCTGCCCCACACGATGATCGGCACGCTGATGGCGAGGCCGAAGACGATCAGCGCGACGTTGCCGCCGGCGGCACCGCCGATGCCGAGCACGTTGTCGATGCCCATCACCGCGTCGGCGATGACGATGGTGCGCACCGCGCCGGCGAACGACGTCGCCGGGCCCTTGACCAGATGGCTCTCGCCGCCGCCGTCGTCCGGCGTCAGAAGCTTGCGCGCGATCCAGAGCAGGGCGAGGCCGCCGACGAACATGAAGCCCGGCACGGCGAGGATGTAGACGACCAGAATCGCCATCACGGCGCGGATGGCGATGGCGCCGAACGTGCCCCAGAAGATGACCTTGCGCTGCAGTTCCTTCGGCAGGTTGCGCGCGACCAGGCCGATGATGAGTGCATTGTCGCCTGCCAGAACCAGGTCGATGAGCACGATGGCGAAGAGGGCGGACCAGAACGCGCCCGAGCTGAAATCGATGTCCACGGAAGTCTCCAACGGTCGAATGAACGGCGACCGGCGGCCGCGACCTCTCCGTCGCGCCGCCGATCCTCTCAGTCGTTCGTCAGAGGCGAATTGGAACCTTCTCGACCGGCCGTTTCGGGCCGGGACGTGGGGATTGCACGAGGGCCCGCGCCAGTGTCGCCAGGGCGGCGATGCCCGTCGCCAGCGCGCCGCCGGCCATCAGGAGCTGAAACAGGTTCCACTGACTCATCGCCAGCAGCGACAGCTCGCCCGCGAAATCGAACAGCATGAACTCGAGGCCGGCCTCGCCGGCGATGCTGACATCGACGGCGTCGCCGAACGAGGAGAGCAGCATGCACACCACCACCGACGCGACGAACAGCTCTCCGCCCGGCGAAACGGTCCGGACGGCGGTGGCGGCGCGGCGAGAGCGGCGGATCAGAAGCATGGCTCGCCCCCCCCGTTTCCGACGTCCGTCCAACCGGATCAAGCGCAAAGCGTCGGGGCTGCGGCTAAAGGTGCAGGCGTCGCAGTCTCAGTGCATTGCCGATGACGCTCACCGAGCTCAGCGCCATCGCGGCCGCGGCGATCATCGGCGAGAGCAGCAGCCCGAACACCGGGTAGAGCACGCCGGCGGCGATCGGCACGCCCGCGGCATTGTAGACGAAGGCGAAGAACAGGTTCTGCCGGATGTTGCGCATGGTCGCCTGGGAGAGCCGGCGTGCCTTGACGATGCCCATGAGGTCGCCCTTGAGAAGGGTGACGCCGGCGCTTTCGATGGCGACGTCGGTGCCGGTGCCCATGGCGATGCCGATATCCGCGGCGGCCAGCGCCGGCGCGTCGTTCACGCCGTCGCCCGCCATCGCGACCACCCGGCCTTCGCGGCGCAAGCGCTCGACCACGGCGCTCTTGTGCTCGGGCAGGACTTCGGCCTCGACCTCGTCGATGCCGAGTTCGTCCGCGACCTGTCGGGCCGTGCGGCGGTTGTCTCCGGTCAGCATGACGATGCGGATGCCGTCCGCCCTCAGCGCCTGCAGGGCGGCGGGCGTGGTCGGCTTGACCGTGTCCTCGAGCGTGAAGGTGCCGGCGAGCTTGCCGTCGACGGCGAGCATGATCGGCCGGTTGAAATCGCCGAGATCGACCCCGTTCTCCGTCAGGAAGCGTGCATTGCCGACCACCAGCCGCTTGCCTTCGACGACTCCCGACACGCCCCGGCCGGCGGCGGCGTTGAAATCCTCGACCGGGGCGAGGGCGAGGCCGCGCGCTTCCGCGGCGGCCACGAGCGTCGCGGCCAAGGGATGCTCGCTGCCGCGCTCGAGACTGGCGGCGAGCCGCAGCATCTCCATGCCGCCCGTCACCTCCGTCAGCGTGGGTTTGCCGACCGTGAGGGTGCCTGTCTTGTCGACAACCAGCGTGTCGATGCGTTCCAGCCGCTCCAGCGCCTCGGCGTTCTTGATCAGCACGCCGGCCTGGGCACCGCGCCCGACGCCGACCATGATCGACATCGGCGTGGCGAGGCCGAGCGCGCAGGGGCAGGCGATGATCAGCACCGTGACTGCCGCGACCAGGCCGAAGGCGAGGCGCGGCTCGGGACCGAACATCGCCCACGCGGCAAAAGCCACGATCGCCACGGCGACGACCGCGGGCACGAACCAGCCCGACACCCGGTCCGCCAGCCGCTGGATCGGCGCCCGGCTGCGCTGGGCGTCGGCGACCATCTGAACGATGCACGACAGCATGGTGTCACGGCCGACCTTCTCCGCCCGCATCACCAGCGCGCCCGTCGTGTTCATGGTGCCGCCGATCAGCTTGGCGCCAACTTCCTTGGTGACAGGCATGGATTCGCCGGTGACCATCGATTCGTCGAGCGACGAGCGGCCCTCGACCACCTGGCCGTCGACCGGCACCTTCTCGCCGGGCCGCACGCGCAGGAGGTCGCCGACAGAGATGGCGTCGAGCGAGACCTCTTCGTCGCTGCCGTCGCCATCGAGCCGGCGCGCCGTCCTGGGGGCGAGATCGAGCAGGGCGCGGATCGCGCCCGAGGTCTGCTCGCGGGCGCGCAGCTCGAGCACCTGGCCGAGCAGCACCAGCACCGTGATCACGGCCGCTGCTTCGAAATAGACTGCGACCGTCCCCTCCGCGCCGCGGAAGGCGGGCGGAAAGATCCCGGGCAGGGCGATCGCGACGACGCTGTAGGTCCAGGCGACGCCGGTGCCCATGGCGATCAGGGTGAACATGTTGAGGTTGCGCGTCTCGAGCGACTGCCAGCCGCGCTCGAAGAACGGCCAGCCGGCCCACAGCACGACCGGCGTGGCCAGGGCGAACTGGATCCAGTTGGAGGTCCCGGCGTCGACCATCATGTGCAGCCCGGTGAGATGGCCGCCCATCTCGAGCACGAACACGGGCAGGGCGAGGACGAGTCCGATCCAGAAGCGGCGCGTCATGTCGGCGAGTTCGGCATTGGGTGCGGCGTCGGCCGTCACCATCTCGGGCTCGAGCGCCATGCCGCAGATCGGGCAGCTGCCCGGGCCGCCCTGGCGGATCTCCGGATGCATGGGGCAGGTGTAGATCGTGCCGGTCGGCAGGTCGGGCTGCCTGGCTTCGGCCGGCTTCAGGTAACGGTCCGGCTCGGCCGTGAACTTCGCCAGGCACTTGGGATTGCAGAAGTAATAGGTCTGCCCGTCATGCACCGTGGTGTGCTTGGCGGTGGCGACCTTTACCTTCATGCCGCAGACGGGGTCGGTGGCGGTGAACTCGTGATCGTGATCGGGAGCGTGGCAGCAGGCGTGTGACATGACTTGCCATCTATACCCTACGGGGGTATAGTTCAAGCATGGATGAACGGATGAAGAAGTCGCAGCTCGCCCGGCTGGGCCGCATCGAGGGCCAGGTGCGCGGCGTGGCGCGCATGGTCGAGGAGGACCGCTATTGCATCGACGTCATCAACCAGGTGCGGGCGGTGCGGGCGGCACTCGACAAGGTCGAGCAGGAGATCCTGCATGATCACTTGCAGCACTGCGTCGCCCATGCGTTTCATGCCGGGTCGGAACGTGACCGGCAGGTCAAGATCGACGAACTGATGGAAGTGCTGGATAGTCGTCGTCGGTAGCATGAAGCTCCTGCGCATTCTGGTGTGGCTTGCGGCGGCGGTGACCTTGGTCGCGCCGCCGGTCGTCGTGCACGCGGCGCCGCCCATGCAGCATGCCGACATGGATTGTTCCGACATGGGCGACGCCAAGCACACGACCGGCGCTTGCTGTCCCACGGTCGTCATCGGCTATGCCGTGATGCCCCATATCGCGGCCGACATGCCGGTGCAGGTCGTCGACCGACTGGCCGGGCGGAGCTCCAGCCTCGACGGTCTGCTCTTCACCAGGGATCCGCCGCCTCCGCGAGTCTGAGCCGACGAACCGTCAGCTCGTCTTCAGACACGGAGGATCATCATGTCGTTCCGACGTAACTGCGTCGGCGTCTTTGCTCTGGCAGCAGTGGCTGCCGGCTGCAGCGCGACGCCGCTGCCGCTGGGGCCTTCGCCCGATCCGACCGATCCCGAGGCGGCCGTCGCGCCCACGACCTACCGGCCGGTGATGAGTGGCACCGCGCCACATGCACCGGTCGCCCTCAAGCCGTGGCGCGAGCTCAACGAAGGTGTCGCGCCGGGCGCCGGGAAGTCGCCATGACGCTGACACGCGCTGCGACGATCGCCCTCCTTTGCCTGCTGACGGCGGGCTGCGCCCGGTTCACCGACGACGGCGGCATGGCGCCCGTCAGCGAGAATGTCCGCCGCGAGATCGGCCGCGATGCCGTGAAGCTGAGTTCGGCCGAGGACTATCGCCGCGCCCGCGAGCGTGTGCAGGCCCTGCTGTCGGAGCCGCTGAGCGAACAGACCGCGGTGCAGATCGCGCTGCTGAACAATCGCGGCCTGCAGGCGGCCTACAACGACCTGGGCATTTCCGAGGCCGAATACGTGCAGGCGAGTCTTCCGCCAAATCCGGCGATCGTCGCCTCACGCACGTTCGGCACCGGCAACTTCGTGGAACTCGGCCTGCAACTCGTCGGCAATCTGCTGGCGATGGCGACGTTGCCCAGGCGGACCGAGATCGCCAAGCGCGAGTTCGAGGAGGCGCGTTACCGCGCGGTGGCGACGACGCTGAGCCTCGCCGTCGATGCGCGTCGAGCCTATATCAAGGCCGTCGCCGCCCGGCATCGCCTGGCGCTGCTGGAACAGGCGCGCGAAGCGGCCGATGCCTCCGCCCGCATGATGAGGCAACTGGGCGAGACGGGTGCCGCCAACAAGCTCGACCAGGGGCGGGTCTCGGTCTTCTATGCCGAACGCAGCGCCCAGGTGGCTCAAGCGCGACTGGTCGCGCACCGCGAGCGCGAGGCTTTGAACCGGATACTCGGACTGTGGGGCGGCGACCTCGACTATCGGCTCCCGTCGAGACTCGCGGCGCTGCCCTCCGCGCCAGAGACGCTGGATGATGTCGAAGTCGAAGCGATGCGACGGCGGGTCGACCTGATCATTCTGCGCTACGAGATCGTGACGCTCGCCAAGTCCGCGGGCTTCGTCGAGGCAACGCGGTACCTGACGTTCCTCGAGCTGGGCGGCAGCTACAAGAACGAGGTCGAGACCGGCAGGTCGGGCGAACAGACCTCGAAGAACCGCTACGGCATCGAGCTGGGCATCGCGATCCCGATCTTCGACACCGGCGAGGCGAGAACGGCCGCGGCACGCGAAATCTACATGCGTGCCGTCCATCGTCTGGCCGAGCGGTCGGTCAATGCACGCTCCGAGGCACGGCTCGCCTATGCCGCCTATCGCGGAAACTACGACATCGCGCGCTACTACATGACCCGCATCGTGCCGTTGCGCCAGCAGCTCTCCGAGGAGGCGCTGCTGCGCTACAACGGCATGTTGATCGATGTGTTCGAGCTTCTGGTCGAGGAGCGCGAACGCATCCAGGCCAACATCGCGGCGCTCGACGCGCTGCGCGACTACCACCTGGCGGACGCCGACCTGCAATCCGCCCTGATCGTGGGCGGCGTCGTCCCACCCTCGGGCGTCATCGATACCACGCCGCCTCCCCAAACCATCCCGCTCGGGCTCTAGCCACAGGAGATCACCATGTCCCTCTCCAGACGCAATCTTGTCGGAGCTTCCGGCCTCGCCCTGCTCGGCGCCGCCGCCGTATCGGGCCGCGTCCAGGCGCAGTCGATTCCCGAGGCACCGACCACGACCACGAACACCATGCAGCCACCGCTCCATCCGACCAGCGGGCCGGACTATCAGCCGGTGGTGACGTTGAACGGATGGACCCTGCCATGGCGTCAGAACGGCGACTGGAAGGAGTTCCATCTCGTTGCCGAGCCGGTCGAGCGTGAACTGGCGCCCGGCATGATCGCCCGGCTGTGGGGCTACAACGGCCAGAGCCCGGGCCCGACCATCGAGGCGGTCGAGGGCGACAAGGTGCGAATCTTCGTCACCAACCGCCTGCCCGAGCACACCACCATCCACTGGCACGGCCAGCTCCTGCCCTGTGGCATGGATGGCGTCGGCGGCCTCACCCAGCCGCACATCAAGCCGGGCCAGACCTTCGTCTACGAGTTCGAGCTCAGGAAGA